>JBCCYN010000131.1:0-13495 GCA_039189655.1 Pseudomonadota bacterium | reverse complement strand
GATCTCGGCGAGCGGGCGGGGGCTTCTTGGGGCACGGGGCATGAGCCGCACGGTGGGCCATCCGCCCCCTGGGGGCAAGGGTGCTGAAATCGGCCGGTGGAAAGCCGGAATGATGGCGTGGAGGGACTTGCGCCGCCGGCTTGCGCCCCCAGGATGGCGCCATGACGAAGCCTTTGCCCGCGCTCACCCACCGGACGGTGAAACCTCTCGATGGGTCGGCGGGGCGAGCCCTCCTCGGCTGGTATGACCGGCACCAGCGCGCGATGCCCTGGCGGCAGGCGCGGCCGGACCCCTACCGGGTGTGGCTCTCGGAGGTGATGCTGCAGCAAACCACCGTTGCCGCCGTCGTTCCCTATTTCGAGCGATTCCTGGCGCGATGGCCCACCGTGGAGGCGCTCGCGGCAGCAGACGATGCTGCGGTGATGGAGGCGTGGGCCGGGCTTGGTTACTACGCCCGGGCCCGCAACCTCCTTGCCTGCGCCCGGGAAGTTGCTGCGCGGGGCGGTTTTCCGAGGAGTTCGGCCGGATTGCGTGCGTTGCCGGGGGTGGGCGTCTATACGTCCGCGGCCGTGGCAGCCATCGCCTTCGGGGAGGCGGTGAGCGTGGTGGACGGCAATGTGGAGCGTGTGGTGGCGCGGCTGCTGCGGCTCCAGGACCCTCCCAAAACGGTGGCCCAGACCGTCCACGATGCAGTGCGCGCCATGTTGCCGGCGGATCGGCCCGGCGACTTTGCCCAGGCGATGATGGATCTCGGCGCCACCATCTGCACGCCGCGCAAGCCCGTGTGCGGGTTTTGCGTCCTCTCCGACCATTGCGCCGCGTCAGCGGTGGGCGATCCCCTCGATTTCCCCAAGAAGGTACCGAAAAAGCCCCGGAAAGAGTGGCACGGGGCGGTCTTTGCGCCGTTTCGCGCCGATGGAAGCTGTCTTTTCCGGCAGCGGCCGCCCAAGGGGCTGTTGGGGGGGATGCCAGAACTCTTCGGTTCGCCATGGGGCGCGCCACCGGAAAACCCCTTTCGTCACGCCCCATTCAGGGCAAAGTGGGTGGAGGCGGGAAGCATCACCCACGGCTTCACCCACGCGGAACTGACGCTGCGCGTGTTTCGCGCCGATGCCCCAGCCCGCGCCCGTCCGCCCAGCGGCGCGTACTGGCGGCGGCCCGATGAGGCGGGCCTTCCAACGCTCATGAAAAAGGCGGTGGCGCGGGCGGCGTAATTCCCAAGGCGCCGGCGCCGGTGTAAAGCCCATCTCATCTTGTCACGGGACCGACGCCCGCAACGGGCCGAACGGTGTGGTGCCGCAGCCCATCAATTGGAGATGTCCATGAGGCTCACCTGGTACGGACACTCGGCGTTTCGCGTCGAGTTTGGCGACACTGCGCTGCTCATCGACCCCTTCTTATCCGATAACCCCACCTGGGACGGTGACTGGGCCGGCCCGTCCGGCGGGATCAGCCACATCCTCCTCACCCACGGCCATAACGATCATTTCGGTGACACCCTGGAGATCGTAAAAACCACTGGGGCGCAGGTCGTCGGCGGATTCGAGCTTTGCGAGTGGTGCGCCGCCCAGGGGGCCGAAAACGTCAATCCCGGCGGCCACGGCGGCACCGTGGACTGCGGCGAATTTGCCGTCACGTTCGTCAACGCGTTGCATTCGTCGTCGATCACGACCTCGACGGGGACGTCATACATGGGTAATCCCCTCGGCCTGATCGTCACGCCCAAGGACGACAAGGTTTTGTACCACATGGGCGATACGGGGATTTTCGGCGACATGGCGCTCATCAACGAGCTTTATGCGCCTCGCATCGGTCTGGTGCCCGTCGGTGATCGCTTCACCATGGGCGCCCGCGAAGCATCGCTGGCGTGTAAGCGCTTCTTTCAGTTCGACGCGATCGTGCCCTGCCACTACGGCACTTTCCCGCAGTTGGACCAAACACCCGACAAATTCATTGCCGCGCTGGGCGATCTGGGAGGGCGCGTGGTGGTGCCGGAGCGGGGGATCCACGTCACCCTCTGACGGTCTTCGGCGCAAACTGCCGGGCCCCTCCAGAACCGGCTCTTCGCTCACGCGAGTTGATGACAATTTGTTCAATCGGGCCTGCCTGCGTGGAAGCAGCGCCCAAGCGCCCAATATCGTCGAAACAACCTCTTGGCTGGAGATGATCTATGGGCATTGGCACACGCCTTGGGGCCGCGCTCGCGGCTCTTCCTCTGCTTTCGGCGGCAGCGGTCGCCGAGCCGGCGCGTTATGAAATCGACCCCACCCACTTCTCCGTGGTCTTTTCTGCCGATCACATCGGGTACGGTAGCACCTGGGGCATGTTCCTCACCGGCAGCGGCAGCTTCAATTTCGACGAAGACGCCAAAACGCTGTCCGACGTCACGGTGGAGATCGACACCAACAGCGTCTTTTCCAACAACGAACGGCGGGACGATCACCTGCGGGCCGCCGACTTTTTGGACGTCGAGAATTTTCCCGTCGCCACGTTTGTGATGACCGGGTCGGAAGCGCTTTCCGACACCACCGGGAAGGTGATGGGCGACCTGACCCTTTTGGGAAAATCGCTACCGGTGACGCTCGACGTGACGCTTAACAAGATCGGCCCTTATCCCTGGGGCGATAACTACGTCGTGGGCGTGACCGCTGAAACCACCATCAAGCGCAGCGATTGGGGAATGAGCTACGCCGTGGAAGATGGCCTGGTTGGGGACGAAATACCCCTCGTGATCGAGCTTGAGGCCATCCGGGAAAAAACCGACTCCTAAGGCGTGCGCCGCCGGCGTTCGGGTTGATGGCGCGGCTCCCTGTCGCCGTGCCCACCCGCTCTAGGCGGCAAGGTCCCGGCGCATGGCCTCGCGCAGGGTGTCGATGGGCACAAGGGCGCCGCCTGACTGGCGCACGTGCCAGAAGGTCCACCCGTTACAAGCGGCCGCGTTTCGCACCGCAGCGCCCACCTTGTGGATCGAGCCCTCGTGGTCCCCGGAACGGATGGACCCGTCCACCCGCACCTTGGCCACGGCCTGACCGGGGTTGCCAAAGAGCTTCTGGCCGGCTCGCACATGGCCCGCCTCCACCAAAAGGCCGAAGGGAATGCGCGTGGGCCGCGGTGCAAATCCGTCCTGCTCCGGATCCTCCACCGTCATGACATCGTTGATGCGTTGTTGGGCGAGCGCCACGTAGGCCGGGTCTTGTTCAAGACCGATGAACCGGCGGCCCAAGCGCTTGGCCACCGCGCCGGTGGTGCCGCTCCCCAGGAACGGGTCGAGGACGAGGTCTCCCGGGCGGGAGGACGCAAGAAGAATGCGATTAAGGAGCGCTTCGGGTTTTTGGGTGGGATGGAGCTTTGCGCCGGTTTCATCGCGCAATCGTTCCGGGCCAACACAAAGGGGAAGCGTCCAGTCGGAGCGGTGCTGAAGGTCGTCGTTGAACGACTTCATGGATTTATAGTTGAACGTGTAGTCGGTGCGCTTTTTGTCAGCGACCGCCCAGATCAGCGTTTCATGGGCATTGGTAAAACGGCGGCCGCGAAAGTTCGGCATGGGGTTGGTTTTGACCCAGACCACGTCGTTGAGGATCCAGTAACCCTCGTCCTGAAGGGCGGCGCCCACCCGGAAAATGTTGTGGTAGCTGCCGATCACCCAAAGGGTGCCGTTGGGCTTTAGGGCCCGGCGTACCAGGTTCAGCCAGGAGCGCGTGAACCGGTCGTAGGCGCCAAAGCTGGAAAAGCGGTCCCATTGCGCATCGACGCCGTCCACTTTGGTCTGGTTGGGCCGCAGAAGGTCATCGTCGATTTGGAGATTATAGGGCGGGTCGGCGAAGGCAACGTCTACGGAGCCGGGGGCAATGTCGGCAAGCAATTCCAGCGAATTGCCGCACCAAATACTTTCCGTCAGCGTTCTTTTTGGTGGTGTTCGCCGGAGCGGTGTGGCCGCCCCGGCTTTTCGCGAGCTCATTGCGACGCATTACCCTCACGCAATCGGCGATTGATTCGGTAAGCGGTCGCGGTAAAACGAAGGTTAACTCGGAAGCATAAATCTCCGAATATTATGGTTTACGTCTGCTTAATCATGCTGCGAGTTCAGCTTGTCCGGCAAGATCGGATAACAGCCCGGACGCCACTGCAATGCGGGAAATGGATACTTGGCCGCTGTCCACCACCTCGCGAACTGCCTGCTCGGTGCGGGCAATCATCGTCTCCCGGCCCGAGAGCCACTTGTTGAGGCGATCCTCACCGGTGCCATCGCCGGGGGAGGTGGCCGCGAGGACGGCAATGGCAAGGGTGTTGTGGGCGTCCGCCAGCCCACGACGCGCCCGATCGAGGGCAAGGCCGTCATAGTACTCGGTCACATCGATTTCTTTGGCGATGTCGTCGAGCTTGGCGAAGCGGAACCGCCGGTCCACCGCAAACCACACATCGGCAGCGTCGTAGAGCGGGACGCTGCAACTGTCGCTCACGGTGACGATATCGAGGGCGGCGATGGCAAGGGGAACGCGGGCAAGGCGCGCAGCGGTTTCCTCCGGAACACCGGCGCCAATGAGTTCTTCCACGCGCAAGGTTATGCCCGCGCGCTCATCCTCCGTGAGGAGGTGGACGAACTGTGGCTGCTGCAATTCCTGGAGGCCTGCACGGAACCGCTCGATGACTGCCTCAAGGCCGTTTTCGAAGGTCTCGTTGCGAATAAACCAGACGGTCGCGTCGATCAGGAGATCGCGGTTTGCGGCGTAAAGACCGAGTTGAACATCGCCGGTGAGGGTGTTGTCGAAGGCATCGACCGCGGCGTTGATCCCTAGGAGGTTATAGGCATCGCGCGCGGCGGCGAACGCACGGGCGATCTCAAACACCGCCGCTCCCGTTTGATCGCCCACGCGAATGATGAAGGTGGGCCCGCCGCGGTTGATCATGGAGTTGGCGAGCATGGTGGCGATGATTTCCCGCCGCAGTCGGTGGGACTGAACTTCTTCGCTGAAATTGTCCGTCATCTCCACCGGGAAGTAACGGCCGAGCTCCCGACCGAGATAACCATCGTCAGGAACGTCCGATGCCAAGATGTCGTCAAATAAGGTGAGCTTGGCGTAGGCGAGGAGAACGCCGATCTCGGGCCGGGTGAGACCCTCGCCAACGGACACCCGGTCGTGGAGCGCCGTGTCGGTGGGAAGGTCTTCAATCTCCCGGTCGAGCCCCCGGGGCTCCAAGACATCCATGAGGCGCATTTGGAAGCCGGCGGCCTCCGTGTTGCGCCGCTTGGAAAGGGAGATGGCGAGGGTCTGCAGATAGTTGTTGCGCAGCACTATTTCGGCGACTTCGTCGGTCATCTTTTCGAGTAGCGCGTTGCGGTCTTCCCGGGTGAGCTTGCCCCGGCGCATGGCTTCCGCGAGGGCGATCTTGATGTTCACCTCCACGTCCGAGGTGTTCACGCCGGCGGAGTTGTCGATGGCGTCAGAATTGATGCGGCCGCCGGAAAGCGCGTATTCGATGCGCCCTTTGTGGCTCACCCCAAGGTTTGCGCCTTCGCCGACCACCTTGAAGCGAAGCTCCTTGCCGGTGACGCGGATGGGATCGTTGGCGCGGTCGCCGATTTCAAGGTTGGCCTCCTGCGAGCTGCGCACATAGGTGCCGATGCCGCCGAACCACAAAAGATCGGCCGACGAGCGCAAAATAGCCCGCAGCACCTCGTGGGGGGTGTGGGGGCCGGGGCCGATATCGATGGCCGAGCGAGCCTCGGGCGACAAGGTGATGGATTTGGATGACCGGGAGAAAATCCCGCCGCCGGCGGAGAGTTTCGCGCGGTCATAATCCTGCCAGCTCGACCGGGCCAGCTGGAAGAGGCGTTCGCGCTCAGTGTAGCTCGCTTCGGGGTCGGGGTCCGGATCGATGAAGATGTCGCGGTGGTCGAAGGCGGCGATGAGCTTGGTGTGGCGCGACAAGAGCATGCCATTGCCAAAGACATCGCCCGACATGTCACCCACGCCCACCACCGTGAAGGGTGTGCTCTGAATGTCGTGGTCCATCTCGCGGAAGTGGCGCTTGACGGCCTCCCAGGCACCGCGGGCGGTGATGCCCATCACCTTGTGATCGTAGCCGGCCGATCCGCCGGAGGCGAACGCATCGTCGAGCCAGAAGCCGCGCGACTCGCTAATGGCATTGGCGGTGTCGGAGAAGGTCGCAGTCCCCTTGTCGGCGGCAACCACCAGGTAGGGGTCGTCGCCGTCCTGGCGGACCACCTGCTGGGGCGGCACGATCGTGTCGCCGTCCCGGTCGTCGGTGATGGAAAGGAGGGCGTTGATGAAGATTTTATAGGCGTCCCGGCCTTCGTTGAAGAAGGCGTCCCGTTTGGAGCGGTCGGGCAGTTTTTTGGGGAAGAAACCGCCCTTGGCGCCCACTGGAACGATGACGGCGTTTTTGACCTGCTGGGCTTTGACGAGCCCCAATACTTCGGTGCGGAAGTCCTGCGGTCGGTCGGACCAGCGCAGGCCGCCGCGCGCCACCGGACCAAAGCGCAGGTGAACCCCCTCTACCCGGGGCGAATAAACCCAGATTTCGCGGTAGGGCGCCGGCTTGGGCAAGCTCTTGATCTTGTGGGGGTCGAGCTTGAAGGCGAAGGTTTCCACCGGCTCACCGGCCTCATCGCGCTGAAAGACGTTGGTGCGCAGCATGGCGTCGATAACGTTTTGGAACCGGTGGACGATGGTGTCGTCTGCAAGGCTCTCCACGTCCTGGCGCAGCATCTCGATGCTGGCGTTGATCTTTTCCTGGGCCTCTTCGCGGCTGTCGCCGCCAAAGGCCGGGTCGAAACGGGCGTTGAAGAGGTCGATGAGGGCGCGGGCAACGTCAGGGTAGCCGTTGAGCGTCGCGGCCATGAGGTCCTGGCCGTAGGGTATGGCCGTTTGGCGCAGGTAACGGGAAATAGCGCGCAAGATCGCGATCTCGCGCCAGGCAAGTCCGGCATTGAGCAGGAGGGAGTTGAACGGATCGCTCTCGGCAAGCCCTTCCCACACGGCAATGAAGAGGGCCTGGAGTTTTTCCGCGTTCCCCGACACGTCAATGTCGCCGCCCGCGGCCAGCTCCAGCGACATGTCGTGGATGAAAAGGCCCGCGTCATTGTCCGGCGTCTCAACACGGAACGTCCGCTCATTGATGACGAGAAAGCCCATATTCTCCAGGATCGGCACCCGCGCCGACAGCAGGATGGCCGCGCCCTTGTGGTAAATTTTAAGGGAGCAGCGGGTGCTCACATCGCCTTCCCGGCGGAAGAAGAGGATCGCCGTCGGGGTCTCATCGCCGATGCGTTCCAGGATCGTAATGTCACGCACGGCGCGGTCAGCGGAGTAGGTGGCGCGATAGCTTTCAGAGAAGCCATCGGACCAGCGGTCGATGGTGTGCCGGTCTAGGCCGAGCTTGGGCGCTGTAAGCGCGGCGCGAAGGAGGTCGTCGCTCCAGGTTCGAATGAGAGCACCGATGCGCTCTTCCAGTTCGCTGGCGTCGGGGGAGGGGGTTTCGCCACCGCGGCGACCGACGATGAGGTGAAGCCGCACAAGAACGCCCTCGGGCATGTAAAGGGTGCGGGCGGAGATATGGCCCTCGTAGACGCGGGCCATGATCTCCTCGATGCCCTCGCGCACGGCAGTGCTGAACCGGTCGCGGGGCACATAGACCAGCAGCGACACAAACCGATCGAACGGATCGGGGCGGGTGAGCACCCGGACGCGCGGTCGTTCCGACAGTTGCAGGATTGCGAGCGAGAACTTTGCAAGGAGCTGATCGTCGATCTGGAAGAGATCGTCTCGCGGGTAGGTTTCCAGGATGTTGAAGAGCGCATTGCCGGAGTGGCTGCGTGGGTCAAAGCCCATCGCTTCGGTGACGCCCTTCACCTTGGCGCGCAGGATCGGGATGTCGCTCACCGATTGGGTGTAGGTTTCCTGGGTGAAGAGGCCGACCACCCGCAACTCGCCCACCAAGACGCCGTTCTGGTAGCGCTTGATCCCCACATAATCGAGGTGAACGTTACGGTGGACGCGGCTCTTTACGTTCGCTTTGGAGACGTAAACGGGATTGTCGCGGCGCAGGAAGGCGCGAATTTCCGGGTTGAGCGTGACGAGTTCGCTGCCCCTGCGCAGGACTTTGAGGTCAGGGTCCCGAAGAATCCCGAGGCCCGGTGTATCTTCGCGGACAAGCTCGCCCTCATCCACCGTGCCGTCCAATCGATATTCGCGCACCCCGGTGAAAATGAACAGCCTGTCGCCCAGCGTTTCCAGGAAAGCGATGGCTTCATCGAGGGCTTCCTGGGGCACCGGCGGCGGGGAGTTACGGTAGTCCACGATGGTGTGGGCCACCATCGCGCGCATTTTGGGCCAGTCCTCCACGGCGGCGTCCACCGCATCGACCACCTCGCAAAGGGATTTTTCCAGTTCAATGCGCCGGTCCGGGTCGTCGATGGCGCTGACGTGGATATGGACAAAGCTCTCGTGACTATGCCCATCGCCGTGGCGCGCCTCGCCGTGGAAGCGCACGAGGTTGCCGTCCGGGTCCCGCTCCACCGCCAGGATCGGGTGCACAATGAGATGAATGTCGAGATTTTGATTGTGGAGTTCGTTCTTCAGGGAGCCGAATAAGAACGGCATGTCGTCGTGAAGGGTTTCAATCAACGTAATGGCGCGGCCGGTGTCGGCCTCGGTCACCGCGACCTCCTCCGGCGGGAGGACGACCACGCGGGCTTGCCCGGGCTTCCGACTTTTTAGGGATTCCCAGCCAGCGCGCGCCAGGCGCATGAGATGGTCAACGCTATAGTGGGCGAGGTCTTCGCCGGCGGCATGGCGAAAGAGGACTTCCGCGAACGTGGCAAAGCCCACATCGCCACCGGCAGCACGGACCTCGCCGGTCAGCTGACCGAGTTTTGCATCTTTCGATTCCTCGAAATCCTCAAGCATCGGTTGCGTCCTCCCTATGGCGCTTATTCTCTTTCGTGACGCTTTGTTCTGCGGCAATCAACCGTGTCACATCCAACCGGAGGCCGCTATGCCCGACCTTGCGCCTGTGATTGCCCTAAAACTGCCGCCAGAGGAGTTATCGGCGGAAACGACTGCGTATTTCGACAAATGCCAAGAGAAGCTGGGCCTCGTACCAAATGTGCTGCGCGCCTACGCATTCGATGAGAAAAAGCTGCGGGTTTTCACAGAGTTCTATAACGAGCTGATGCTCGCCGAATCAGAGCTTTCCAAGCTGGAGCGGGAGATGATTGCCGTGGTGGTATCGGCGGAAAACCGGTGCCACTACTGTATTGTTGCCCATGGCGCGACGGTTCGCGCCCTGTCCGGGGATCCCCACCTCGGCGACACGCTCAGCGTGAATTTTCGCGCAGCCAAGCTCAGCGCCAAACATCGCGCCATGTTGGAATTTGCAAGCCGGCTGACGCGCACCCCCGCCGATATCGACGACGCCTCCCTTAAGGCATTGCGCAAGGCTGGCTTCAGCGAGCACGCCATCTGGGACATCGTGGCCGTCGCCGGGTTCTTCAACATGACCAACCGCGTGGCGAGCGCCACCAAGATGAAGCCTAACAAAGAGTATTACGCCATGGCGCGGCCCAATCCCTAAAACGTCGACAGTGTTTGTGGTGGGCTTTTGGAATTGACGCGGGAACCCGCCGGGACAGCGGCGGGGTCGGGGTGCGCCTTGCCAATGCTCTAGCGTTCGGTTTTGCCGGCGGCGATGAAGCAGGGCCGGGGAGCCGGAGTGGGCTGGTGGCGGCGTCCTTGCGGCAAGTTCAGTTGCGCCGATCCCCCGCGACGCGGTAAAAACTGAGGATGCAGCCCTTTAAAACCCTCACGTCCACCGCCGCGCCGCTCGACATGATCAATGTCGACACCGACATGATCATCCCGAAGGACTACTTGAAAACCATCAAGCGCACGGGTTTGGGCGAGGGTCTTTTTGCAGAAATCTCACGCACGGACGACGGCGAGCTCGACCCTAATTTTCCCCTTAATCAACCCGCCTACGCCAAGGCCAACATCCTGGTGGCAGGGGACAATTTCGGCTGCGGTTCCTCCCGGGAGCACGCACCCTGGGCCTTGCTGGACCGGGGCATTCGGTGCGTGATCTCCACGTCATTCGCCGACATTTTCTACCAGAACTGCTTCAAGAACGGGATTTTGCCCGTGCGGGTCACGGCGGAGGAGCTGAGCCGGCTGATGGATCACGCCAAACGCGGGGCCAACGCGACGCTCACGGTGGACCTGGAAGCCCAGCGCATCGACGGCGCGGACGGTGAGCCTGTGTCCTTCGAGATCGACCCCTGGCTCAAGCACTGTCTCTTCAACGGCCTTGATGAGATCGCGCTGACGCTCCAGAAGTCTGAGCCGATTTCCACGCACGAAGAGCACATCGCCCAGGCGAGACCTTGGGTCTAGTCGGTCTCGCCGCTGCCGCCGGTGGGTTCCGGCAGTCCTGAAGGGCAAATGTCCTAGCGGTCGAAGCGCGCGCGCACCTTTGTGACCACGGCGTCGGACGTGATGCCGAAGTGCTCGTAGAGTTCCTTGTAGGGACCTGACGCGCCATAGCCGGTCATGCCGACGAAAATCCCGTCCGGGCCGATGAGCCAGTCCCAGCCAAACCGCACGGCGGCCTCAACGGCCACCTTCACCGGCGCTTCGCCAATGATGGAGGCGCGATAGTCGGGGTCGGCCGCAGCGAACAGCTCCATGGACGGGACGCTCACCACCTCGGTGTCGATGTCGAGGGATTTGAGCGTGCGGGCGGCATCGACGGCGATCTCCACCTCAGAGCCGGTGGCAAAGATCGTTGCCTGCGGTGTGTCGTCGGCCTCAAGAATTCGGTAGGCGCCGCGCTGGGAGCGGTTTTCGTTGCCCTCAGCAAGGGAAAGGGTGGGAAGGTTTTGGCGGGTGAGCGCCAGGACGGTGGGGCCGTTGCGGGTGACGGCGATTTCCCAGGCGTCGGCGGTTTCCACCACGTCGCACGGCCTGAGGGTCACAAGCCCGGGGATGGCGCGCAGGGCCGCCAGTTGTTCCACCGGCTGGTGGGTGGGGCCATCCTCGCCGAGCCCGATGGAATCGTGGGTCATCACGTAGACCACCCGAAGCCCCATCAGCGACGAAAGCCGGATCGCCGGGCGGCAATAGTCGGAGAAGGTGAGGAAAGTGCCGCCATAGGGAATGAGGCCGCCGGTGAGGGCGATCCCGTTCATGGCGGCAGCCATGCCGTGCTCGCGAATGCCGTAGTGGATGTAGCGGCCCGCATATTCGCCCGGCGCAATGGGGCCCATGTGATCGGTCTTGGTATTGTTCGAGCCGGTAAGGTCTGCTGAGCCACCCACGGTTTCCGGCACCAGGCCGTTGACGGTGTTGAGGACCCGCTCGGACGCTTTGCGCGTTGCCATGGAGGGCCGCTCGGCCTTCAGGGTTTCGCGCAGCTCTGCCATGGCGGGGGCAAACTCGCCGGGGAGCTCGCCGTTGGTTCGTCGATCGAAGTCGGCGCGCATTTCCGCATCCATGGCCTCAAAGCGCTGGTTCCACTCGCGGTGCGCCTGGGCGGATCTCAGGCCCACAATGCGCCAGGAATCGCGGATTTCGGCCGGTACCTCGAAGGGACCATACTCCCAGCCCAGCGCCTCGCGGGTTGCAACGACCTCGTCCGCACCCAGGGGACTTCCGTGCGCCTTGGAGGTGCCCGCCTTGTGGGGGGAGCCAAACCCGATGGTGGTCTTTGCGGCAATCAAGGTGGGGCGGTCGCTTTCGCTTGCACGCTTGAGCGCCGCATCGATGGCGGCGGTGTCATGGCCGTCGATGAGCTCTGCCGCCCAGCCCGCCGCTTCGAACCGTTTTACGGGGTCTCCAGACTCCGACAGCGTCAGCGGCCCATCGATGGAAATGCCGTTGTCGTCGTAAAGGACGGTCAGCTTGTTGAGCCGCAGGTGACCGGCCAGGCTGATGGCTTCGTGGCTGATCCCCTCCATGAGATCGCCGTCGGAAGCGAGGACGAAGGTGCGGTGGTTGATGATGTCATCGCCGAACTGGGCGTTCATGATCCGCTCACCAAGGGCCATGCCGACGGCGGTGGCAAGGCCCTGACCCAGCGGGCCGGTGGTGGTCTCGATCCCGCGCCCGTGGGGATATTCCGGGTGCCCCGCCGTTATCGAGCCGAGCTGGCGGAAGCGCTTCAGTTGCTCGATGGGGAAGTCTTCGTAGCCGAGGAGATGGTAAAGGGCATAAAGCAACATCGAGCCATGCCCAGCCGACAACACGAAACGGTCGCGGTTGGGCCAGCCCGGATCCGCAGGATCAACGCGGATGTGGCGCACGAACAGCGTGGTGACGAGGTCGGCAGCACCCATGGGAAGGCCGGGGTGTCCCGATTTTGCCGCTTCGACGGCGTCCACCGCGAGCATGCGGATTGCGTTCGCCATGGGCCTCAGCTTGTCGACGTCCACCATTGATCCGTTCCCGCGCGTTCTGAGCTTCCTATGGGACGGCCCAATAACGCACTGCCCTTCGCGCGCCTAGGCCCGTCCGGGATTGGGGGCCATAGATCGGGCCAAGTATGGGTCCCTTGCCACAAGGTTGACTGCATTTTGCGCTAGGGAACCGCCGAAGTGGCCGAGGGCATTGGCGGGCGGTGGCTTGCGGACGGCGATGGCTGGAGCTGGCTTCCGGCGGATCGCCTGGGTTTTAGGGGACGAGCGTTGCGTTTTATCGTTGCTCTGGCCGTCGTGTCGGCCTTCTTCCTGCCCCCGTCGGGTGTTGCGGCGGACACCCTGGCGGCGCAGGAAATCAAGAAATTGATTCTTGGAAAGCGGCTCGTGGGGGTTCTGGAGGACACCAACCAGCGCTGGTTTGAGTGCATCGCCCCTTCCGGTGATACGGTTTTTAACATCGAGGGGCGCATTTCGGCGGGCTTCGTGGAGGTCCACGATGGCGGCGTTACCTGCTTCACCTACCCGCGCAGGGACGATACATCCCGGGCATGCTTCACCGCGGTAAGTGAAAAAGGCACGCTGGTCTTTGTGGAGCTGGTGTTTGGCACACGCTTTCGAGTGGACGCCATTGACGAGCGCTTTGACGAATACCCGCCATCCCGGCCGACGAGCTAGAGTGCGTTTCAGCGACATGGAATCATGCTGCGCCTAGAACCGCGCGGAAAGACAAGAACTTAGAGAAGGTCATGCGATCCCACGATCCTGCGACCTGCTCTGGGGAAAAGCTGATCTAAAGGAACGACCTCAAGACCCATCACGCCAAGGGCTCATCGAAGCAGTGTCGATGTTTTCAGTGCCCCATGGAGACGGTGCGGGGCTGCTCCCTCCTTTGCCCATGCTCCCGCGCGAAGCCTGACGCCTCAAGGCACGCTGCGCTCTGAAGGCCTTGACCCGACAGGCTTCGCGCGGGCTCCTGGCGGTGTCGGCTCCGAAGGAACGTCGCTTTTTTGGTGTCCCACCAAAGGAACATGAAAAGGGGACGCGGGTTGGGGTTGGGGGGGG
>JBCCYN010000130.1:0-13498 GCA_039189655.1 Pseudomonadota bacterium | reverse complement strand
GCGATCCAACTTGCCACCGATGGGGGCGCGGCGGCGAACCAGGATGAAATCGAGACGCCAGCGATGGCCATTCGCGGGCTAACGGTCTCCTATGGCGGCGCTCCGGTGCTGTTTTCCATGGACGCGGTCTTTCCGGAGCGCTCCATGACCGCGATTATCGGCCCCAACGGCGCCGGAAAGTCGACGCTTTTGAAAGCGGCGCTGGGGATCACCAAACCCCTTTCGGGGACGGTGACCGCGTTCGGCGTGCCCCTTAAAAAGGCTAAAAGGCTCATCGCCTACGTGCCCCAGCGGGCGAGTGTTGACTGGGATTTTCCCACCAACTCGATCGATGTGGTGATGATGGGGCTTTACCGCCGCCTTGGTGTTCTGGGGCGGGTCGGCCGGGCGGAACGGGCAGCGGCCATGGAGGCGCTGGAGCGGGTGGGGATGGCGGACTTTGCTGACCGCCAGATCGGAAAATTGTCGGGCGGGCAGCAGCAGCGCGTCTTCCTCGCCCGAGCGCTCGCCCAAAACGCCAGACTTCTTTTGCTGGACGAGCCCTTTGCAGGCGTTGACGCGGCCACCGAGCGGGCGATCATCGACGTACTCCACGCCCTGCGCGCCGAGGGCCGGACCCTTGCGGTGGTCCATCACGACCTTTCCACCGTGGAAGGGGCGTTCGACCGTGTCCTCCTGCTTAACGTGCGAAAGATCGCCGAAGGGACCTTGCGAGAGGCCTTTAATGCGCAGAACCTGCGCGCCACCTACGGCGGCCGTCTTGCCACAGCCCAGCTCGACAAGCTCCGACTGGGGGCTTTTTAGGCGCAGGCGATGCTCGCGCTCGTTCAAGCGCTGACCCTATCGGCTGGCTACAACGCGGCAGTGGTGACCGTGGGTGCCGCCATACTCGGCGTCGCAGCTGGTGCGTGCGGCACCTTCATGTTCTTGCGAAAACGTGCCCTCGTAAGCGACGCGCTCGCCCACGCCACCTTACCCGGCATCGTCATCGCCTTCATGGTGATGGTCGGTTTTGGCGGCGACGGGCGGGACCTTTTCGGCCTCCTCGCCGGGGCTGCCATCAGCGCCACCATCGGCCTTTTGGCCGTCGATGCCATGGTGGCGCACACTCGTCTTTCCCAGGACGCTGCCATCGGTGCGGTGCTTTCGGTCTTTTTCGGTTTCGGCATCGTTTGCCTCACGGTGGTGCAAACCATGACCGCAGGGCGCCAGGCAGGGCTCGAGGCGTTCTTGCTCGGCTCCACCGCCGGCATGCTCTATGGCGACGCCGTCACCATCGCGGCCGGCGCTGCGCTCTGCCTCGGGGCGCTTCTCCTCCTGCGCCGCGCCATGACCGTCGTCGCCTTTGACCCGCAGTTCGCCGCTGCGAGCGGGTTTTCCGTGCGCCTCGTCGATATCGCCATGATGGCCCTGGTGCTTGCCGTTACGGTGATCGGCCTGCGGGTCGTGGGCCTCGTACTGATCGTCGCGCTCCTCATCATCCCACCCGTGAGCGCGCGGTTCTGGACCGACCGCGCCGGCGTGATGGTGGTGCTGTCCGCGGCCTTTGGTGGCCTGGCCGGGTACGGGGGATCAGCCATCTCGGCGGTGGCGCCGGCCCTTCCCACGGGCTCCATCGTCGTTCTGGCGGCGTTCGCAATCTTTTCGATTTCGTTTCTCTTTTCGCCGCGCCGGGGCTTGCTTGCGGCGGCGCTGCGTCGGCGCGGCCACGAAGTTCGGGTGCATCGCCGCCAGGGCCTCCTCGCTCTTTCGAAAGGCGAGCCCGTCCTCGACGCCATGACCCTTGCCGTCCTGCGGCGCGAGCGTCTCATCCGCCGCGACGGCGTTCCCACCGAGTTGGGTCGGACGGAAGCCGCCAAAGCGCGCCTTGATGAAGCGCGCTGGATTGCTGCACGCATCGCCCTTGATCCCGATGCCCTGGCGAGCCAGAGCGACGTTCTCACGCCCATCGAGGACGCCTTCACCGCAGACCAGATCGCTACCATCGACCGTCACTTGCAAAAGCCGAGGGCGGTGTAGTGGGGCTCGGCGGTGAGTTCGTTCAGCTTTCGCTGGCACCTCTCCTGATCGGCGTTCTGGCGGCGGTGGCGTGTGCGCTGCCTGGCAACTTTCTCCTCCTGCGTCAGCAGGCGCTTATCGGCGATGCCATTTCCCACGTGGTCCTTCCAGGGATCGTGGTCGCGTTCCTGCTGACCGGGCTTGTGTCCACCTGGCCGATGCTGCTGGGCGCTGCCTTGGCTGCGGTGGTGGCGGTGGCAATGATCGAGGCCATCAAGCGCCTTGGGCGTGTTGAGCCGGGTGCTGCCATGGGCGTGACCTTCACGACGCTCTTTGCCGCGGGTGTTCTTCTGCTTGAGCAAAGCGACACATCTGCGGTGCACCTTGATGTGGAGCACGCGCTTTACGGCAACCTTGAGAGCCTGGTCTGGTTCGACGCCGTCGGCTGGGCCTCGCTGATGGACGCCGGGGCCCTTGCGGGCCTCCCCGATGAACTGCCCCGTATGGCGCTGGTGGCGCTCGCCGTTTGCCTTCTCACCGCAGTGTTCTGGCGCCCGCTCAAAATCACCACCTTTGACGAGGGCTATGCGGCGACGGTGGGAATTCCGGTCAATCTCCTGGGTATCGGCCTCGTAGTCACAGCGGCCGTCGCGGCGGTGGCTGCGTTCGATGCCGTGGGCTCCATCATTGTAATCGCCATGTTCATATGCCCTCCGGCAGCGGCCAGGCTCATGACCGACCACCTCGGCCGTCAAGTGACGTGGAGCGTTGCATTCGCCATCGCCTCCGCCGTCCTCGGCTACACATTCGCCGGCTATGGCCCGGGGTGGGTCGGCACCGATCATGCCCTCAGCGCCGCGGGGATGATCGCAACGGTCTCGGGCCTCATTTTGGCCGTTACCTGCCTCGCCGGCCCCCATCGAAAGAGCGTTGCGGTGGTCAAATAATTCTGCGGTTGCAAAATCGTGGCAATGGGCGATCGGGGCAAAGAAGGGGTGGCAACAACTTTCGATTTGTGCTGATTTATGAAAGATACGAAAGCACTTCGAGTGTTGCCCTTGGCCATCGACGATGATTCCAACACACCGGTGCGTGACGCGTTTGTGCGCCAGGACGCCATCGCCGACATGGTGCGAGCGCGCGGGCGTGTCACCGTTGACGGGCTTGCATCGCACTTTGGCGTGACGCCCCAAACCATCCGCAAGGACCTCAATGACCTGGCTGTGCGACGACGCATCGTGCGCGTTCATGGCGGTGCCATTCGGCCATCGGGCACCGAGAACCTTGAGTACGACAACCGGCGGCAAATTGCGGCTGACGAAAAAGCGGCCATCGGCGCAAAGGTGGCGGCAATCATCCCCGACGATGCGTCCTTGTTCATCAACATCGGCACCACCACGGAAGCTGTTTCAGAAGCTCTCCTTGGTCATCGTTCGTTGATGGTGATCACGAATAATCTCAACGTTGCCAATAGGATGCGGATTTATCCTCAGATCGAGGTGGTCATTTCCGCAGGCTCGGTGCGCGGGAGCGATGGTGGCGTCGTCGGAGAAGCGGCGGTGGATTTCATTCGTCAGTTCAAGGTGGATTTCGCCGTCATCAGCGCCTCCGCCATCGATCCCGACGGCGCGCTCCTCGACTTCGACTTTCGCGAAGTCAAAGTCGCCCGAGCCATTATCGAGAACGCACGTCACGTTATCCTCGCAGCCGACAGCACAAAATTTGCGCGCCGCGCTCCGGTTCGCATTGGTCATTTGGCGCAGATGGACACCTTCGTAACGGACGAGTGCAGCGCTTCGCTGCAAAAAGTCTGCGAAGAGCACGACGTCCGGCTCATCCAGTCCGGCCCCTTCGGCAAGTCTTCCACCTGACCCGAAAATTTCACATATTTTCGTTTGACATTCGTTTTCTTTCGATGCCACACTTCACCCATGGCTGATCTCCGCGGCCCCGCGCTCGACAGCGAGCCCTTCGACGTCTTCGTCATTGGCGGCGGCATCAACGGTTGTGGGATCGCACGAGACCTTTCCGGGCGCGGTTACCGGGTGGCTCTGGCCGAAAAGCTTGATTTTGCGTCGGGCACATCGTCCTGGTCCACCAAGCTCATCCACGGCGGACTGCGTTACCTAGAATACTATGAATTTCGCCTTGTGCGTGAGGCGCTCATGGAGCGTGAAGTCCTTCTTGCCATGGCGCCGCACATTATCTGGCCGCTGCGGTTTGTTTTGCCTCACCACAAAGGTTTGCGTCCGCGTTGGCTCCTTCGAGCCGGTCTCTTCCTTTACGATAATCTCGGTGGCCGAAAGGAACTCCCGGGGACACGCACAGTAAATCTTTCCAAAGACCCGGTCGGCACCCCGCTGAAGTCGCAGTACACGACTGGGTTCGAGTATTCCGATTGCTGGGTGGACGATGCGCGCCTTGTGGTGCTCAACGCGCGGGATGCGGCTGACCGCGGGGCAACCATCATGCCGCGCACCGAAGTGGTATCGGTTCGATCGGACGACGCGTTGTGGTCGATCACACTACAAGGACAGGACGGTGTGCGGCAGCAGGCGAAGGCGCGCTGTGTCGTCAACGCCGCCGGCCCATGGGTGGACCGGGTGCTCGGAGAAGGTTTTGGCCACAACAACCCCCACCACGTACGCCTCGTTCAAGGCAGCCATATTGTTATCCGGCAGAAATTCTCCCACGACAGGGCATACATCTTCCAAAACGCGGACAAGCGAATCATCTTCGCCATTCCCTACGAAGATGATTTCACGCTGGTGGGAACCACCGATCGAGACTACGACGGCGAGCCACGGGACGCGCACATTTCGCAGGAAGAGACCCAATACCTGTGCAAATCGGCCAGCGAATACTTTGATGAGCCAGTAACAGAAGACGATATCGTCTGGACTTATTCGGGCGTCCGGCCGCTTTATGATGATGGTGCCTCAGAAGCTCAAGAAGCCACCCGTGACTATGTTCTCAAAGCGTCCGGAGAGGGCGATGCGGCGCTCGTCAATGTCTTCGGCGGAAAACTAACCACCTACCGCAAGCTTGCAGAGGCAGCGGCGGTGAAGGTTGGCGAATTGATCGGCGAAAAAGGCGCCCCATGGACGGCAGGCACGCCGCTCCCCGGGGGCGACTTTCCGGTGCGTAAAGGGCGCGATCAGTGGCGGATGCTCAAGGAAGACTTCCCTTTCCTTTCGGATACTCTCGCCAGGCGTCTTTCCCGCCTTTACGGTCTGCGAGCCAAAAAAATTCTTGCCGGATGTAGTCGATTGGAAGATCTTGGTCGACACTTTGGCGCAGAACTCTATGAGCGAGAAGTTCGCTTTCTGATTGACGAAGAATGGGCGAACTGCGCCGAAGACGTTTTGTGGCGGCGTACGAAAAGGGGCCTTCGCCTTACCGAAGGGGAGGCAGCTGTGCTTGAAGAATACATCGTGGGGGGCGCGGCGAAAACTGCGGCGGTTGCCGCCGGGTAGGCTCAAAACCGCGTCTTGCCGATGCCCTGCTTGGGCATCTTCGGGTGCGCTGAAGGTTCGAAGGGCCCGTGAAGGCCGAATAATAACGGCTAGTAAGAGTCGATCAGGTGGAACGAGCCGACGGGAGGGGAAAAATGCTGGAGCTGAAGAACGTCTCCAAGCGCGTCGGTAATCAGGTTCATCTCAGCGATGTGTCCATGCGCCTGGAAGCCGGCTCGCTTAATGTCTTGTTGGGCCCGACCCTTTCGGGCAAGACGAGCCTCATGCGGATTATGGCTGGCCTCGACAAGCCCACGACCGGTAGCGTCTTTTTCGATGGCTCGGACGTTACCGGCGTTGAAGTTCAAAAGCGCGACGTTGCCATGGTATACCAGACGTTCATCAACTATCCCGCGCTTTCGGTCTACGAAAACATTGCTTCTCCCATGAAGATCGCGCGGCGACCGTCCCAGGAAATCAAGGATACCGTCGGGCGCGTTGCCGAACTGTTGCGTCTGACACCTTATCTTGACCGTTTGCCGTTGCAGCTTTCCGGTGGCCAGCAGCAACGAACGGCCTTAGCCAGGGCGCTTGCAAAGAATGCAAAACTTGTTCTGATGGACGAGCCCCTTGCCAACCTCGACTACAAGTTGCGCGAAGAACTACGCGCCGAACTCCCAAAAATCTTTGAGGGAACCGGTGCGATCTTTGTCTATGCAACTGCCGAGCCCGAAGAAGCGCTTCTGTTAGGTGGCAATACAGCAACGCTGGAAGAGGGGCGCGTAACCCAATTTGGCCCCACCGTCAGCGTCTATCGTACTCCTAATACGCTTTCCACCGCACGAACGTTTTCTGATCCACCACTCAACTTCGGTGCGGTTCTGAAGACCGGCTCGCAATTCGTACCCCAGCCCACGGGTGGCGACGCGGCCATGGATGCCATTCCAGTACCGCAAAAGTATCTTCACCTGCCCGACGGAAAGTATTCCATCGCGATCAGGCCACATCATCTATCGTTGCATCCTGTGGTGACCGGCAACGTCACCCTTTCTGGCTCGGTGGTAGCAACGGAGATCACCGGTTCCGAAACCTACATACACATGGCGATATACGAACGATGGATCATGCTCACCCACGGGGTGCATACCTTTGCGCCGGGACATCGCGTCGAGTTTCACTTCGACAGAGATAAACTTATGGTCTTTGCCGAAGATGAGCGTGCCGTTGAGGCACCTAGTGTGCTGGCAGCATAAGTCATGGCAAAGATTACTCTGGACCATATCCGCCACGCCTATACCGATCGCCCGCAAAGCCCTGCAGACTACGCGCTGCAAGAACTAAATTACGACTGGGCCGACGGTGGCGCCTATGCCTTACTGGGGCCGTCGGGATGCGGAAAAACGACGCTTCTTAACATCATTTCGGGTCTCCTTACGCCATCGGAGGGGCGCATCCTCTTTGATGGAGAGGACGTTACGACCTTTGCTCCGGAACAGCGCAATATTGCGCAGGTGTTCCAGTTCCCCGTTGTCTACGACACGATGACGGTCCGCCAAAATCTTGCATTTCCCCTGAAGAACCGGGGCGTTCCTGCGGGAAAAGTGCGAGACCGAGTCGAGGCGATCATTGATATGCTCGGGATTGCGCACCTGGGTGACCGGCGCGCATCGGGTCTGACGGCCGACCTTAAGCAGATGATTTCGCTTGGTCGCGGTATGGTTCGCGAGGACGTATCGGCAATCTTGTTTGATGAACCGCTAACGGTGATCGATCCGCAGAAAAAGTGGGAACTCCGTGCGCAACTGAAAGTCCTTCATCGCGAATTTGGGCACACGATGGTTTATGTAACCCATGACCAGACCGAAGCGCTCACTTTTGCGGATCGGGTCGTGGTGATGCTGTCGGGCCAAGTAATCCAAGTGGGCACACCCGAAGAGCTATTCAGTACGCCAAGTCATACCTTTGTTGGATACTTTATTGGCTCTCCCGGCATGAATGTTCTTCCGGCAAAGATAGATGGTGCAACGGCCACCATCGGCGACGAAGTAGTGTCATTGCGCGGCGCGGTAGCGGCACCCGCAGGCGCTAAGACCGCGCTTGGTGTTCGGCCGGAATTCGTTGAGCTTGGTGGTGAAGGCCTGCCTTTTTCTGTCAGCCGGGTTGACGATGTGGGGCGTGAGCGGATTGTCCACGGTCAAATCGCCGGTGTTGACGTGGCTGCGATACTCCCCGAGGGGGCAGAAGTGCCGGCCAATCCGAAGGCGTATTTCAAGCCGGAAGGCGTGAATATCTATGCCGATGACTGGCGCGTCGAGGTGGCGCAATGACAAAGATTGAGAATAACCGCGCCTGGTTCCTCGTCTTGCCGGTGCTGTTCTTGGTCGCCATGAACGCGATCATCCCGTTGATGACGGTGGTGAACTATTCACTCCAAGAAACATTTGGCGACAACCTCTTCTTTTGGGCAGGTACGACTAACTACGAGGCGGTACTAACGTCCGAGCGCTTTCACTATGCGCTTCTGCGCCAATTCGCATTCACCTTTATTATTCTCGCCATAGAGATTCCCCTGGGCGTCGCGATCGCGCTTGCCATGCCGCGAGGTGGTGCGTGGGCGTCAGTTTGTTTGGTCTTGATGGCGCTTCCGCTGCTCATTCCGTGGAATGTTGTGGGCGCCATGTGGAACATATTTTCGCTCCCCGATATCGGGTTGCTCGGATATGGCCTAAACTGGCTTGGCTTCAACTATAACTACACGAACCAGCCGCTCTCCGCGTGGTTTACCATCGTTCTGATGGATGTGTGGCACTGGACATCGCTGGTGGTGCTGCTCGCTTACGCAGGTCTTCGCTCGATCGATGATGCCTACTATAGGGCTGCTCGGATCGACGGCGCGTCTCGCTGGGCTGTGTTCCGATATATCCAGCTGCCGAAAATGCGTCAGGTGTTGATCATCGCGTTCCTGCTACGCTTCATCGATAGCTTTATGATCTACACGGAACCGTTTGTACTGACGGGCGGTGGTCCGGGCAATGCGACCACAATCCTTTCCATCGACCTCGTAAAAGCGGCACTCGGTGAGTTTAACCTCGGTGTCGCGGCGGCTATGTCGATCATATACTTCTTGATGACGTTGCTCGTCTGCTGGTTATTCTACACACTCATGACTCAAGCGGATGCCAAGGCGGAGTATAAGCGATGACCGCTGTTGACCGACCCGCCGCAGAAAGTGTTGACCCAGCAGGTGCTGCACGCACGGTCGCGAAGCGTACCGTCGCACGCACGTCCTCAGGCCTCACACTGAAATGGCTGGTGCCGACAATTTACATCATTTTCTTGATGCTACCGATTTACTGGCTCATCAACATGAGCTTCAAAACAACAAATGAGATACTTGCCGGATTTTCGTGGTATCCGGCAAATTTCACCATCGATTCTTATGTTGAAATTCTGACAAACCCGACGTGGTATTGGGGTTACATCAATTCGATCATCTACGTGGGAATCAACACGGTGCTCTCGGTGGCGGTGGCACTACCGGCAGCCTATGCGTTTTCACGTTATCGCTTCATGGGCGATAAACATCTCTTCTTCTGGCTTCTCACCAATCGAATGGCACCTCCGGCGGTGTTCGCCTTGCCCTTCCTTCAGCTCTACTCATCCCTCGGGCTCTTTGACACCCACATCGCCGTTGCGCTTGCCCATTGCTTGTTCAACATCCCGCTTGCGGTTTGGATCCTGGAAGGGTTCATGTCCGGCGTACCGAAGGAAATCGATGAAACGGCCTATATCGATGGTTACTCTTTCCCGAAATTCTTCGTGAAGATCTTCATGCCGCTGATCGCGAGCGGGATCGGTGTGACGGCGTTCTTCTGCTTCATGTTCTCCTGGGTGGAGATGTTGCTGGCAAAGACACTTACGTCGGTGTGGGCGCAACCCATCGCGGGCGTGATGACACGCACGGCATCATCGTCTGGCTATGAACTCGGACTTCTTGCAGCAGCCGGGGTGTTGACGATTATTCCGGGCGCGATCGTAATCTACTTCGTGCGTAACTATATCGCCAAGGGCTTTGCATTGGGCCGGGTGTGATACAGGCAATTCGCTTCTCTTGGTTGGTTGCCGTGTTGGTACTTTTGCCAACAGTTGCCGAAGCTCAATCGAAGATGTCGAAATATCCCTCAGTCGATGCGCACGCAAATATAAATATTAGATGCGATGGTAAAGTTCCATCGCGCCAAAGTGGAAAAACAATTAAATTAATCGAAGAAAATGGTAAGATAAGGCGTAGAATAACGTATAGAGCTGAATTACCTGATGTGATAACCGAGCTTTACCCTGTGAGATATACATTAGTGGCAGCTATGTCGCCGATTTTGGCGTATTCTGCGGTCCATTGTTTCTCTCAGTATCTATTTGGCAACGGAACGTGAGTTCGAGGTGCAAGGCGGTCGAGCGATGACGAGAGACGAGGAGAGATAGAATGGGTCTTTCGTGGATGGCGTGGACGTGGCAGACGGCCGTCTTCTTCGCCCTGATAGCTGCGTCTTTATTGGCCATGACATTTTGGGAATTCGCAAAACCGGGTGGCAACCCTCGGATTGGTGTGTTGGGGCTTCTGACGACCCGCGGCGACCGTTTGTTCGTTTCCTTGCTTTCCGCTGCGTACATCCATTTGGCATGGTTGGCGTTCGCATCCGGTCCGCTTTGGATCGCGAGCGCCATTGCGCTGGGCGTTGCTTTGATTGTCTTTCTGCTCGTATGACCGTTGTAACGCTGTCCCTGAACAGCGCCGCTCGAATGACTCCAGTGGCCAAGCGTTCGGTTGCAGCCCTATCGGGCGCGCCGGCAGCTCAGTGGGGTTCCGCTGGCGTGAGAAAAGAACGTAAGGCTGTTGCGGGTTTGGTCGAAGATGGAGTAGCGAGCACCACGGGTGGTGAAGAGCCCGAAGTCTGCGTTGGTGTCCGTTTCGATCCAGGCGATCTTTTCGACGCCGTCTTCGGTGGTGATGGTGGTGCTGGTCAGCTCGATGCTTTGTTCGCCGCAGTTCCAATTACCAACGAAGGGGTCGCGGCCGAGATTGCCTCCCACGCAGCCAACGAGAATACCGGATGCCGTCACCAGGGTGAGCACAACGCTCGTCCCGGGTGGCGTCCGCAAGCGCCGAATTCGATGAGATGTCATAGGATCCTTGATATCGTCTCGACCACGGTCCAACGGGTGCAGATGACGGATGTTTCCTCAACAGAGTCTTGCGTGAATGGTCACGATTTTCATCATTTGCGTTTCCGAGCCAACACCATTCGTCCGTCGACCAATACCAATCCGACCCTTGTCCGGGTACCGTTCGGGCCAACCGTATCTGTCTCGCGAAGTTTTTATATTCGCAAAGTAAATGCGGTTCGGCCGATTGCGCCATCAAAGAGTGCGACAGTGTTCGGTGCCGTGGATGGGGTGGAGCAACGCGCCGCCGGTCGGCGCTCTTTCCCAAGAACTCAAAACATGAGGGAGAACTAGATGAAACGCCTACTGATGGCATCCACCTGTTCGCTGGCGATTGCCTATGCCGCGCCAGCGTGGGCGGATATGGCTGCGGCGGAGCGTTGGATTGATGAAGAGTTTACCCGCTCGGTGCTCACCAAAGATGAGCAGAAAGCCGAGATGGAGTGGTTCATCAACGCCGCCCAGCCGTTCCAGGGCATGGAAGTCAATGTCCTGAGTGAGACGATCCCGACCCACACTTACGAGTCGGAAGTTCTCACCAAAGCGTTTGAAGAAATCACCGGCATCAAGGTCAACCACCAGCTTCTGGGTGAAGGTGAGGTTGTCCAGGCGGTTCAGACGCAGATGCAGACAAACCGCAATCTTTACGATGCCTACGTCAATGACTCCGACCTCATCGGGACCCATGCGCGGCTGAGGGCTGCGGTGAACCTCAGTGATTGGATGGGTGGAGAAGGCTCCGATGTCACGAGCCCGACCCTCGACATCGATGACTTTATGGGGATTTCGTTCACCACCGGTCCGAAGGGCGATGTCTGGCAGCTCCCCGACCAGCAGTTCGCCAACCTTTACTGGTTCCGCAAGGACTGGTTCGATAACCCGGAGATTGCCGCCGGGTTTAAAGAAAAATACGGCTATGATCTTGGTGTGCCAGTAAACTGGTCCGCCTATGAAGATATCGCTGAGTATTTTTCCAAGGATGTCAAAGAAATCGACGGTGTCGAGATATTTGGCCACATGGACTACGGCAAGCGCGCGCCTGACCTGGGTTGGCGCATGACGGATGCGTGGCTTTCCATGGCCGGCGCCGGCGACAAGGGCCTTCCCAACGGTCGCCCGGTGGACGAGTGGGGAATCCGCATGGAGGACGGGACGTGCAACCCTGTCGGTGCGTCCGTCTCTCGCGGTGGTGCCACCAATGGCCCTGCTGCAGTCTACGCCATCCGTAAGTGGGATGAGTGGCTTCGCGCCTTCGCGCCGCCGGCTGCGGCGTCCTACGACTTTTACCAGTCGCTACCCGCGCTTTCCCAAGGCAACGTGGCGCAGCAGATCTTCTGGTACACCGCATTCACCGCGGACATGGTGAAGCCGAAATCGGAAGGCAACAACACCGTTGACGATGAAGGCAACCTTTTGTGGCGCATGGCACCGTCGCCGAAGGGACCGTACTGGGAAGAGGGAATGAAGCTCGGTTACCAGGACGCAGGCTCCTGGACGCTCTTCAACTCAACCCCTGTTGACCGCCGCAAAGCCGCTTGGCTCTACGCGCAGTTCGTGACGTCCAAAACCGTCGACGTGACGAAGTCCCACGTGGGTCTCACCTTTATCCGCGACTCCACGGTAAACCATGAAAGCTTTACTGAACGGGCGCCAAAGCTTGGCGGCCTAGTGGAATTTTATCGTTCGCCTGACCGCGTGATGTGGACCCCAACCGGGGTTAACGTTCCGGACTATCCAAAGCTTGCGCAGCTTTGGTGGCAGCAGATCGGTGACGTGAACTCCGGCACCTTCACCCCTCAGGAAGCCATGGATCGCCTCGCCGGCGAGATGGATCAGGTGATGGCCCGCATGCAGGTGGCTGACGAGCGCGCCAACGTCTACGACGGCTGCGGTCCGCGTCTTAATGAAGAGCGCGATCCGTCTTACTGGCTCGATCAACCGGGCGCGCCGAAGGCGAAGGTCGAAGAAAAGCCCCAAGGTCAGACCATCGCATACGAAGAAATCGTCAAGCGCTGGCAGTAGACTTCAGCGTAGGCAAACAGCCAAGGCCGGCGCTTTCCCGCGCCGGCCTTTTTGTTTCGTACTCCCAAGAGGACTGCTCGGATCTGGGGAGAGTTTGCGCACGGCAGGTAGAGCGGGTGGTGTCAGGCGAGGGCGCTCGTCTTTCGTTCTCCCAAGGGTGGATCGCCTTCCGTTGCAAACGGGGCAACCACCGGAAAGGGTTTTAAAGCTCGCGGCCTAGATGCGTATTCGCAGAAGGTTGTTCATACCGGCGCGACCGCTGGGCAGTGGGCCAAAACTCTCCCACCTTGAACTATCGTCCCGCGCAGCGCCTGGTGCCTCAAGGGACGCTTCGCTCTTTGCCCTTGACCCATCAGGCGATGCGCGGGCTCGAAAAAAGTGTCGGCTCCGGAAGAACGTCGCTTTTTGGTGTCCCACCAAAAGAACTAGTCGGGGTTGGTGGGTGAGCGTCTGGTGTGACTGCTCTGGCTGTGCGCTTGGAGTGCCTGTTACGCTGCGGTTGCAGCGTAGCGCCAAGGCAGCAACTCGTCGATCCGGGTGATCTTGTGGTGGGCAATTCCTCCGAGGACTGAGGTCAGCCAGGCTTGTGGGTCGATGCCATTGAGTTTGGCGGTTTCGATCAAGGTGAAGGCGATGGCTGCCGCATTCCCACCGCCCTGCGAGCCGGCGAAGAGCCAGTTTTTCCGGCTGACGTCCACACCCCGCATGCCCCGCTCGGCGGTATTGTTGTCGAGTTCCAGCCGGCCGTCATCGAGATACGGCCGCACACGCGGGATGCGTGTCAGAGCGTAGCGGATGGC
>JBCCYN010000129.1:0-13522 GCA_039189655.1 Pseudomonadota bacterium | reverse complement strand
CCGCGCGAAGAAAGAACACCTGCTACCGTAGTGTGAAATTGAAGCGTTCTCCTGCCGCGCCGAACCGGCTTGGCATCGTGAACGACGTGGCGAGGGAAGGTTAGATCACTCGCCGTGTCTGTGTACTGCTAGCAAGTCGCCTAGAGCGTTTCTCGATCAGGTTGGATCACCTGATCGAGAAACGCTCTAAATTCAAAGGGGCGAGCATCTTGTCTCCGCCCAATTGGGCGCAGGATGCTCTAGTAACCAGTCTGGCTGTACCCGGTAATTCTTGCGGATCCGCGGATCTGATCTGCAACGTTCTTGAGGTTCACGACCTTACCGTGTGCGTTTGCGCGGTCCGCATCAGCGGCCCCAAAAATTTCTCGGTCCAACGGCGCCAACAACTCCATCCGCTGCGCTTCGTTCATCAGCCCGCGCTCTTCAAAGACTGCGACCGCTGCGCGGCGGAAAGCGACGGTGTCGCCCGTCCGCGCGGCCTGACGCAAGGCGCGCTCGTTCTTGCTCGGAATGAACCTTGCCACGGCGTGGCGGATCTCACGGGCGGTCTGAACTCTCAAGCCGGGCAGCGCCACAAGGAGTGTTAGGAGTGCCCCGGCGACACCTGCTGCAATGACAGCGTTGGTACCTTCAAAATCTGGCTGCCAACTCGCTGCAACGTTTTCACCAAAGCCTGAGACCGCGATGGGCGCCGCCAACAATTCGATGTCGTGCATTTTTCGATCGAGGGTGTCGAAGAATGGGAGCGTTACGCCTGGGATAACGCCGGGTTCGCCGGTGGTGGGCTGGAATGTCCACTCCCAAGTAACCGTGCTGATGGGACCGCCCCAGGTGAGTTCAGTGGTGCGTTTCTCCGGAGATTGGAACGTGATCAGCCATGGCTCTCGCATGGGCGGCTGAGGTGGAAGCATCTCCGAAGTCGCGCCCAGCACCCAGAGCGTGATGCGCCGCACCACCGTCTCACCTGGAGAAAGCTGGCCCGGCCCCTTGTTCCACTTGTCCGAAAGTTCAACCATCTTTGCCGGCATCCACCATGCGCCCGCTTCGCCAAGCTTGGGTGCCACCGTGAGGGTGACCGGTGGAGATGAGATGACGTGGGGCACCCAGCCACCGTCGGCCTCCACCAGGGTTAGTTCCTGGTGGATTGGAAGGATCGTTGCCTCCCCTTCAGTTTGCGGAAAGAACGCGATGCGCCGCTCCATGATACGCACCTGGCGTCCGTCTACCCGCTCACTGCGCCAAGCATCACGGGTCAGCTGCACCCAATCGACCCCTGGCATGCGCGGAATGGTGATCTTTTCCAGTGCGATTTCAAGATCGTAGGTCCCGCGTAGGGTTGCCAACACCATCTCGCGTTCACGGGGGATTGCGTCGGGCTCGTCGAGGACCACCTCGATTTTCGCGTCACGGACGGTCAGATCGTGCGCTTGCGCAGAGACCACGGCCGCCAGCATGACCAGCGCAATCTGCCCCATAGCAAGGATCGCAATAAAAACCCGACCTACCACGGCGATGGCTCCGGAGAAGTGGGGCCGCTGGCAGCGCGGCGCCGGTCGTACTCGGCGAGTAGCCGCTTTCGCAGGTAAACCCCCGGCGCGTCCTTGAGAGTTTCGAGCCATTCGCGGCTTGCGGCCACCGTGCGTGCGTCAATGGGCTTTCGGACGCTATCAGGCTTGGGCACTACTGGGACGTGTGGATTCTCAGCGTCGAAGGCCTGCGCATCGATGCCCGACTGTTTCAGGCTCGCCCTGATGCGTCCGCGCCCCATGGCCTCGCCCACGTGGGGTGGAACGAGCGCTGCCACAACATCCCGGTTGTGCCGCGCATCCCCGTCGAAGCGGTTCGCAAAAAGGACAGCGTCGAAATAGGCAACCGCAAGCTTATGGTCGCCGGTGGCGGCAAGGGTGTTGCCGCGATTGTAGGTCACGCTTCGACCGATGGTTCGGAAGATATCGTCTGCCTCGCCATATCGTCCCAGATCGTAGAGCATCGCACCACGCACAGCCTCGTCTGAGGTCCACGGCAACGCTAGGGCAGGCGCGCCGGCTCGGTGGGCTAGCCGGGCGAAGGTGGTCGGCCCGGCAACCACCACAGCCACAAGAACGAGGAGCAAAAGCAGCACCAACTTGTGCTCACGTAAGTATTGGACAATCCGAAGTCTCAACGGCGTCTCCCGAACAACAATAACGCTGGCACTAGCGCGAGAACGAGGACGAGGCGACCGTGATCATCGTAGGTAAGCGCCACCACGTCGCCAGTACGCTCACCGGCAGCATTGGATTCCAGAGCCCTGGTGAGCCGTTGCGGTGCCGCTGCGTCGACACTCATGCCCCCTCCGGCGTCCGAGAGGCGTTCCAGTGCATCAGGCGCCGGTGGTGGCATGTCGGCAGGGAATGTGGTGGGCGCCACATACACGGTGGAGATTGAAGCCCCCCGCTCGCGGAGTGCCTGCGCCGCGGCAATGGTATCGGGACCAATTCCGCCGCCGTCGGAAATCAGCACGATGTCCTCGTGGTGCCCAACAGATTCGGTGAGCATTTCCCCGGCGAGGACAAGGGCCCGATCGGGCCTGCTCCCGTTCACGGGCATGGTGTCCCCATCGAGAACCGCGATCAGGGTGTCAAGGAGCCGAGGATCGTCGGTGGGCGGACTTGCGACATAGGCATCGGCCGCGAAGACCAAGAGCGCCGCTGGCCGACCCGCCGCACTCTTCAAAAGCCGTGCCGTGGTGACGCGCACGGTATCGAGGGCCCCGCCTTCAGCCACTGACCGGGAGAGATCGACGGCGAAAACCACCGTATTGAGATTGCGCAGGGCCGGCGCGCTTGGCGAACGGGTCGCCGGGCCGGAAAGGGCAAGTGCCGCCACTGCAGCAATGGCGGCGAGCATGGGAACGGTGATGTCCCGGCTCGCGAGGCGGAGAAACCCAAAGGTCTCCAAGTGGGCAACAAAGGCCGGATCGATCACCCGCCGCCAGCCCGATACAGCCCGTTGGCGAGCCGCAAGAACCGCAAGGACACCGATGGTCGGCAAGGCCAGGAGCCACCAAGGCCGCAGCAAGGTCAGCCCTTCGAGCTCCAGCGTCATGGTGCTCGCCTCAGCCGCAACGCGCGTGCCCCCGAAACCAAGCCGCTACCCAGGACAAACGCGACGACGACGAGCGCGGCAGCGGCGGGCCATATCCAATACTGCCGATAGGCTCGCACCGGTGGTAGCGAAGCCGCACTTGGCTCCAATTCGTTGACCGTTGCCGCAACCTCTTCCAACTCCGCCGTCGTCTTGACGTGGAACATGGTTCCACCGCTTTCGGATGCGATGCGCGCCAGGGTTATTGCATCGACGACACTGTTGGGGTTGGGCTCCTCCTCAAGCGCTACCGGATCAAGGGCGATGGTGTGGATGCGGACCCCAAGGGCACGGGCAAATACGGCCGCTTCGCTCGGCGCAACAGTCCCGGTGGTGTCGATGCCATCCGACAGTAAGATCACCACCTGGCTGTCCGCCGCGCCGCCGGAAAGCCGCTTCAGGGCAAGCCCCAGCCCGTCGCTGATGGCCGTGGACCGACCCGACACACCAATGGAGAGGTTCGAGATGGTGCGCGCGACGCTGCTCACGTCATGGGTGAGGGGCGCAGCCGTATAAGCCTCATTGCCGAACACCACGACGCCCACTCGGTCCCCGACGCGCCCCTCCACGAAGCGCTCAGCAACCGTCTTTACCGCCTCCAGCCGGGAGGCCATGGCTCCGTCCACCTCAAAATCCTCACGTTCCATGGAGCCTGAAAGATCAATGGTGAGGACAATGTCGCGGCCCGTGGCCGTCACGATATCGAGGGCTTCGGGCCGTTGAGGCCCGGCGAGCGCCACCACGATCAACCCCCAAATGATCACCGGGGCGAGGCTTCGGGGGGCCATGGGTCCGCGCGCCTCTCCCATCATCCGGCCGGCCAGGGCCGGGGGCAGATAGACGGCCTCGCTGGCTGGCTCGGTCGGTTTGCGCAGCAGTAGGACAAGGATCGGGAGAAGAAGGAGTGCGAACGCGGCTGGCGTGGAAAAGCTCACGAACCCGGCCGGGTCTTCGTGGTCGCCGCAGCGCGCAGGATGGCTGCTTCAAGGGCACTGAAATCCACGGGCACGTCCCTCCGATAGAGCGCCTCATGCAGCCAAACCGGCGGCTCAGAGCCGCCCGTTGCCGCGTGGAGCCGGGCGAGACTGAGAAGTCTATCCGCCTTCGGTTGATCGGCGAACTTGGCAATTTTCTTGCGTGCCTCTGCGACCGGGTCCTTCCGGCGTGCCAGAAACGGACGCACCACCAGCACGGCAGCAAGCGCCGCAAGGCTTCCCAGCGCGAACGCCCCGACCAGTTCGAGAATGTTGACTTGCGTGTATTCAACGGGAAGGCGGATCGGCTCGAGGGCCTCGACCAGTCGCTCCGTTTCCATCAGACGATCTCCAGCCGATGGAGTTCATAAAAATCCTGGTCGGCGTTCACGGAGTGAATGGAAGCCCCGAGCCGGGTGAGATGCTCAGTCCGTTCCCTCTCGTCATCGAGCCCAGGCGAGAAACGCCCCTCTCCCATAACGCCATCCTCGCCAAAATAGGCAAGCGCTTCGGTCGGAGGACTATGTTCCACCGCATCGTTTATCTTCAGGACGACTAGGCGATGGCGGTGCAACAGTTCGGTAGCACTGGGGGCCGCCGCGATGGGGGGACCGTCAAGTCCTGAGGCTAGGACGATGCGAGTTCCCATGGGGACTAGCCTTGAAGCACGCTCCAACGCCTCACCGATGGGAGGCATCGTGCCGGCACCTCGCTCCGCATCTTCCAGCGCCAGGGTGTGGCTACGCACGAGGTTTGCGCAAATGCCGATCATGGCCCGCCAGTGTTCCCGCGGGGAGACGAATTCCATGTCGCCGGTGCGCTGCACCAAGAGGCCCACTTTCGCGCCGGCATCCACCGCCTGCCAACCCACTGCGGCCAGGGCTTCGGCGGCGGCCACGGACCGCAAGCGCCGCCGCGTTCCCCAAAGCATCGAACGGCGAAAGTCCGCCAGAAGAAGCACCGCACGGTCTTCTTCGGCGTGGAAGGTGCGCACATGAAGCCGCCCGGTGCGTGCGGTGACCGCCGGATCGGCATAGCGCATGTCGTCACCGTCTTCGAAGGCACGCACGTCGCGGATCTCAAGGCCCATGCCGCGGCGGCGTCCGGCGAAGCCGCCCACCTGAGCGATCCCGGTTTCGACCCGCTTTCTGCGCCGCGCCGCCGCCTGACGTAGCCCGACCAGGCGCTCGAACGAGACGGCCGTCCCTTCCGCCTCACCGCCGTTTGGCCGTTCAGAGCGGCTCGACGGCATCGAGAACGGTTTCCACGATTTTTTCGGCACCGAGCCCATCAGCGGTGGCGCGCCAGGTGGGCACAAGACGATGGGCCAGGACGTCGATCGCGAGGGCAGAGACATCCTCCGGCACCACATAGTCCCGCCCATGGAGGAACGCGCGCGCACGGGCGCTGGCAGCAAGGGCGAGTGTCCCACGCGGCGAGACGGGATGCTCTATCTGCTCGGCCACCCCCTTAACGCCATCTGCTCGGGTGGCTGTGACCAGCCTGACAATGAAATCCTTCACTGCGGGCGATAGATGGACACCGGCGGTTTCAGCGCGCATGGCAAAAATCGCGTCGCGGGTAAGACGAACGGGGTCCGTTGCTGCCGGCTCGGACAGTTCCTTCTCCACCAGCTCCAAAATTTCTAGCTCAGTCCGGGGGTCCGGTAGATCGAGGACCACACGCATCAAGAACCGGTCGAGCTGGGCTTCCGGCAGGGGAAACGTGCCCTCGTGCTCGATGGAGTTTTGGGTGGCGACCACCATGAAAGGATCGGGCAACGCCCGCGTCTCGCCGCCGGCCGTCACCTGGTGCTCGGCCATGGCCTCCAAGAGCGCAGACTGAACCTTTGGCGGCGCACGGTTGATTTCGTCCACCAGCACGAGCTCGTGAAACACCGGGCCTTCCACAAACTCGACAGACCCACGCTCCTGACGAAAGACTTGAATGCCGATGAGATCGCCCGGCATCAGGTCAGGCGTTGCCTGGATCCTTGCAAAGGTTCCGTCGAGGCGGTCCGCAAGTCGTTTGACGGCGCGGGTCTTGGCAATCCCTGGTGGGCCTTCGATGAGAAGATGGCCACCGGTTAACAGCGCAATGACAAGCCTTTCAACCAAACGATGGTGGCCGACAAGGCCGCCAACCATTTCCGATATCAGCGTGGCCGCCGCCCCATTCAGGCCCGAAGCTTGCTCGCGCGCGGGTTCGGCCTCGCTTATCTTTTGCATCTTGTCCTCGCAGGGCCGCCGGCAACCATTGCCCAGGAAGTGGCCAGTCTTCCACATCCCGCCGGCCATGTCGCCCGGCACGGAACCGCAAGCCACGCGAAGTCAGTGGAAAGACAGCCCACTCGGCTAGGGAGGGATTTGCGCCTAACCCGCAGTGGGGCGAGCGTGATATTCGACATCGCCGCACTGCCTCGCGCCAGCACCTTTCGCCTACCGCGCGAGCGGCTCAACTCTTGGCGGGCAGGTTCATCGGCTCTTTCGTTTCCACCGGATGGCCATCTTCGGTCCAACCGTCCGTGCCATCGGGGAACCAATTAACGTTCGTATAGCCAAGGTTCAGTGCCCGCTTGGCCGCGTTCCAAGACATCCAGCATTCGGACCGGCACATGAACACCAGTGGGGCATCAAGGTTTCCGTCGCTTACGCTTTCAAGGCCGGCGACCAGATAGGCTTCGCGCTCTGGCGTGAGTTTATCGTAGCCTGTGTTGGGGAGCCAAAAACTGCCGGGGACCGTTTCACGCTTCGGCGGGTTCCAAAGCGTCCCCTCGGGCAAGTCTTCCGGCCGCTCGGGGCGAGGCAACACATCAACAAATACCGCCTCACCAGCTTTCCAAACCCGGTGGGCCTCGTCGGTGGTAAGGACCGTCGCGCCCGTGAGCGTGGCCGGAACGGGCGCGCGATAGGGAGCCGACCGGAACCCGTCCGGCTCGGGCACGTTTTCAGCAGACGCTGCGCCAACAAAGAGGGCGCAGGCGACCGCCAGCACACCACCGAGAACCGCTTGCGAAGCGCGAAGGATCATCCGCCGCCTCCATCGATCAGGTTATTTTTCTCGTCGAGCAGTGGAATTCCATAGCTCGTCAAGAGGGCGTTGATCTCGTCCTGGTTTTCCCGGATGAACCGATTGAGCGTGCGCTTCCACTCCTGATCGGACGCCCGCACACCCAAGGTAATCCGGTAAGTCATGCGCGGCCCGTCGACTTCGTTGACCAAGGGAACCAGCACATGGGGCGGATCGGCTTGTTGGGCGTGCCAGCCAGCAATCGGCCCCCACGCGAGGGCTGCATCGATTTTGCCGCTCGCCAGATCGTCGAACATATCGGCTGTGGGAGTTTCGGCACGCGTGTCGACCATAAGCTGGTAAGGCTGGGCGCGGCCGATCAAACCGTTCTTGGCGAGACTTGTGGCCGGCGGCGTCCCCGCTACCACCCCAATCCTGCTCTCCTTGAGCCGCGGGTCGGAGAGGTTGGTAACGCCTTCGAGCGGCGAACCCTTCGGAACGACCAACGCATAGGCCGTACGCAAGTAAGGGTTCGTGTTTTGCACCAGCTCATCACCTTGCGCGTAGCCCATGATGATGTCGCACCGGAAGGCGCCTAACGTGTTACGCACGAAGCCGATGCCCTGGGGAAAGAACGTATAGGCTACTCGACCGCGGTCGAGCTTGGCGGCCACCAATTCAGCCAGCTTGTTTTCAAACCCTTCTCCGGCCTCGTTGGAAAACGGCATGTTGTTGGGGTCGGCGCACACGCGCAGCACGTTGAGGTCCACGAGTTCGATGGCCGCGCCAAGACCGGTGGACTGGGCTTGGGCCTGGCCGCCGCCTATGACGAGCGCTGCACCCAAAGCAATGGCGATGGCGGTCGATGCCACAGTCTTGCGTGCTGCCCGGGAGTTTTTTTCTGACCGCATGGCCTATCCGACCCTAATAACCAACCGGCGTCGGAACAACCGACGCCGGACCGCACCCGCTGGGGTGCGTCATCAGCTCATTCCCTTCTTCTCCAGGTCCACCTTCAACTTCTTAAGAAGTCCACGTGCCGGAAGTGTTTCGGGGTGTTCTTCTGTAAGACGCAAGTATTCGTCGGCAATGGCCATGGGGTTTTCGGGCTCGCCAACGACAATGATACCACCCATCCGCATTCCCCAGTGGGGCGTGCACTTGTAGACCACGATACCTTCTTTGTCGAAGGTAAGCGAAACGTTCTCGCCAATCTCGGTGAACACTTTTTCTTGTCCATCGGGAGACAGGACGTCGATCGTCTCCACGTTGTGTGTGTTCATGTTGACAAAGTGAACCGTGTCACCCGGCTGAATGTATAGAAGAAACGGTTCATACTTGACGAGATCTGCGGATACTGTGTGCTCTTCGCCAGCCACGACTGGGCTCGTCAAACCGACCGCGATGATTGCGGCGGTGGCCAGCCTACTGAGAACGTTCATACTTGCTCCATGGAGGACTCGTTGGGGACGGGAAAGCGCCGTGCCTGACACGCACTTTGCCGACGCGATGGCGTCGGCAGCTTCGTTCTGTCCCGAGATATGGTTTAGATCACCGCCGACGAACCAGATCCGTCGGCGGTGAGAGTTCGGTCGGCGCTTAGTTGGCCGACGTTTGACCACCGGTGTCAAGCTGCGTGAGGCGATCAGGCAGCGCGAACACCGTGAGCTGACCGCCCAGGTCGGTGTACTGCTTCAGACCTGCGTAACCACCCACGGCACCAAGGCCATCGTTCGGGTTGGTGAGCCCGGCCGCAAGACCGATGCCGGCCCAACCACCGATCCCAGAGAACACAGCCACGTACTGCTTGCCGGCGTGCTCATAGGTGATGACGTTGCCAATAATGCCCGACGGTGTCTTGAACTTATAAAGTTCTTCGCCGGTCGCTTTGTCCACGGCTTTGAGGTGACCCTCAAGGGTGCCGTAGAAGACAACGTCGCCCGCGGTGGCGAGAGCACCGGACCACACCGAGAACTTCTCGGGAATGGACCAAAGGATCTCACCCTTCACCGCGTCCCAAGCGATGAAGTTGCCCATGCCGCCATGGCTATCCGGTGCAGGATACATGGAAAGGGTCGCGCCGACGTACGGCTGGCCCGCGGTGTAAGCAACACGGAACGGCTCATAGTCCATGCACACGTGGTTCGTGGGCACATAGAAGACGTTCGTCTTCGGTGAGAATGCCGCCGGCTGCTGGTCCTTGGTTCCGAGCGCGGCCGGGCAGATCCCGGTGGTGTTGACGTCTTCGCCACCTGCTTCCGTCGAGTATTTTTCGACCACCTGGGGACGGCCGAACTGATCGGAGCTCTTGTCCATCACGACTTCGGTCGCCCAGTTGACGGCCGGGTCATACTTCTCGGCAACGAGCAGATCGCCATTTTCACGGTTCATCGTGTAGGCGAAGCCATTGCGGTCGAAGTGGACGAGGGTGGGAACGGTCTCACCGTCGATCTCCAGATCGGCGAGGATCATCTCGTTGACGCCGTCGTAGTCCCACTCATCGTGGGGGGTCATCTGGTAGACCCATTTTGCCATGCCATCGTCCGGATCACGGGCGAACACAGTCATGGACCAACGGTTGTCACCAGGACGCTGGGACGGGTTCCACGTGGATGGGTTGCCGGTGCCGTAGTAGACTAGGTCCAACTTCGGATCGTAGCTGTACCAGCCCCAGGTGGTTCCGCCACCAATCTTCCACTGGTCGCCTTCCCAAGTGGCCGTGCCGGAGTCCTTGCCAACGGCCTTGCCAAGGTGGGTCGTGTTCTCCGGATCCATCAACGTCATGTCGTCTGGACCTGTGGAGTAACCACGCCAAGCCTGAGAACCGTCAGCGAGGTTGTAGGCCGTGACGTGACCCTGGACGCCGTATTCACCGCCGGAGATGCCGGTGATCACCTTATCCTTCACAACCATCGGCGCCATCGTCGCCGTTTCGCCCTTCAGCGGGTCGCCGTTGACCGCTTCCCAAACGACCGAGCCGTCCTTGGCGTTGAGCGCCACGAGGGTGGTGTCGGCTTGTTGCAGGAGAATCAACCCGGGACGGTCACCGTCTGCCGGAGCGTAGGCCACGCCACGATAAACCGTATCGCAGCACATCACGCCGATCACGTTCGGGTCCTGCTTAGGCTCGTACTTCCAAACGATCTTGGCTTCGTCGGCGAGATTGACCGCAAAGACGTTGTTCGGGAACGGCGTTGCGAAATACATCATGTCGCCGATGACGAGCGGCTGACCTTCGTGGCCGCGAAGGACCCCTGTGGACATCGTCCAGGCAACCTGAAGATCGCCGACGTTGTCTTTGTTGATTTGGTCCAGTTCGGAATAGCGATGGTTCGCGTAGTTCCCGGTGGGCATCACCCACTGCGCCGAATCGCCTTCGAGCTTCGTGAGCTCGTCGCTGGCGAGTGCCGGACCTCCGGCAAGCATCAGCGCAGCAACACTACAAGCAGACCAAAGCGAGAGTCGCTTCATCAAGGATCCTCCCAAGTATGATTCAACCGATCGAACGCCGGTGATGCGGGAGTAGATCACGAGAGATTGCGCCAACGCAAGGGTTGTCTAGGCGGTAAAATTCACGGTTCTTATTGAAACCGCTGCGGTTCTCTGGGACGATTGCAGGCTGAGCGTAGCGGAGACTGGGCGCCGAAACAGCACGCGCAAGGATCATCGCTCGCATCCCAACGCATCTCTAAAGAAGGTTACCGGCGCGGCTAATTCGATAAATAAAAAAAGAAGTGGGAGGTTTATTTTGCAAAAACCAATAGGAAAATCCGTATTCGATTGGCTACGACAAGCGACTGTTTTGATAATTGCGCTGCTTTTAGGCGCCAGCAACTTACCGCAGATCGCTAGTGCACAATCGATGCTCGACCATGTGGATCTGAGCTCTCCGGAAATGACCATACCGGAGCTTACGCGCCAGGAAGTGGAAGACGGTGTGCGCAATGGCGGCAACGATTTGTCGCAAAAACGTCTTTCCACCCTCGATCTCAGCGGTGTCGATCTGTCGGGAGTCCGGCTCCATGGCGCCTATCTCAACAAAGCGAACCTCTCTAAAAGCACGCTTCGCGGCACCATCCTTGATCAGGCGTGGGCTATGGGGGCTGACTTCACCGGCGCCGACCTCACTGAGGCCAGTTTATTTTCGTCTCAGATGCAAGGGGCGAATTTTGCCGGCGCCGAGCTTTCAAACGCCCGCGTGACCGCGGACCTCAGCAACGCCAACCTCACGGGTGCCACGCTCTATCGGGCCGACCTCGGCGCCGACATGAAAAATCAATCCATGGGGCTAGTCCGCGCGGTGTTGCAATCGGCCCGCCTCGACGGCGCAGATCTGCGAGAGACCAACCTCAATCGCGTGGATTTGGAATTTGCCTCATTAAAGGGTGCAGACTTGCGCGGGGCCGACCTCACGGGCGCGTTTCTGGCGGGTGCCGATCTCACTGGCGCGAAGATTGCCGGAGCACGCTTCGACGGAGCGGACGTCGCTTCGGTGCGCCTCATCGATGTGACCGACGAGGCCGAAGCCGACTGGACCGGGGCGCGGAACGTCGATCGGATCAGGCGGAAATGACACGTCGGACCGCCGCGTTCGTATGGGCCGTAGCGGCCCTCTTTGTTGCGGTCGCGGCATGGCCGGCGCTGGCAGAACGGCTTCACTTCCAGGCGGTCGCGCCGGGTGTTTTCGTCCACGCAGGCCACGTGGAAATGGCGACCGAGGAGAACCTTGGCGATATCGCCAACATCGGCTTTGTCATCGGTGGTGAGGGTGTCGCGGTCATTGACACGGGGGGCAGCATGGCCGTGGGGCGTGAACTCCTGGCAGCCATCCGCGCTGAGACGGATCTCCCAATCCTTTACGTGATCAACACGCACATGCACCCGGACCACACTCTGGGCAACGGGGCCTTCCGGGGCACGGGCCCCGACGGCGGTGACCCAGTTTTCGTAGGCCATGCGAAAATGGCCCGCAGCCTTGCTGGCCGGGCATCGCACTATCTCCAGGCGGGAGTAGAGGAAATCGGCCAGGCGCTGGTGGACGAAATCGAGATCGTTCTCCCCGACGAATCAGTGGACGATCAGCGCCGGCTCGATCTCGGCGACCGGCCGCTCGTCCTTCAGGCTTGGTCTACCGCTCACACCGACAACGACATGACGGTGTTGGACGAAGCGACGGGAACCCTCTTTGCGGGGGACCTTCTATTCATGTCCCACCTACCCGTGGTCGACGGCAGTATCGCGGGATGGATCACCCTCCACGACCGCCTGCGGGAAATTCCCGCGGAGCGCGTGGTGCCGGGCCACGGGCCGGCGAGCGCGCCCTGGCCCGAATCACTCATTCCCCAGGAAACCTACCTCAAAACCCTCGCTAAAGACGTGCGCCAGGCGATCCAGTCCGGCGTTCCCATGGGGCGCGCCGTGGCCGAGGCCGCACCGCCCACCGGCGACTGGGAGCTCGTCGACGAGTTTCATAAACGAAATGTGACCGCCGCATTTGCAGAGTTGGAGTGGGAGTAGGATTAGGCTTCCGACGCAAATACGGACTATGGTGGAAACGATTGTGAGAGGCATAACAACGGTGATCGATATGTTGAGCACCCTCCGCCCGTCGCTGCTTGCGGCCGCCCTTGTGCTTGTGAGCCCGATTGCTGCGTCCGCCACGGAGGCTTGGTCCTACATCAAGCCGCACCTTTATGGGGATGCCGAGGTGCAGACGAGCGATATCGTCACCCTTGAAGCGCCGTACCGGGCCGAGGATGCGGCGCTGGTACCGATGACGATCGGCGCAAAACTCCCCGACGACGACCCGCGGCGGGTGGAGAGCATCACGCTCGTCATCGACAACAACCCCTCGCCAGTTGCGGCTACGTTCACCCTAGGCGCAGACGCTGCGGTGTCGTCCATTTCCACCCGCGTGCGCGTGGATCGCTACACCCCCGTGCGCGCCATCGCCAAGCTTTCGGACGGATCGCTTCACATGACCGAAACCTACGTGAAGGCGTCCGGAGGGTGTTCGGCGCCGATGGCGAAGGATCAGGACGATGCGCTCGCCAACATGGGCAAAATGCGGCTGCGCTGGTTCAACGAAGCAGGTCATTCCGAGCCTAAGAACATGAGCAAAGCAAGCGCGCAGCTTATGATTCGGCACCCGAACAATTCTGGTCTGCAGATGGATCAGATCACCCGCTACTACATTCCGGCTCATTTCGTGACGAAAGTGTCGGTGTCTCAGGGCGGGGACCAGGGGCTTTCCACTGCTTTCGAACTCGAAGCGGAAATTGGGATCCTCGGAGATTGAGATGCCACCTTCCATGGCAAGCACCTGGTCCCCGCCCTGAGACACCGACACTTTCGTCACGAAATGAGCCGGAATGTAGTAGAGGGTGATCTGATCCATCTGCAGACCAGAATTG
>JBCCYN010000128.1:0-13538 GCA_039189655.1 Pseudomonadota bacterium | reverse complement strand
ATTTGCGGAACGGAACAGCCACATATGCGTTCCATCGGCGCTACAGCGCGTCGTCCCCCGTCGCTCTGTAGCGTATCCACCTTCGACCAACTTCCGGCCGCCTTAACAGGCGGCCCTTTTTTCGGCGCTCGCATTCTTTCAGTCGGCAAGCGTGCAGAGGGGCGTGGCGAAGGCGACCCGCATGTCTCGCTTATTCTAAAGCTCTTTTACGGAAGTCTCGCCAGCGCGACCGCTAGTTCTAGTGCTCATTGCGCTCGCGTCGAGAGCAAATGTTCTAGGACTTTCATTAAACTTTCACGCCATGGCGGGAGGGAAAGCTGGAACTGCTCTTCCAAGTAACTGCAATCTAAACGTGAATTCGCCGGACGCCGCGCCGGCGTCGGGTAGTCGGCGGTTGTGATGCAGTCCACTTTCGGCTCCAGTGGGCTGGCGTCGAAGATGGCACAGGCGAATTCGTACCAAGTGGCTTCATCGCTCGCGGCCATGTGGACCGGCGTCACCCCCGTAGGCCACCCGCCCCGCGCCTTTGTCTTGGAAAGGGCGAAGAGAGCGTCGGCGACGTCGAGCGCCGACGTGGGATTGCCTCGCTGGTCGCCCACGACGCGCAGATGATCCCGCTCACCCCCCACACGCAGCATGGTCTTGACGAAGTTTTGCCCAAACGGCGAGTAGACCCAAGCGATCCGGACGATGAGAGCCTCGCCACCAGCCCCCATGACCGCCGCCTCCCCAGCGGCCTTGGATCGACCGTAGGCGCTTTGGGGCGCGATGGGGTCGGTCTCGCGATACGGTCGATCGAGGCTTCCATCAAAGACATAGTCCGTGGAAATGTGGATGAGCGGAACATCCTTGGCGGCGCATGAGGCGGCAAGGTTGCCAGCGCCCGTCGCATTGACGGCGAACGCGGCCGCCTCCTCGGTTTCCGCAGCATCGACGGCGGTATACGCGGCGGCGTTAATGGCAACGTCTGGCGCGGCATCCTCCAGGGCGCGGTCGAGGGTCTCGGGCACCGTCAAATCCAGTTCCGGCCGCCCAAGGGCGGTGACGTCATGGTCGGTCTTGGCGCCGCGTTCCAAGAGCGAGCGGGCCACCTGGCCGCTACGCCCGAACACCAGAACTTTCATCGCTGCTCCTCATGCCGCGCGCGGGCGGGCGCGAGATTTGCGTGCGCGCCCGTTCGCCTTGGCTGGTTAGAGCAAGCCAAGGCGGAACGATACGGGCGCCAATCCGCCGTCCGGTACCGTAGGTGCAAGTCCTGGTCGCCAGGGTTCGCATTAGGGGAGCGGCTCAGTCATGGGGAAGTAATTCCTATCGATAGGAATTTTCCCTTTTGTTGCCTTAGGAATTCGCCAAAAACCCACAACGTTACACCTTTAAGTTTTGCACTTTCTGGCAAGTTGGCGCCAAAGACCTGCATGGACGGCGTTGCAGCTGATCACACGCACTTCACCTCTGATTGAAATTCCTGCCAGCTATAGGAATTTTCGAAGCTTAGGAACGGTGGGGCTGGCCTGCGAGGGGTTTATTGCGGGGATGGCGAACAGCTGGCGCGCGCCACACTCGGGGGTGTGAGGGCGCCTTGTGGCGCTGACGTTGCATGCCCCGCAGCGGCGATCTGAACGAGCGCAAGGCATGCTGCAGGCGCAGTGGTTCGCCTCGCCCCTCTGCCTTGGCACTCCCTAGCTGATGTGTCAGTGCGGGACGATGTTGCAGTGGACGCCCATTTTCGTCACCAAGAGCTGGGAATTTCCCGGGGTGCCAGTGCCCACGCGGTGCGGCGACAGGCTCTGGAGCGCGTGTCGGAGCGTCAGGGCACCATCCTCGTTGTGCGAAAGGACTGAGAGCATGCTTCGCAGCGCCATAATCATTGCCGCAGCGCTCATTGCACCCCTCGCGTTTGCGCACGACTACTCGATCAACGGCGTCACGATCGACCATCCTTGGTCCCGCGCAACGCCGCCAGGGGCCAAGGTGGCGGCGGGCTACATGCAACTGGTCAACAACACCGATGCCCCGGTGACTCTGTTGGGCGGGAGCGCAGACTTCGCCGAGGTGGAGCTTCACGACACCAGCGTCAAAGACGGCGTGATGACCATGGTGATGCGTCCCGACGGGATCACCGTTGCGCCCGGGGACACGGTTACGTTCGAGCCTGGTGGCCTCCACATCATGTTTACCAGGTTGAAAGAGCCGCTGGCGGAGGGCGAAACGCGTTCAGCGGTCCTCGACTTTGGCGATGCCGGCAAGGTTGCCGTGGACTTCAACGTGGCTGCCATGGGGGCGACGCATCACCACGAAAGTATGGGCAACAGCAAATAAAATTGGCGGCTCTGCGGGACGACGGCTGATTGTAACGTCTCGCCGCGAATCGGCCCGCCGGCACCTACCAGAGCGGGTCACACGATCACGCGATCGCATGAACTGCTCTAAATTCCTGTTTCACCGCGCGGTTCGAGCCGCAACAAGATTCCATATTGCTGGAATGTGCTCATGGCGTAACGGCGCTTCGGCTTGCTCGTTACGCTGAGCGGCTCACCAAGTGAGTCAGGAGAAAGCAGGCCGCGCCGGGGAGTTTGAGAGCCTCGCTGGCGGCAACGCGGTCCGGTGTGTAGTGGCCAGCCACGTGGAGACAGTTGATGGTGCCGTAGACGTCGCCGGTGACGATGACGGGAACGTTGAGGCACGACTCGCAGCCAAGCGATTGAATCAGCGCGTAGTCGGGAAAGACTGCGGCGAGGGTCTCGATATCGTTGCCGGCAAACGTCTCTCCGCGCATCAGCACCTTCTCACCCCAGTCATTGGTGGGGACCGGTTTGGTGCCGGAAACCGGATAGGCGTCGGGCATGTTGGAGTAAAAGCGCCGTGCCATCCCCACCTGCGGGTCGAAGGTCAGGAGGGTGAAAAGTTTGGCTCCCACCAGGTGGTCGGCGAGGGCGCCGAGCCCTGCGTAAGCGTCCTCAGGTGTGTCCGCTTCCGACAGAATTTTATAAAAGTCCTGGGTATTCATGCTCGACAACCTCAGCTTTTTTGAGGGATGCGGTCGGGAAAACGTGGGCTTGGCGGGCGCTCGGCCAAGAGACCTTCCGGGCGCAAACGCATGATGAGGATGAGCGCGGATCCGATCACCATTTCGCGCAGTGCGGCACCGCCAGCGCCGGAAAGCTCCGGGACTACGCCTTCCAGGAAGCGGCTTCCCTCAAGGACCGCAACCACGAGCACGGCGCCGAGCACCGCCCCGCCGGTGTTGCCGGTTCCGCCGGCGGTGAGGGAGAGGAAGATGTAGATGGTGAGGAGCGGGCGAAAAATGTCCGGCGCGATGTAGCTGGTGAAATGGGCGTAGAGGACGCCCGCAAGGCCCAAGAGCATCGCGCCTAGGGCAAACGCCTCCACCTTCATGCGCCGCACTCGCTTACCGGCGACGGCCGCCGCCGTCTCATCGTCTCGAAGGGCTCGCAGGGCACGACCGTAGGGGCTCGACCGAAGCCGAGCCGTCATGAACCAGGCGGCGGCCACCACAACGATGGTGATGGCTGCGTAGAGCGCGTTGAACTCAAATGGCGTGAGGTCGCCCCGAAGGGGCCCAGGGATCCCCGAAATGCCGTCCGAGCCGTTGGTGAGCCAGATCTCGTTGGCGGCGCAGAGCCGGACTAGCTCGCCAAAACCCAGGGTGATGATGGCAAGATAGTCGCCCCGCAGCCGAAGGGTGAGGCGTGACATGGCTGCTCCTGCAAGGGCTGCCGCCGCCATGCCCGCCGCCGCGCCAGCTAGGATCGGCGCCCCCGTCACGGTAAGGATGGCCGAGACGTAGGCCCCAAGGGCAAAGAACCCGGCAAGGCCCAGATTGATCATCCCCGCCATCCCCCAAATCACGTTGAGGCCTAGGGCCAGCATGGCGTAGATGCCGGCGAATGTGAGGGTGGCGAGGAGGTAGGAGAGCATCAGTAGGCCCGCTCCCCCAGAAGGCCGCGAGGGCGGAAGGTGAGCACGAGCACGATGGCGAGGAAGCCCACCGCGCTTTTATAGGCCGGTGAGAGAACCACCAGCGAAAGCTCTTCCCCGATACCCACCACCATGGCGCCTGCTACGGCCCCCGAGATGGACCCAAGCCCACCCACCACCGCGGCGGCGAAGATGGGCAGGATGAACCGAAAGCCGGTCAGCGGGTCGATGGAAGTGCCCAAACCCAGCAGCATCCCGCCCGCACCGGCAAGGCCCATCCCGCAAAACGCCACGAACCAACCGATACGCTTAGGGTCGATGCCCTTCAGCTCCGCAAGTCGCGGGTTGTCGGCGACCGCGCGCATGGCCTTGCCAATGCGGGTGAACCGCAGGGTCAGGAACACGAGAGCCATGGCGGCGACGGCGAGGAGAAGATTGTCCACCTGTTGCGGGCCAACGCGCACATCGAGGATGCGCCAGTCCCGTTCGAGCGGCAGATCGTACCCACGAAGTTCGTTGCCGTAGAAAAAGCGCACGAGATTTTCGAGGACGATTGTGAGCGCGATCGAGGCGATGGCTGCCGTCAGCGCGCCGTAGGCCCGCAGTGGCCGCAGCGCGATTTCGTCGGAGACGACGCCAAAAACTCCCGCCACCAGAAATGCAGCGAGAATGGAAAGTTCTGCCGGCAGTCCGAGCGTCACATTGGCGGCGTATCCTGCAAACGCGCCGATGGTGGCGTGGGACGCGACGGAAAAGTTGGGAAAGCGCAGGACCGCGTAGATGGCGGTGAAGCCGATGGCAGGGATGGCGAGCAGCGTGCCGGTGATGATCCCGTTGACGAGAAGCTGCGGGATGAGATCGATCATGCCACCTGACGCTGCTCCTCGGCTCAAGTTCCCTCAGCGGCAAGCCTTGCGCGGCGCGGCCACGAGGTCAAACGGGGGACAAGAGCGCGCGGGGGCGCGCCCTTCGTCGGTTTCTTTGCGCCGACGAACGACGAGCGGTTTCTTCAGCCGTTCAGCCGGTGGGTATGCGCAACCGTCAGGTGCCGTCCTTCAGACCCGCTCGAAGTCTTTCGCCTCGCCGTTTTCGATGCGCTTGAACAGGAACTGGGTGCCGGTGATGTCGCCGATGTCGTTGAAGTCGCAGGGACCGCTGGCGCCCGAATAGTTGAGCTGGCCCGGAAGATCGCCCAGCCCCTGGGTCGCGCTGGAGACAGTGGGGCCGTCCCCTTGGCTGACGGTGCGAAGGGTGTTGCGGATGGTCTCACCCGTGCCGTCCCCGCCGGCAGCCATCGACAAGACGGCAAGGCTCGCATGGTCGTAGGTCTGGGCGCTGTAAGGATCGACCACATCGACGCCGAGGATTTTTTTGACGTTGGCGTAGGCTGTGGAGTCCACCGCAGGGGCGCCCTCCCAGGTGAAAACGCCCTCCACCACTTCGGCCGGCAGCGCGGTGATGAGGTCGTTGTTTACGGCGTAGGCGGGGCCGATAATCATGCCTTCGTAGCCGGCCTGCCAGATGTCGCGCAGGAGCACTGTGCTGTCCGCCACATAGCCGCCCAGCATGATGAAATCGGGATCGTCGCGCAGGATTGCATCCACCTCGGAGCGGTAGGTGCTTTTGTCGGCTTCGTAGATCAGGCTCTCAAAACCGTGCCCGGCGCCCTCGGCGATCCCTTTCAAAATTTCGATGGAGCTTTGGGCAAATGGCGTCTGCGGGCCAATCCAGGCGAATTGGGTTCCGCCTTCTTTGAGCATGAATTCGCCGGCCACTTTGATCTGGAGTTTCGAGTTCGGCTGGGTGCGGGCGATGTAGCCCTGGTGCGGCAGCTCGGTGATGGAATCGGCGCCAGAAACACAAAACAGCATGGTCTTGCTTTCCCAGCACAGCGGGGCGACGGCGGTGGTCACAGAGGATGCCCAGGTTCCCATAATCGAGGCAACGCCATCCACATCGATGAGTTTGCGTGCAGCGCGCACTGCGGCTTCGGGCGAGGTTTGGGTGTCCTCGGAAATGAGCACGATCTCGCGATCCAAGATGCCGCCCTTTGCATTCACGTCGCTGATCACGCCGGCAATGGCGTCACGCATGGAGGGGCCATAGGCACCACCAACGCCCGTCAAAGGGTTTAGTGCGCCGAGGCGGATGGGACCTGATTGAGCGCGAAGGACTGCCGGCGCGGCGAGCGTTGCACCTATACCGGCCAGCACCGTGCGGCGGTCGATGAAGCGGTTGGCGGTCATGGCGATGTTCCCTCTGTGGTGCTGCCGGCGCCCAGGAAGGTGCGGCGGATCTCTGGATCGGCGGCAAGATCGTTGGCATTGCCGCTGGTGTGGTTGCGCCCTGCTGAGAGGATATAAGCCCGTCCCGCCAAGTCCAGCGCGTCAAGGGCGTTCTGCTCCACCAGAACCACCGCGACGCCGCCGGCCGCGATCTCCTTGATGGTGGTGAACATCTCCACCGCCGCGACGGGTGAGAGGCCGGCCGACGGCTCGTCGAGCAGGAGGAGCTTTGGTTCGACCATCATGGCAATCGCCATTGCCAGAAGTTGGCGTTGGCCGCCCGACAAGGTCCGCGCTGCATCGCGCCGCTTGGTGCGCAAGATCGGAACGCGCGCAAACAGACCTTCGATGCGATCGGCCGCTCCGGCGGGGTCGCTGTAGGCGCCGATCTCCAGATTCTCCCGCACGCTCATGGACGGAAAGACGTTCGCCTCCTGGGGCACGTAGGCAACGCCAAAAGATGCCACCTGGCGCGGTCGAAGGCCCAATACGTTCTCGCCTGCGACGGAAACGACGCCGGACCGGGGGCTGAGTTCGCCGCAGATCGCTTTAAGGAGGGTCGATTTTCCAGCGCCGTTGGGGCCGAGGATCGCGACGATCTCGCCCGCAGAGGCGTCCATGGAAACACCTTGCAAGATGGTGTCAGCCCGCGAATAGCCCACCACCAGGTTGCGCACACAAAGGACGCCGTTTGGTGGCCCGCTCACGCACGCCGTCCGAGATAGGCGTCCTGAACGCGCTCATCCTCAACGATCTCTGTAAAGCGTCCGCTGGTGAGGCTTCGGCCACCGGCCATCACTATCACCGGGTCGCACAGCCGCGCCACGACGTCCATGTCGTGCTCGACAATGAGAAAGGTGAGGCCGCTTTGGCAAAGCTCTGCGATCCGCTCGGCGATTTCTCCGGCAAGGGTTGGGTTCACTCCCGCCACCGGTTCATCAAGGAGGATGAGCTTGGGCCGTGCCATGAGGGCACGGCCGATTTCCAGAAGTTTTTTCTGGCCGCCCGAAAGGTCGCTGGAAAGGTTTCGGAGCACACCGTCGAGCCGAAGGCGCTTGGCCACATCCACGGCCCGGCTGGTTAGCTCAGCCTCCCGCGCCATTGACTGCCCGGGATTGAAGAGCGCGACGGACAGTGCCTCACCGGGCTGCCCATCGCCGTGCAAGAGCAGGGTTTCAAGCACGGTCAGTCTGGGGAACCCGCGGGTCACTTGAAAGGTACGAACGAGCCCGCGTCGGCTGATATCCTCGGGCCGCCAGCCGGTGATCTCGGTGCCGTCGAACACCACCGTTCCACCGTCAGGGGGAACGACGCCCGAGACACAGTTGAAGACCGTAGTCTTTCCCGCGCCGTTCGGGCCGATGAGGCCGGTGATCGTGCCCGGCGCCACGTTAAAACTCGCGCCATCCAACGCTTTGACACCGTAAAAAGAGCGGCTGAGTTCGCTCACGGAAAGGAGTGGCGACGAGCCATCCACCCTTTCGTCGCGCTCTGCGCTGCGCTGTGTCCCCACTGCCAGTTCGGCCATGAGCCGGAGCTTATTGAAGCAGGCCCGCCGTGCAAGGTGCACCGCCGTCGGCAGAGCGGCAGCCAGTCAGATCTCTCAAATCCGCGAGAAGTGTGACGCAGAATCCTACCCAGAGAAAAGATCGCGCCGACATGCCATCGATCGCACTTTTCAAACGAATTTTAATATGGCAACTTAATGGCAAATCTGAAACCAAAGGCGTAGTGACGCAAACTGCAGACAGACAAAAATCTGTCCATATTGTGGTAAATTTTCTAAAAAAACTTAAATAAACCTCGGTACTACGTTTTTCGATCGGAGCGGAGAGCAAAGAAAGCGATTTAGTTGTCTTAAGGTGGTCTTTCGGTGTCCTACTCCGAGCCTGCTACACCAGGGTTGTTTGCGAAGGTCCGGCGAAAATTATTCGACGGTGTCGTTAAGCGCACGCCCCTTTCCGGAATGCGGAATTTCTTCGGGCTCCTAGTCGCGCCATGGGGTTCGAAAGATTGCGGCAAGATATGGGCAATCACCGCGGCTACCGCCGCCATGACCATCTTGCTCAGCAAAAGCAGCGTCTGGCTCGCGGAGGCTTACGCCCATTTTTTCGGCCAGTCGGTCAATCTCATCAAGGACGATGGCGTTGCCACGCTCAGTTCCATTGCGGCGGCCGGCCTGGCTTGGGCTGCCATCGTGGGCGGCCGAGCGCTGGGGGTGGGCACCCGGCACATGCTCTCGTCGAACCTTAACCGGCTTGCGAGTGGCTGGCGGGTAGAACAGTTCAACAAGGCCGCCTTCGACGATGGTCATTCCCACTTTGCCCTGAGCGGCGACAAGGCGGTCGGCCTTCCGGACCACCTCGACCAGCGTATCCAGGAGTGCACACGATCGGTGGACGGTGCTTCCATCGGTCTCACCATGGGAGCGCTCGGCACGGTCTCCTCGCTGTGGTTCGTGGGCAATGCCCTTTACGAAAAGTCCGCGCCCATCGAGGGCATGGAATTTTTGGGGCCATTCGCCAACAGCTTCGTATTCGCCATTGCCATCGCGCTTGCCTACGTGACGCCCAACACCTGGATTGCAAGCCGGATTGGGCGGGTACTGCAGCGCCTTAACGTGGAACGCCAGAGCCGCGACGGTGCCTGGCGTGGCGAACTATCCCAAGCCTTCCATAGAAGTGTGCAAATCGCCTCGTCCGCCGGCGAAGGCGTGCAGGCTTGGGTTAACCGCAAACTCTATCGAAAGGTGAATGCTGTTTGGTTCAAGCAGACCGTCGCCGATTCCGGATTTCATTTTTTCAACCATTTTTACAACGAGGTGACGTCGAAGCTTGTCCCTTACATCCCCTACTTCCCCAGTGCGGTTCAGGGGCGCATCAGCTTTGAAGACTACATCGCAGGCAGCGAACTGACGCGCGAACTCATCAACGACATGTCCTGGTTCATCCAGGTCATGCCCGCCATTGCAAATATCCGGGCGGACGCTCAGCGCCTTACCGAATTTGCGCAGGCCCGCGAGCGCATCCACGACTGGCAGGGTTTTCAGGGCGAGACTGGAACTTGCGACTTCCGTTATGTCACCCAGGATCCCGCTTTCGGGCTGCGCGTCCAAAACCTTGAACTTATGCACAAGGGCCACGACGCAGAGCCCTTTATGGCCGCGCGAAATCTCCAATTTCGCCCGGGCACTTGGACGATGATCTTGGGTGAGAACGGTTGCGGCAAGAGTTCGTTCATGAAGGCCGCTACGGGTCTTTGGGGCTATGGGCGTGGGGAATTCGACTACCCCTCGGGCGGCGTCGTCTTCTTTGCCGGCCAAAAGCCCGACATTTCCTCTCAGCTAACGCTGCGTGAGCTGGCGGCGTACCCGAATTTTGCCGAAGAATTTTCAGGCGAGGCGGTGGAGGCGGCGCTCAAGAAGGTGGGCCTTGAGGCGTACCTGCCTCACATGGACCGCCGACTGCACGGCGGCAAAACCTGGCAGGCGCTGCTTTCGGGTGGGCAGGAGCAAAAGCTCATCCTTGCCAGAATTTTGCTGCATAGGCCCGATACGCTCTTTCTCGATGAGGCGACGTCGGACCTCTCCCCGGCCGCGGCGGATGCGTTTCACCAGACCATCAAAGACGAGTGCCCCCACACCATCGTCATCAGCATCGTACACACGGATCGTATGCCGCAGTTCGCCAACGGCGAGGCGGTGTTCGACCAGATCATGTACGTGGAAGACGGCGAAGCGAAGATCTATCCAGGCTACAAGTTCCAGCAGATTTCGGCTCGCCTCACGGCGCGCTCCCGCCTTTCGGTCAAAGAACGTTCAGCGCTCCGAGCGGGGATTGCCGTTTCGCTGACACCCATCCCCGAGATTTAATCGGTCTGCTTTCGGCCACCCGAGGCGGTGCCCATGACAGCTGAGCGCGATTTCATCGATGCGCTGATGGGCGCAATGACGCTCCAGGAGAAGGTGGGCCAGCTCAACTATCCGCCTTCGGAAGGCTTTGACACCACTGGCGTTGCCGGGACCGTGGATCTTCCCGAACGCATCAGACGGGGCGAGATCGGCGGAACCGCAGGGGCCAACCTGGAGGATCGCAGGACGCTCCAGCGGCTTGCCGTCAGCGAGGGGCCGAGCAAAATCCCGCTCCTTTTTGGGGTGGACGTCATCCACGGGCACAAGACGGTGGTGCCGGTACCCCTTGGCCTTGCTTGCTCCTGGGACCTTGACCTCATCGAGCGAACTGGCCGGATGGCGGCGACGGAGGCGCGCGCTGAGGGGATCAACGTCACTTGGAGCCCCATGGTCGACATCGGCTACGACGCGCGGTGGGGGCGGGTGGCTGAAGGATCAGGCGAACTCGTTCATCTCGGGGCGGAGATTGCCCGGACCATGGTCCAGGCCTACCAGGGCACCGACAATGATCTTGCTCGGCCGGACCGGGTGATGGCGACGCTCAAACACTTTGCCGGCTATGGCCTCAGCATGGCCGGGCGCGATTACAACAGCGTCGAAGCGAGCCCGGCAACGCTTCACCGGATCATGGCGCCGTTCAAGGCCGGCATTGAGGCAGGCGCGGGCGCTCTCATGGTGGCGTTCAACACCGTCAACGATATTCCCGCCACCGCCCACAAAGAGTTACTGCAAGATCTTCTGCGCGAAGATTGGGGTTTTGATGGCCTCGTGGTCACCGACTTTACGGCGGTGATGGAACTCATCAACCACGGTATTGCGTCCGACCTTGAAGAAGCGACGTATCTGGCATTCGCGGCGGGGATCACCACGGACCTCGTTAGCGAAGGTTTCGTGCGCCACCTGCCGGATCTGGTGACGCAGGGTCGCGTTTCCATGGAGGAGGTGGACACGGCCTGTCGTCGCGTCCTCAGCGCCAAGTGGGCGCTGGGTCTGTTCGAGGATCCGTTCCTGGGGATGGACGAAGGGCGATATGAGCGCGTTGCCCTGTCCGCGCAAAACCGCGCCCTTGCTCGAGAGGCTGCGGCGTCGTCCTGTGTTTTACTGAAGAACGAAGGTCAGGCTTTACCGCTGCAGCGCGATGGCGGTGCGATCGCGCTTATCGGGCCGCTCGCCGAAAACCGCGTTGACATGCAAGGGACTTGGGCAGTGGCGGCCGATCCGATGCTCAACGTCACACTCTTGGAGGGGTTTCGAGAGAGCGCTGGAGCGCAATTGGATATTCACTTCGCCAAGGGTTGCAACATTGTCGATGATCCGAACCTTGCGGCGCGCCTCAACGTTCACAACCGGGACAACCCGTCCGTGGTCATTGACCCGCGCGGAAAAGAAGCCATGATTGAGGAGGCGCTGCAGGTGGCGCGCAGCGCCTCGGTTGTTGTTGTTTGCTTGGGCGAAGCAAAGGAACACGCTGGGGAATCCTCCACCCGCGAAGACATCACCATTCCGATGGCCCAACGACCGCTCTTTGATGCGCTCGCCGACTACACCCTGTCAGCGGGCAAGAAACTCATCCTCGTCGTCATTGCCGGTCGGCCGCTTGCGCTTGCCCATGAGGCAGAGCGCGCGGACGCGATACTGTTCAGCTTCCATCCAGGGATCGAAGGCGGCCATGCCATTGCCGATGTACTATTCGGTGACGTGGACCCGTCAGGCCGCCTTGCCATGGCGTTTCCCCGCCATGGGGGCCAACTCCCGCTCCAAAGCGAGCACCTTCCCACCGGGCGGCCCATTGGTGGCGCGGGGATAACCGTCGAAGGCGATGATGAGCGCATCGACGGCGAACCTGTGTTTCGCAAGTTTACCACCGCGACAATACTTGAAGGTTCCTCCGAACCGCTGTTTCCCGTGGGTTTTGGCCTCGGCTACACCATCTTCGACTATGGTGACCCGATGGCCGAAAAGAACGAGCTCGTTGGTGAAAAAGATGTGCTCGAAGTCATGGTGATCATCACCAATACTGGGACGCGTGCGGGTGTCACGACGGCGCAGCTATACGTTCGCGACCCGGTCGCCACCGTGTCTCGGCCGGTTCTTGAACTAAAAGGCTTTGTGCGCCTCGCGATCGAGCCGGGTGGGTCAGCCAGTGCCGTATTTTCCCTACGATCCGAAGATCTGACGTTTATCAAGGCACGGACAATTTCTCAGTATGAAGAAGACTGGGAAGAGGGGGCGTTCGAGATCATGACCGGCCCCCACGTCGGCACGCTGAAAAGCCTGTCTGTTCAGTGGCACAAGGGTTCCCAGCCAGATCACCCGGGTCCGGGTGACTTAGTCGCAAATCGCTGACCCTTGCCGATGTCTTTAGGCCAACCAGATATTTTTGATCGTTTCGTGAATTAGAAATGTCGGACGAAGATCTTCTCGACCTCGTACAGCGCCAGACATTGCGGTATTTTTGGGACTTTGGGCACCCGGAAAGCGCCATGGCCCGGGAGCGCTCCAATGCGGGATTTGGCTATGATCCGCTCGAAACTGTGACCACCGGAGGCACCGGTTTTGGCATTATGGCGATGATTGCCGGAGCGGAGCGCGGCTTTTTAGCCCGAGCAGACCTTTGTGCCCGTCTCCACCGTCTGTGCGATTATCTTGGCCAATGCGATACTCACCACGGCGTCTTCGGTCATTTCTACGATGCAAGACATGGCAAGATCATTCCTTTTTCGCCCACTGATGATGGCGGTGATCTCCCCGAAACGTCATTTCTGATGATGGGTCTTTTGACTGCTCGCCAGTATTTCAATGACGATTCATTGTTGCAAGACAAGATAAACATGCTTTGGCGCACCGTTGAATGGTCGAGCCACTGCCGCCCCAGCGATGGAGCATTGATGTGGCACAGCAGCGCAAATCACCCCTGGACCGATAAGAGCCTCGACATAAGAGGCTGGAACGAATGCCTTGTGACCTATGTGCTGGCGGCTGGCTCACCGACGTTTCCTGTGGGCTATGAAACCTACGTATCCAGCTGGCTGGGTGGTGCCCAGTTCAAAAATGGCAACACCTACTTTGGGACAACGCTTCCCCTCGGACCGGAGAAGGGTGGCCCGTTATTCCTGTCGCAATACTCGTTCTTAGGGCTTGATCCGCGTGCCTTGGAGGATGAATGGGCCGATTACTCTGTTCAAGTGCGAAACCACAGCCTGATCAATCGAGCCCATTGCGTCGCCAATCCCCACGGTTATGGAGGTTATGGTGCCCAGTGCTGGGGCCTTTCGGCGAGTGATAGCCCGGCGGGATACGCGGTGCATGAGCCGGCGAACGATCTGGGTGTCATCTCACCCACCGCAGCACTCTCTGCATTTCCATTCACCCCTCAGGAATCCATGGATGCGCTGCGTCACTTT
>JBCCYN010000127.1:0-13582 GCA_039189655.1 Pseudomonadota bacterium | reverse complement strand
TACCACCCCGGGGCCCCCGGGGGTTGTTGTTGCACGCGCTTCCCGCGCCCAGCGCCGCCTGCCTCACGCTGTACGACATGGCAAAGGCCCTGGACCGGGGCATGGTGATGGGTCCTATCCGCCTCCTGGAAAAGTCCGGGGGGCGCTCGGGCGACTGGCAGGCGAAATGATCTCGGTGGACGAGGCTCGCGGGCGCCTTTTTGGGGCGGCCCATCCCCTTGATTGTGAGAGCGTTCCCATCACAGAGGCCGCGGGCCGCGTTCTTGCCGAGCCGGTCCTGGCTCTGCGGGACCAGCCGCCCTTTGCGGCCTCGGCCATGGATGGTTACGCCGTGCGTGCCTCCGATCTCTCAAATGGCCCGCTAAAGCTGGTGGGGGAGGCCGCCGCGGGCCGGCGCTACGATGGGTTGCTCGGTGCCAGCGAGGCGGTGCGGATTTTTACCGGCGCACCCCTGCCGTCGGGTGCCGATGCAGTGCTCATCCAAGAAGATGCCACGGTTGTCGACGGGACGGTGTCGACCAACGAGTATGTGGAGGCGGGCGCTTATGTGCGTCCGGCGGCCCTCGATTTTTCTGCCGGCGCTGTGTTGCTGGAAAAGAACCGCCGCTTGGAACCCCGGCAGGTGGCGTTGGCAGGCGCAGCGGGCCACGGCACGGTGCAGGTGAGTCGCCGACCAAAAGTGGCATTCCTTGCCACCGGAGATGAGCTGGTGGCGCCGGGCGCGCAACCTGGACCGGATGCCATCATCGCTTCCACCACGCCCGCCCTTGCCGCCATGGTCACGGACGCGGGCGCAGAAGCCATCGATCTAGGCATTGTCCCGGACCATCAACGCACCATCGCAGAGCGCGCGCGCGAAGGATTTTCCCGCGCCGATGTGCTGGTGACGCTGGGCGGTGCGTCCGTGGGGGACCACGATCTTGTGCGCCCTGCGCTCAAGGACATTGGGGTATCGCTTGATTTTTGGAAGGTCGCGGTAAAGCCTGGAAAACCTTTGATGTTTGCCCCGTCACCGCTGGTGTTGGGCCTTCCCGGCAATCCCGTTTCGGGGATTGTGTGCACCCTTCTTTTTCTCATTCCGCTCCTTGAGAAAATGCAGGGGATCGCCGATCCTGGGCCGCACCCGATTACAGGAATTTTAGGTGGCCCATTGCCAAAGAACGGTCCTCGGCGCGATCATGTGCGGGCGCGCTTCCAGGATGGACGGTTGGTGCCCTTCGGACGGCAGGACTCGTCAATGCTTGCAGTTCTGTCACAGGCCGATGCGCTCATCGTCCGCATGCCCGGTGCGCCCCAAGCAAATGCTGGCGAAACGGTGACCTACCTTGCACTTTAGGAAGGGTTCGATGTTGGAATGTTTAACTGCGTTGTAGAACACACGAAGAACGTATATACAGTGTTCTAAAGAATCAAAGAAACGATTCGTGTACCCATTCATTGTTCGCCTCGCTGGAAGCGAACCGGACAGGACCAATGCTGACGAAGAAGCAGTACGATCTCTTAATGTTCATCCACGACCGTATGAGCGATACGGGCGTTCCTCCTTCCTTCGAGGAGATGAAGGACGCGCTGGACTTAAAGTCTAAGTCCGGCATCCACCGGCTCATCACGGCGCTGGAAGAACGGGGTTTTATTCGGCGCCTGCCAAACCGCGCCCGGGCGCTCGAAGTCATTCGCCTTCCCGATTCCGTTTCTCCGCCCACGCGCCAAACCGGTTTTTCACCCTCAGTGATCGAAGGCTCGCGCCCGGCCGAGAAGCCTGAGCGCAACGAGTTCAGACGCCCGCCGCTGCGCCCGGTGCAGGCGTCGCTTGAGGTGGTGGACGTTCCGGTGATGGGAAGGATTGCCGCCGGTGTTCCCATCGAGGCGATCCAACAACAGACCGATGCCGTCCACTTGCCGTCCAACATGCTCGGGCCCGGAGAACATTTTGCGCTGGAGGTACGGGGCGATTCCATGGTCGATGCCGGCATCCACGATGGCGACACGGTGGTGGTGCGCCGCACGGACCGGGCTGAAACGGGCGACATTGTCGTCGCGCTGGTGGACAACGAAGAAGCAACGCTCAAGCGGCTTCGCAAGCGCGGCAACACCATTGCCCTGGAGGCAGCCAATCCGCAGTACGAAACGCGGATTTTCGCGTCTGATCGCGTGAGCATCCAAGGCCGGCTGACAGCTCTTCTGCGCAACTACTGAAACGGCGGAAGTTGGCTCCTGTCGGCCGGCTTTCCCCCGTCGGACGTCCGTCGCCGAGGCCAGAAGCGCGTTTCAGCAACATGGAATCATGCTGCGACTTGAACCGCGCGGAAAGACAGGAAGTTAGAGCAGGTGTGCGGTCGCATGATCTACTCTTGCACTGCGCTCTTCATCGACGAGCAACGGGCTCCGGGCTGACTTTCTACAGTCAGCCCGGTCCGATTCTAGCTGCAGCCGGACGTGCCACCGCAGGTGTCGCACTTGAGGCAGGTCCCGTTGCGCACGAGGGTGAAGTTGCCGCACTCGCCGCACGGGTCCCCCTCAAAGCCCTTGAGCCGCGCCATGGCCGCCTGTTCGGCAAGGGATTCCAACGGCCGTGGACCGGCGCCGGTGGACGCCTCGTCGTGATCCCCTTCGCCCAAGAGCGCGGTCACCTCTTCACGCATGGTCTCCACTGGTGATCGACCGACCGGAGCAGTGTGGGAGAGGGCAGCGCCCGCTGCGGGTGGTGAGGTCGTCTGGACCGTCTCCACCGCCGTTGCCGCACCCGAGCGCGCCACCGTCGCTGCCCCACCGAGCGCGTCGGCCACCTTCGCCTCCGGCCCGTCAGCCCGCACAAGGCGGAACTGCTGGCCGCGCACGAGCCCGCGGCTCACCATCTGGGGCTGAGGCTTATCCCCTGCCACACCCCGGCCGAGGGTGGTGGACTGCACGTCCTCCGGTGTCACATGGGCCAGATCGTTGCGGCCCAAATAGGACACCGCCAGCTCGCGGAAGATGTAGTCGAGGATGGACGTGGCGTTCTTGATGGCCTCGTTGCCCTGGACGAAACCGGCCGGCTCGAAGCGGGTGAAGGTGAAGGCATCCACATACTCTTCCAGCGGCACGCCGTATTGGAGGCCCAGCGAGATGGCGATGGCGAAATTGTTCATCATCGCCCGGAAGGCCGCGCCCTCCTTGTGCATGTCGATGAAAATCTCGCCCAGGCGACCATCATCGAACTCACCGGTGCGCAAGTAAACCTTATGCCCGCCAATGATCGCCTTCTGGGTATAGCCCTTGCGGCGGTTGGGCATGGATTCGCGCTCGCGAATCACCCGTTCCACCTCCACGACACGCTCCACCATGCGCTCCGCAACGGCGGCCGTTCGTTTTGCGAGGGGTTCGGCGATAACGTCCTCCACCTCATCCTCATCTTCGGCGACCAGTTGAGCCTGGAGTGGTTGCGACAGCTTTGAGCCGTCCCGGTAAAGCGCGTTCGCCTTTACGCCCAGCCGCCAGGAAAGCTCGTAGGCGGCCGTGCAGTCCGCCACGGTGGCGCTGTTGGGCATGTTGATGGTTTTGGAGATGGCGCCGGAGATGAAGGGTTGCGCCGCTGCCATCATGCGGATGTGAGATTCGGCCGACAGGAAGCGCTTGCCGAGGCGGCCGCAGGGGGACGCGCAGTCGAAAACCGGCAAATGCTCTTCGGCAAGGTGGGGCGCTCCCTCAAGCGTCATGGCGCCGGCCACGAAGACGTTAGCCTCGTCGATCTCCTCAGCTGTGAAGCCCAGAGCCTTCAGGACATCGAGCTTGGGATCGTCGAGATCGGTATCGGGCAGGATCTCTTTCAAGACCTCTTCGCCGAGGGTCCACTTGTTGAACACGAAGCGGATGTCGAATGCGGACGCAACGGCGCCCTCAGCGGCCTCGATGGCCGCGGCTGGCAAGCCCTTTTGCGCCAGGCTTGAAGGATTGATGTGGGGCGCGCCATCGAGGGTCCCGTGGCCGACGGCGTAGGCGATGATGGCGTCCCGCTGTTCCTTCTCGTAGCCGAGCACCCGCAGCGCCTGGGGCACGGCCCGGTTGATGATTTTAAAGTAGCCGCCGCCGGCGAGCTTCTTGAACTTGACCAGCGCAAAGTCCGGCTCGATGCCGGTGGTGTCGCAGTCCATCACGAGGCCGATGGTGCCGGTGGGGGCAATCACCGTCGCCTGCGCGTTGCGGTAGCCGTAGGTCTCACCCAGCGATAGTGCCCGGTCCCAGGATGCCGCGGCCCGCTCTACCAGTTTCGGGTCAGGGCAGGCGAAGCGGTCCAGCGGCACCGGCGTTGTGGCCACGTCCTCATAACCGGTCGTCTCGCCGTGGGCGGCGCGGCGATGGTTGCGGATCACCCGCAGCATCGCGCTGGCATTGGGGCCATATTTCGGGAACGGGCCAAGGTCCCGCGCCATCTCCGCGGACGTGGCATAGGCCGTGCCCGTCATGATCGCGCTGATGGCGCCGCAGATGGCGCGGCCCTTTTCCGAATCGTAAGGGATGCCCGAAACCATCAAGAGCCCGCCAATATTGGCAAAGCCGAGCCCCAAGGTGCGGTAATCGTAGGAATTCTGGGCAATGGCAGCCGATGGGAACTGCGCCATCGCGACGGAAATCTCCAGCACCACCGTCCACAGCCGCACCGCATGCTCAAACAGGCCGATATGGAACGCACCGTCCTCGGACTTGAACTGCAGCAGATTTAAAGACGCGAGATTGCAGGCCGTGTCGTCCAGGAACATGTATTCCGAGCACGGGTTCGACGCACGGATCTCACCGCCCGCAGGACAGGTGTGCCAGTCATTGATGGTGGTGTGGAATTGAATGCCGGGATCGGCAGAGGCCCACGCCGCGTGGCCAATTCTCTCCCATAGGTCGCGGGAGTTCACCGTCTTTGCCACATCCTTCGTGGTTCGGTTGGTGAGCTGCCAGTCCTCGTCGCTCTCCACGGCCTTCAGGAAGCCATCCGTCACGCGCACGGAATTGTTAGAATTTTGGCCAGAGACCGTGAGATAGGCTTCCGAATCCCAGTCGGTGTCGAACACCGGAAACTCGATCTTTGTATAGCCCTGGCGCGCGAACTGAATGATTCGCTGCACATAGTTTTCCGGAACCTGCGCCCGGCGCGCCGCTTTGATTTCCCGCTTCAGGGCCGGGTTTTTGGACGGATCGTAGCAATCATCGCCCGAACCCTCGCAGTTCACGCAAGCCTTCATGACGGCGGTGAGGTGCTGCTTGACGACCTTTGAGCCGGTGACAAGGGCGGCCACCTTCTGCTCTTCGCGCACCTTCCAGTCGATGTACTCCTCGATGTCGGGGTGATCGACGTCCACCACCACCATCTTTGCCGCCCGGCGCGTGGTGCCGCCGGATTTGATGGCGCCGGCCGCCCGGTCGCCGATCTTGAGGAAGCTCATGAGGCCGGAGGACTTGCCACCACCTGCCAGCCGCTCACCCTCGCCGCGGATCTGGCTGAAATTGGAGCCGGTGCCCGAGCCGTACTTGAAAAGGCGCGCCTCGCGCACCCAAAGATCCATGATCCCGCCCTCGTTGACGAGATCGTCCGACACCGACTGGATGAAGCAGGCGTGGGGCTGGGGGTGCTCGTAGGCGGAGGCCGAGCGCACCAGCGTTGAGGTGGCCGGGTCCACATAATAGTGGCCCTGGCTCGGCCCATCGATGCCGTAGGCCCAATGAAGGCCGGTGTTGAACCACTGGGGCGAGTTTGGCGCCACCTTCTGGGTGGCGAGCATGTGGCGGATTTCGTCGAAGAAGGCGCGCGCGTCGTCCTCGCCGTCGAAATAGCCGCCCTTCCAGCCCCAATAGGTCCAGGCACCGGCCAGCCGATCGAACACCGCGCGGCTGTCGACTTCGCCGACGGAGCGCTCATCCTCCGGCAGCTCACCCAGCGCGTCCTCATCGGCCACCTTGCGGGCGAGCCAATCGGGCACCAGCGGCTCGCGCACGGTTTTAAGGCGCGCCGGCACCCCCGCCTTGCGGAAATATTTTTGGGCGATGATGTCGGTGGCCACCTGGCTCCAGCTCGCCGGCACCATCACATTATCGAGCTTGAAAACCACCGACCCGTCGGGATTGCGGATTTCCGAGGTGGCCGTGCGGAACTCAATGCCCTCGTAGGGCGACTGGCCATCCTTGGTATAGCACCGTTCAATCCGCATGGGTGGGCGTCCTTCGCTGGTCGGTTGTCTGTTCGTCGGCGTGCGAAGGTGCGTTAGCCGAGACCAAAGACGGAAGGTTGATCTGCGTTGGTCCCCGCGGTTATCCCCGCCGCAAATTTTCGGGCGGAATTCTCTGTGGATGGACCGCGGTTATCCCCAACGAAGAGTCGTCTTCAGCCACTACATATAGTGCCTAATCACTTCGCGACCAACTAGATGCCGTGGTCTGCGTTAAAATTCTCCTAATAGGAAGTGTGCTGCGTGAGGGTGGGCCGTACCCGATTTGTTCCAGCTTGCCAACGCGCTTCCAAACCCGTTCCCACCCGCATGGCTGGGCCCGGCTATAGTAATTTTAGAAAATTTCAAGCAAAATAATTGGAAATATTGGTTGTCTCACGGTAAATCACATGTGAGCGAGTGTGTTTGTTCAGAGGATCACTCGATTATTTCTTTTTCGTGATCGCGCCAAACAGTAATCCGCACCGGCGCCGGTGCCCTGGCGCGGGGACACTCTCGAAAAGGAAGTCGCACGATGGAAATTCGCATCGCCTACGCGAACGACAGCAATTTGAACGGCACTTTTACCACGCCAGTCTGGTTCGGCCTGCACGACGACGGCTTTGACATATTCAATGTGGGTGAGGTGGCCGGCGTCGGCTTGGAGCGAATCGCCGAAGATGGAACGTTCGGAGCCATTGCGGCCGAACTGGCGGCCGCGGATCCCGAAGGGCAGGGGGGCGCTGCGTTCGGTCCCAGGGGGCCGGTGGCGCCCAGGGAGACGGCATCCACCGTCCAAAAGGTGAATGACGCCAGTGCGACACCGCTTCTGTCGTTCGCCGCAATGATCCTGCCGTCCAACGATGCCTTCATCGGCTCCGATGATGGCCTCGTCATTTTCGAAGACGGCGTCTTTCAGGGGCCGCAGGACATCGAAATCACCGGCACCAACATTTATGATGCCGGCACAGAGGTGAACTCCGAGACGGAAGCCGCGTTCCTCAACCAAACCGGTCCCGATCAAGGTCTTGACCAGCGTCCGGCCGGCTCGGTCATCTCCCAGCATCCGGGCTTCATTGGCTCGCAGGAGAACCCCGCCAGCGAGTTCCCGGGCCAAATCCTCGGCGGTACCAACGCTTTCGGCGAATTCATCGATCCCGAGGCGGCGGACTTCACCATCGACCGCGATGCGGTGATCGGCACCTTCCACGTCAACATCGCGCGGACCACCGATGGCGACGACACCAGCGACGTGATCGTGGGTAATAGGGCTGACGACATCATCAACGGTAATGGCGGTGTGGATGCCATCTTCGGCGGCAATGGCTGGGATATTATCGACGGCGGCGATGGCAACGACATCGTGCGCGGCAACTCTGGTCGGGACGATATCTACGGCGGTGCTGACGACGATTGGCTGTCGGGCGACCGCGGCAACGACACGGTCCGCGGTGGCAGCGGCGATGACACGGTGCGCGGCGGCAGCGGCGATGACGTGGTGTCCGGTGGCGCCGGAAATGACGTTCTTTCGGGCGGCGCCGACGATGATCTTTTCGTGATTGTTGAAGCCTCCGACCTGGAATCCATCCGTGACTTCGGCAACGGCGACGACGTGGTCGACATCAGCGCGTTCGACACGTCTTTCGGGGATCTCGACCTCGTGGACGGCAGCCGGGGTGCCGAACTCACCTTTGAAGACGGCACCGTTGTGGAGTTCCGCGGCGTGAGCGCGGCACAACTCTCTGAGGACGACTTCTTCTTTTAGTCAATCCACGTCCAAGGATTGGGACCCCGGAAATTCCCCGCCTTGGACGTGCTGCCGACACCCATCGGCAAGATCCATTGCGCCACGCTCTTTCACGAGCGTGGCGCTTTTCGTCGATGTCGAGGGGACGGCTTATCGGGTTGTGCGTGATATGGTTGCAGGAAGCCTAAAGTAGTGGTTTGGAGTCGGTCTCACCGCGTGCGTGGATGGGCGCAACGAAGAAATAGCGTCCATATCGGGAGGACATCATGAAGATACTGCTCGCAGCCGCGGCTGCGTTCGGCGCCGCGCTCACCACTACGCCGGCTTTCGCTTTCGAGCCGGGTGCCACGGAGTGCATCGCGCCGGCCAACCCCGGGGGCAGCTGGGACTTTACGTGCCGCCAAGTGGGCAAGACCATGTGGGATCTGAAGCTCGTCCCAAACACTGTCCAGGTGACGAACCTTGCCGGCGGTGGCGGCGGCGCTGCCTTCGCGGAAGTGGTGAACAAACGCTCTGACGACAACGAATTGTTTGTTGCCGCCTCCACGGCCACGGTAACGCGCCTTGCCCGGGGCGCATATCCAGGCAACACCATGGATCAGGTCCGCTGGCTCGGCGCTGTGGGCGCCGACTACGGCATCATCGCCGTGTCCGCTGACAGCGAAATCGACTCCCTTCCGGCACTGATGGACGCCATCAAGAAAGATGCGCGTTCCATTTCCATCGCAGGCGGTACTGCCGTTGGCGGCTGGGACCAGCTTAAGGTGCTCATCGTCGCGCAGGCGGCCGGCATCGAGGACATGCGCAGCGTCAAATACGTCTCCTTCGATGGTGGCGGCGAGGCGGTGAAGCAGTTGCTGGCCGGCTCGGTCCAAGCCTTTTCCGGCGATGCGTCCGAGGCAAAGGGCTTTGTGGCTTCCGGTGACATCAAAGTGCTCGCCGTCCTTTCACCGGAGCGGCTGCCGGGCGACTTTAGTTCGTTCCCCACTGCCAAGGAGCAGGGCATTGACGCCATCGGTGCCAACTGGCGCGGTTTCTACGCTCCCAAAGACATGTCGGACGACGCCTACACCTATTGGGTCGACGCGGTGAAGACGGTCTACGATTCGGACGAGTGGAAGGGGATCATGGCGAAGAACGGCCTTGCGCCCCTTAATCTTTCCGGCGGCGACTTTGAGGCGTTTGTGGCCGACTCGGTGGAAAACATTAAGAAGATTTCCAAGGAAATCGGCACTACTCAGTAGTTCCTTAGGATATAGAGAGCTCGCCGGAAAACGCGGACGAGCGATAGGATCCTGGATGCTCTCGACCTCGCGCTGGCGCTCGGCATGATCTTCGCCGCAACCCAGCTTCCGGTGCCATTCATCTCCGATCCGGTCGGCTCAAAGATCGTCCCCATCATCGTTGCCCTGGTGATGGGGGTCTCCTCGCCCCTTTCCATCGTACTGTGGGCCATCGCCATCGTCGGCTTCATTGCGCCGTTCGTGGCGGGTCATATTGTGCGTGCACTCAGGGCGAAAACAGCGGCGGTCGAGGGTGCTGACCCCGACTAACCAACCCGTTTTGCCTGGGCAGAAAACGGCCTGCCCAGCAGGGACGCTACCGGGTGGGCGGGTAGCACATGTTTGCGGGCGGCTCCCCATAGACCATGTCCATGGGGACCTCGATCACCACCTCACCCATCTGGCTCTGGGGCGTTGTCGCATCGGAATAGTAAACGCCGTCCGCAATGGATCCGCCCACGTGACTGCCAAGGGCGCCCCCGCCGACGCCTCCCACCACGCCGCAGGCCAGGAGGCCCCAGCCGGACGTGGCGATCCCAAACACGATGCAAATGCCAACGCCCGCGCCGGCACCAAGCCCGCCGCCGATAAAACCGCCCAACTCTTCGCCGATGACCCGCGGTAAATCCCTGTCGCTGGCGTTCCAGATCCGCGCTGCGCTAATGGCAACGCCCACGACGATCAGCACCCGCCCGCCATGGCGCAGATAGGCTGCACCCTTCATGGCCTTGTTCACATCAACATTGGAGCGTTGCGCGCCCTGGATTAGCTTGTCTGGAATGCTCGATTGGGGGACGCCCTGGTTACGGTAGTAGCGGCTCATGTTGGGGTAGGTGCGTCCGCCATAGCCGTACTTGCGCCAATCACGGATCTCGTAAATGCCCTTCGCCACCGGCCCCGATCCCGCGCGCATTCTTTGGACAATGCGGCGCCGTTCCTCCGTTGCCCAGCGCGCCACAGTCTCCTTTGATTGACCATCGGCCAGCTTCTCGGCGATTTTGCGCGCAAGGCCCTCCACTTCCTGCTTATAGCGCAAGCGCACCGCCGGCCCGTCGATACCGACGCGACGCATGGCGCGGCCCGCCCCGGCAGCGCCACCCCCAACGCCCGCTAAGAAATCCAGCGCCGACGCCTCACTATCGGCGGGCAGCGAGAGGCTATAGCGCGTTTCGCTGGCCGAGCGCAGATAGTCGCCGGGGCCAACGGCATGGCAAACCTGGCCGGCCTCGTCGTAGTTGGCTACGTCTGACATGATTACTCCCGAGGCTTGACGAACCGGAACGCAGCTAGCTCTTCTTTTGCGGCGAAGCAAAGGCCGGGCTCCGGAAAAAGCCGTAATCCAAAAACGCCGGGTGCCCGAAAACGGTAGGGAATGTTTTCTACCGTCTGCTGCGTCCATGTGATGTGCGGGTACGCTTGGCGAAGAGCGTCGATGGCACCGACACCGCCGCTCACGAAGGGGCCGACAACCACCAGACCATCGGCAAGGAGCAGGATGTGAAACGGCTCGTCCCCGCCATCAAGGGGCGGCGCCAGCTCGCAGGCCATGATCTCCTCGATGGCGCTGGCGGGCACGTCCCGACGCTCGCCCTTGCCTTTGAAGGCGAGGGTGTCGCCGCGAAACTCAACACTGGCGCCACGTTTTGACATCAAGCGCCCGCAGCGCCGGCTGATGGGTCCTCAAGGGAAAGACCATCTCCGGTCTCGCGCTGATAAAAGATGAGGTCGAGGGACGGAGCCTCGCCCGCAAGGCGCGTTAAAAGCGCGTGGATTTGGCCGCGATGGTGCGTCTGATGGTTGAAGGTGTGCACCAGGGCCGGAGCGAGTGGCTGGGTGACTTTTTGGGGGCGGGTGATCGTGGTGTAGGAAAACGTCGAGGCGAGATCGCCCTCCGTCAAGCTCTCCACATAGGCGATCAGCTCTTGGTCTGTGGCATCGCGCTGCGCACGCAGGGACGGCCGATCGTCTGCGATAATGGCGTCGAGTTGGGTCACTCGGGCGGTCGTTCCCCTAAAGCGCGCCAGCCAAATGCGGTCGCCCACCACAAGATGGTTCAGCGTCCCATGGATCGATTTGAAGAACGCGCCTTCGTCGCGGCGATAGTCATCCTCCGACAGCGCAAAGGCTGCGTCGTAGAGCCTTCCATTTGCCCAGCGGTTATAATTCGCCAACATCACGAATAGCTGTTTCATCACGATCTCCATCGAGCAAGAGACGGCCTGCGATGGACCACATTCGCTGTCAATACCAACCAAAAGCTCGACGTAGTTCTAATCAGTTCGCCTAATTAAGCATCACGTATACTGTAATATCGATCACAAAGTCGATTTACACCGAAAAATTGCGACATTTTGACTTTCAGCCTTAAGGGGTAGTCGTGACGACCGTCACCAACCAATAGAATAAATCCTAGCATATTCCTCTCGTCGTTCCGCTTTTATTTGCTGGCCCCTCGGCGTCATGGTTCGCACGCCAGCGCCAAACGGTGAATGCCGGCAACGTCGCGCGGAAGACGGTATTCGGCAGTGACGGGCGCTTGACCGGAGCGGCGTCTTTCACACCGGTGGCATAGAACGCAACCGGGATCAAATTGTCTCAGCGAAATATTTATCTCCACGTTTCAGCTATTTTGACTATGCAGAATCGTGAAAACAAGTTTTCACCAAAAATAATCCGGTTATCGGCAAGCATTATTGTGACAAACGTCACCGCACATTCTGCCTGATCTGTGTATCTCAGGCTTACAAGTCATCTCGCATGTATTGTGACACTCTAATTCGCTATAATTTGAGGAGAACGACAATGCCCCGATTTCTAATGAGAGACCGTGACCCCGCCAATGCACAAGGCTACCGCGCGATTCAGATTCAAGGTGACCTGACCCGGCGGCAGTGGGGATGGGATCAAGGCCAAAACGCGTATTTGAAGGCCAAGTCTTTTGTCCCCTGGGGCCTGACACACACGGGTGAAGTCGTTTACTCAGATTCACGCGAGGCGGGCAGCTGGAACGGCGGGCGCGACGCGAATACCGGTCGCGCAACGATGAAACGGTACGATACGGAAGTGAGCAAGGACCGCCGGCGCATGTGCGAGTCGGTCTTAGGCATGACGGCTCTACAACAACCTCAGCTTTCGCAGTCAGCTGTAGACACCGTCTCGAAGGCGATAACTTGGTACCTTCGCGACCAAGCATTCACCAACTTCAACGCAAAAAAAATCCTCTACGATCAAATTGGGCATTACTTCTTTACCACGTCTCCGGATAGGCGAACCGGTCAACCCAGAACAGGCTGGGGTTTTGGTCGAATTAGCCAACAAGACAAGAGAAATCTCGGCCCGAACCGAACTGACGTTGTGTGGAACCGCATATTAGACGCCCTTAACAACGGAAGATTGGACCAAAAGCTTTCCATCCACGACGCTGTCGGTCGTAAGCTTTTGCCGGCGTATCAAACGGGCAATCTTCACGTTTACGAAAAGATCGGCAGGATTGTGCGTTCAGATTGGTTTGACGACGAACATAAACGTGGCCGCAAACGGGCTCCTGTTGCACCACAGCCTAATAACCACGGAGGAATTGCGAGCGCCGCTCAAGCAAATCCAAATCTACCCACTGCGGCTCCAGCCACCGCGATTTTGCGTCATCGTGGCGTGGATCAATACGTTCGCGACAAGGGTCGGGACAGAACTCCCGAAGCAGATGATTACTATGATGACGCTGACTACCGGAACCTCCTGTTTGGGGCTGGTATCTCCGGTACGACAGGGTCGCTTCTTCAAGCAGCAAGAGTTTTTGGGATTGAAGAGCGTGGCGAGGCCATCAAAACCTACTTGTTTGCCATACTCGGCTATCTGGTCGGTGGCGGGATGCACTCTGCGCACGAGAGTCTCGCCGTCGCGTCTCGGCTAGGGGTCGAATACTCGCCAGGAATTTACGATCCAAGTCTGCCGCAGACATTTCTCACGTCGCAATACTATCAGCGGTGGCGCGAGCGGTTCTATGATGTGGTTGTCCTTGGCAGGCTCCATTGGCGCTACAATCCAGGTGTCACGCCATCGCACATGAACCCGGAACTCGACGCCCACCTGCGTGCCGTCAACAACGGCTAGTCAAGGGACCCGGTCGCATTTGCGCACCGAGAGCGCGTGTCAGCAACATGGAATCATGTTGCGCCTCGAACCACGCGGAATGACAAGAACTGAGAGGCGGTCATGCGATCGCATGATCGCGTGGCCTCCTCTCCCTGCTGTCAACGCGCAGTGAGCCCGGCGCTGGACTCGCCCGTGTGGTTGCCGCGCGGGCGGGGCGCGCTTATGAGGGGCACAAAACATGTCCCCTAGAGGTGAGCGACGATGGCCATTGAACGCACTTTCTCGATGAT
>JBCCYN010000126.1:0-13586 GCA_039189655.1 Pseudomonadota bacterium | reverse complement strand
TGGGCCGGCTGGAATGCGGCCACCAGCTCGCGCGTATAGGGATGCTCGGGCGCGCTCAAGATTTTCTTGGCCGTGCCGATCTCCTGCACCTCACCATCCTTCAGGACGACGATCCGGTCCGCGATCTGCGCCACCACCGCCAGGTCGTGGGAAACATAAACGCCCGACATGCCGCCCCGGCGCATCACGGATTTGAAGGCGCGCAGCACCTCCACTTGGGTGGTGACGTCGAGGGCGGTGGTGGGTTCATCAAAGATGACGAGATCGGGATCACCAATCAGCGCCATGGCCGCCGAAAGGCGTTGAAGCTGGCCGCCCGAGACCTGGTGGGGGTAACGGGCACCGATGGATTCGGGTTCCGGAAGCGCGAGGGCGCGAAACAGTTCCACCGCCTTCTTCTGAGCCGCATCGTCGGCCATGAGGTGATGGATCTGCGATACCTCGACCACCTGATCCATGATGGTTTTGGACGGGTTGAAGGCCGCCGCCGCGCTCTGGGGAACGTAGGCGGCGACCGTGCCGCGTAGTTTGGCCGCCTGCGCCGGGCGCACGGTTGCCATGTCCTCGCCCTTCAGGAGCAGCGAGCCGCCCGAGATCTCGCATCCCGTTCGCGTATATCCCATCATGGAGAGGGCGATTGTGGTCTTGCCCGAACCGCTCTCGCCGATCAGCGCGACAATCTCGCCCTTCCCAATATCGAACGAGACACCCTTGATGATTTCGATCCGCCGCCCGGAGTCGGTGGTCGCGGTAACCTTCAGGTCACGCACTTTGACCAGCGGCTCGCTCATTCGGCGCGGTCCCGAACGCGCTGGGGCAGGTTATCGATCAACATGTTGACGCTGATGGTGAGGCTCGCGATGGCAATGGATGGAAAGATCACGGCGGGCGCGGCAAAGGGGAGCCCGCCGAGATTCTCGCGCACCAGCTGGCCCCAGTCCGCGTTGGGCGGCTGCACACCGATGCCAAGAAAGGAAAGGCCCGACAGCAGGAGCACGATCCACACGAAGCGCAGTCCAAAATCCGCAAGTACAGGCCCGATGATGTTCGGAAATATTTCTTCGCGCACCAGGTAGAGCGTGCCCTCCCCCCGCGCCCGCGCGACGGTGACAAAATCCATGGTGTTGGTGTTTACCGCGAGCGCCCGGGCAAAGCGGTAGGAGCCCGGCGCATAGATCAGACCCAGCGTCACAATGAGGACCGGAATACTGGAGCCGACTGCCGCCACGACGACGAGACCGAACAACAGGCTGGGTATGGAGTTGAACGCATCCAGAAATCGGCTCAGTACGGTGTCGAAGACGCCGCCAACCACCGCCGCCGTCATCCCAAGCATGACGCCGGCGAAGCAGGCCAATAACACCCCCGCAAGCGCAATCCCCACCGTATAGCGCGCGCCCACCATGATGCGTGAAAGCATATCGCGGCCGAGATAGTCGGTGCCCAGCCAGTATTGACTGGTCATGGGACCAAAGTAATCGAAGTCGACGATCTGACCGACTGGGTGTGGTGTGATGAGCGGGGCAAAGACCGCGACCGTCGCCCAAAACAAGATGACCAGCGCGGCGCAGATACCGACGAGATTGAACTGAACGCCCCACCGCGCTGGATTGAGAAGGCCGGCGCGCATCAGTGCCGCAGCCTCGGGTTGGACAAGATCCCCGCCACATCCGCGAGCGTGACAAGAAACAGGTAGCTGAAGCAAAAGATGATTGCGCAGGACTGGATGAGCGGCAGGTCGCGGGTGGACACCGCATCAACCATCAGCTTTGCAACGCCCGGATAGTTGAACACGGTCTCCATGATGATGACACCGCCGATCAGGTACGAAAGCGAGAGCGCGATGGCGTTGGCGATGGGACCGATCGCATTCGGCAGGGCATGTTTTAGGACAGCGCGCGGCATCGATGCCCCTTTGAGCAGCGCCATCTCCACGTAAGGTGTCGACAAGGTGTCAATGACCGCCGCCCGGGTCATGCGGATCATCTGCACCGAGACGGCGAGAGTGAGGATCCCCACAGGCAGCGCGAAGGTGCGCAACAGGTCGCCGATGGAGGCCACGTCGCTTGCCATCGACAAGGCTGGTACCCACTGGAGATAGACGGCGAAGATGAGCACCGCGCCGGTCGCCAACATGAACTCCGGCACCGACACAATGGAGATGGTGAGGACAGAAATCACCCGGTCGTAGAGGGAACGGCGGTACATGGCCGTCGTAATCCCGAGCGTTAGCGCGAGCGGTACTGAAAGGGCGGTCGCCACACCGGCAAGGCGCAACGAGTTGCCAAGGCGATTGCCGATCAACTCGGCAATCGGTGTGTTGTTGACGTAGGACGTGCCCATGTCGCCCACCGCGAGCCCACCCATCCACTTCACGAAGCGAATGATGGCTGGCTCGTCGAGGCCCATGGCCGTGCGCAGGCCCGCGACGGCCTCGGGCGTCGCCGCCTGGCCGAGCAGGATCTGCGCCACATCGCCGGGCAAAAGCTCGGTCGCAAAAAACACCGCGAACGAGACGATCACCAGCGAGATCAACGTAATCCCGAGCCGTCTCAGAAGGAGGACCGCAATCTGTCTATTCAAGACCGTGGTCCACCGTCCCGGGGCACTGGCGGATAGGCCGGTCGGACGGGGCACGCACGCCACCCCACCGGTCAATCCGCCTCGGCACTTCGGTCGGCCAGACTAGCCGTCGAGCCAGATGTACTCGGCAAACGCGTAGCCCATCATGCCGCCGAGCGGGTTCGGCTTCAGGCCCTGGATGCGCTGGGATTTGCCATCGAGGCTCGACAGGTAGACAGGGATGGCGGTACCGGCCTCGTCAGCGACTATGACCTGCATCTCATCGTACATCGCCTTGCGCTTGTCGAAGTCCAACTCGCCGCGCGCTTCCACCAGCATCTTGTCGAATTTCTCCGACTTGTAGCGGCTTTCGTTCCAGGGCGCGTTGGACTCGTAAAGTAGGGAGAACAGGATGTCCGGCGTCGGCCGGGGGTTGATGTTGCCGAAATGGACCGGGGCCTTCAGCCAGTAGTTCGACCAGTAGCCATCCGCAGGCACGCGCTCCACGTTGAGGTTCATGCCGATTTCGGCGCCGGCCTGCTGAACAACGGTCGCCATATCCACGGATGAGCCGGCCGCCTCTGAGGCAACCACAGGAATGTCCACACCCAGGAGGCCGGCCTTTTCGAAGTGGTGTTTGGCCTTTTCCGGATCGTAGGGTTTTGGTGCGAGGTCGGCATTGTGGAAGCGGTTGGCCGGCGACACCGGTTGGTCATTGGCAAGGATCGCTAACCCGCGCATGACCGAATTTTCGATGAGCTCGCGATTGATCAGGTATTTGATCCCTGTGACGAAATCCATCTTGTCGCCCGGGCTCATATCAAGGCGCATGTTGAGGTTCGTATAATTGCCCGAGTTGCTAACGCTCGCCTCCACGCCCGGCGAAGCCTCCAACAAGCGCAACGAGCGGCTGTTGAGGGCGCTTGCCAACTGCACATCGCCAGCAACGAGTGCATTAAGCCGCGCATTCTCGTCGGGGATGGCGAAGAACTCGAATGCATCAAGGTAGGGCTGGTTTTCCTTAAAATAGTTGGGGTTGCGCGTCATGATCGAGCGCACGCCCGGGCTGAATTCTTCGACGACGAATGCGCCGGTGCCGTTGCCTTTCGAAAAATCGGTGGTCCCGTCAGCCACAATCATGAAGTGGTGCAGTGAGAAGATCACCGGTAGGTCAGCGTTCGGCGACTGAAGCGTGATCTCGACCGTTTGCGGATCGACGGCTTTGATTTCGCTCATCTGGCTCGCGATGGAGTTCACCTTCGAGCCCACCGCCGGATCAAGGTGGCGTTTCAGACTGAAGACGACATCGGCGGAAGAGAGCGTGTGGCCATCGTGGAAGGCCACGTCGGGACGCAGCTTGACCGTCCAAACCTTGGCATCATCACTTTCAATGCTTTCGGCAAGCTCCATCTGCGGCACACCTTCGCTGTCGAGGAAGGTGAGGCGATTGTAGACAGCGCAAATTCGCGAGTAATCGGTGGAGTTGGACGAGATGGCCGGGTCCAGCGTATCGGCGGTGGACGAGGTGGCGCCGGCAACGCGGATCGAGCCGCCGGACACCGGCTCCGCCGCAAGGGCAGCGCTCGCACGGCCCAAAACCGCCCCGCCGGCCGCAAGCGTCAGACCGCCGGCAACCATCATTTGTAAAAGGTCCCGCCGGCTCGCGCCGCGAGCCAGCGCTGTTCGCAACAGGGCGTCGTCGTGTTTCGTCCAATGGGGGATGGTCTTCTTGCTCATGGCGTCTCCCTTTCAGCGGACACGGAAGCGATTGGAGGTGGAGGCAGCGGCGGCATTCCAGCGGCTCACGGCAGGCAACGCCCCCGCTCGGCATGAAAACCTTCAGTCAGCGGGTTGCCGCAAGAAATGCCGAGCAAAGTCCGCCGCGCCATGGTGGTCGCCGAGCGATGCTTACGCCTACTGCCGCAAGTCAAAGGCCACCGCCTTGGTGCCTGCCCTTCGACAAACCGTTCTCTTTGGATACCAATCGCGGCCGTGTTCTTGCGCTTCATCAAGGAAGCATCACAGAGATTGTCCGCTAGAATCCCCGTTTTGAATGACCTGCACAGCATAAAATGCTGCACAAAAATTCTGCAATTTCTGCCCATCGTAAAGTGGACATACTGAGCCTGATCGCTCAGTAGCCGCGGGTACGGTCGACGACGCCCTCGATGGGCAGGCCAGCGCGATGGTTTTTGACGGTCTCCAGCACAAACCGAGCGCCGGCGACGGCATCGGTTGCTGCCGCAATATGCGGCGTGAGGATGATCCGCGGATCCTGCCAAATGGCGTGGCCCTCTGGGGGCGGTTCTGGCGACATCACGTCAACGACTGCGGCGCTAAGCTGTCCGGTGTCCAGCGCCTCGACCAGGGCGCCATCATCAAGTTGAGCGCCGCGGCCCATGTGGACGAGGGCGGCGCCTTTCGGAAGCCGGGCAAAGGTTGCCTTGTTTAACAGACCAGTCGTTTCCGCCGTCAGCGGCAGCAGGCAGACCAAAATGTCCGTGCGTTCCAAGAATGCCGGAAGCTCGTCCTTGCCAGCGAAACAGACAACGTCGTCTACGGATCGGCGTTCGCGGCTCCAGCCAGCGAGGGGAAACTGGAATGGCCGAAGGGCCCTCAGCACCCCTTGCCCGAGCCTTCCGACGCCCATCACTCCAACGCGCCTTTGGGTGGCCGGTGTTGGGCGGTGCGATCGCCAGACGCCCGCCCTCTGTTGCGCCAGGTACGTCGGCAAATTTCGGTGTAGTGCAAGCACGGCCATGGTGGCGTACTCAACCATCATCGCCTCGATGCCGGGCTCCAGCATCCGCACCACCTGGACTTGCGGTGGAAGCCTCGAAAGGTCGAATTGATCGACCCCCGCGCCGACGGAAAAGACAAGCTCAAGATTGGCGTAGGCGGAGCTAAGGTTGGCCGGTGGCACCCATGCGGCCAGGTAACGAACCGTGCTTGGGTCCAAAACCTCATCGGTATTTGCAAAGAACGGCAGGTCCGGCAGATCTCGCGCGAACGCCCCACGCCAGATTTCGCCGCGAGAAGGTTCCGATAGGTAAAGAAAGGCCATTGGTTCCGCCGTTGGGCCAGCGCCTTTTTACCCAAGCGCCTGGTTGAAGAGCCCGAACACGCGCGACCGGGGCTGCGTCGATGCCGGGTGAGGTTGACGGACCATGGCGACGACGCGATCGACGCAAACAAGTCCCAAACCTTCAAGCCAGGGACTGAGCCCGCAGTCCTGCGGCACGTCGGTGCGCATGAAAGATCCTTCGTTTTCCGCAAGCGCAAAGGCGATAAGCGCCTTCGCCTGCGCTTCACCCTGGGCGATCACAGGGCCCACGACCTTGCCCTTCCCAAAGGGGCGCACGATGGCGAAGGCGGATGGTGTGCCGGATGCACCGAGGACCGCCACCTCTCCCAGTTCGCAGGCCCTGGTGATGATCGCGCTACGGTCGGCGCCGAACGCCGCGCGGTCGAGGGCGACGAGGTGCGCAACGTCAGGCGTCGACCACCAGCCCACTCCGTCCGGGTGGGTCACGTTCGAAATGACAGCTTGGTGTTGATGAATTTTCCGGACTTCCCGAAAGCCCAGCTTTTGGTAGAGGCTGAGGCCGTCGGGCGTTGCCACCAAGCGGCTTTCCCTTGCGCCGGCCACATCCAAGAGGCGGTTCATCAACTCTCGGCCAAAACCTTTGCCACGCATCGCGGCGTCTACGATGATGAGGCTGATGCTGGCCGTGTGCTCGTCGAAAAGCGTTGCAAATCCCGTCCCAATGACCTCTCCGTCGCGACAGGCTGCCAACCCATGACTGATGAGCATCATAAAGGCCCAGTCCTCGTTCCGGTGCGGCCATCGCGCCTGCCGCGACAGCCGCATTGCCCCGTCAATGTGACTGGAATCGAATGGAACGAACTGGGTATCCGCGGTCGCTTCAGTCATTGTCCAACATCGTTGAAAAAAGGCAGATCGAGAGCTTGGCCAAACTTCGGCCCCATCGCCCAGCCTATAGAACCCCTACCCCGGTGAGGTTGATGGCGGGGGCTCACGTCAGCACATACTGCCGAAATATGGCCGGGACCCCGCATGCAATGCTGCCGCGGTTCGCCACGACAACATCGCGGTGGCGTCGGGCCGGCTAAGCTCATCGCGCAAGCGTCACGCGCCCCGTCATTTAATAGAAGGCAGACCATGTCCCCGATCCGACCGCAATACATCACCTTCGATTGCTACGGTACGCTGACGCGGTTTCAAATGGACGAACTCGCGCGGGAAATCTACGGCAGTCAGATGGATGAGCCGACGATGCGGCATTTCCTGAAGAATTTTAACGGCTATCGCCGGGATGAGGTGTTGGGCGATTGGAAGCCCTACAGCGAGGTCCTGTGCAATGCGGTGGAGCGCACCTGCAAGAAGTATGGCATCGCCTACCGAGAAGAAGACGGCATGGCCTTTTACAACGCAGTGCCCGGCTGGGGCCCGCATCCCGACGTGCCGGCCGGGCTCGCAAAAGTCGCCACAGAAATTCCCCTGGTTATTTTGTCCAATGCCATGGACGATCAGATCATGGCGAACGTGGAAAAACTGGGGGCGCCTTTTCACAAGGTCTACACCGCACAGCAAGCCAACGCCTATAAGCCGCGCCTACAGGCCTTCGAGTACATGTTCGACAGCCTTGGTTGCGGGCCGGAAGACGTTTTGCATGTCTCCTCGTCCTTCCGCTACGATCTGATGTCGGCCTATGATCTAGACATCAAGAACAAGGTTTGGGTCGACCGAGGGCATGAACCGGCCAATCCTTTTTATGAATACACTCGGATTGACGATGTTTCGCAGCTACCCGCAGTCGTCGGGCTCTAGGGTCAGCGCGCCCATGGCCGGCCGGCACGCAGGAACGGTCGCTTTACGAGACGAGCCGTCATGAAGCGACTGCCCTACTGGCGCGACACCGCGCCGGTGTTCGCTCACGGCGCAGCGCTCCCCGACGGCGAGCAGTTTGACGTGGCAGTCGTCGGTGGTGGATTCACAGGCCTTTCGGCGGCCCGCGGCCTCGCCAAGGACGGCGCACGCGTTGTGGTGCTTGAAGCGAACTGGGTGGGCTTCGGCGGATCAGGCCGCAACGGCGGACACCTCAACAACGGTCTGGCACACAGCTATTTGGATGCCGTGAACCGCTTCGGCCCGCAAACGGCCAAGGCTCTTTACGAAGCGTTCGATCGCTCGATCAGTACCATCGAGCGCATCGTCAACGAGGACAGGATTGCCTGCGACTTCCGGCGCTCGGGCAAGCTGAAACTTGCATCCAAACCCGCCCACTTCGAGGCAATAGCCAAGAACTTTCGGGCCGTGAATGAGGCTGTCGATAAAGACACCGAGCTCCTTGGCCCGGACGAGCTAGACAGCGAGGTCCGCGGACCTTTTCACGGCGCGATGCTCTATAAAAAGAGCGCCATGATGCACATGGGCCGCTTCGTGTCCGGCCTTGCCCAAGCAGCCCATGACCGCGGTGCGTTCATTGTTGAAAATGCGCCCGTAACGGCTCGGCGCCGGGATGGGGCAAGTCATGTTCTCCACACCAAAGCGGGCACCATCAAGGCGCGAGAAGTTATTCTTGCGACGGGCGCCTATACCAGCGGTCCGTTCAATTTCTTCCGGCGCCGAGTGATCCCGGTTGGCAGCTTCGTCATTGCCACCCGACCGTTGAACGAGGCGGAGATCCAAGCGACGCTTCCGGGCAACCGGACCTGTGTGACGTCGCTCAACTTGGGAAACTACTTTCGCCTTTCTCCGGACAACCGCCTCATTTTTGGAGGGCGTGCACGGTTCACCGCAAAGACCGATACCGACGCGGATGAAAGAAGCGCTGCGATACTAAAAGCGGCAATGATCGACTTATTTCCCACTCTCAGCGATGTTGCGGTGGACTATTGCTGGGGCGGCTTGGTGGGAATGACGAGCGACCGTTTTCCACGGGCAGGCTCTACCGATGGCGTTCACTTCGCCCTCGGCTACTCCGGTCACGGCGCCCAGCTCTCCGTCTTGATGGGCGAACTTCTGGCGCAAATCGTTTCTGGCAAGTCAGATGATAACCCCTTCGAAGGGCTCGCCTGGCCCGCCGTCCCGGGATACTTTGGTAAACCTTGGTTTCTTCCGGCGGTCGGCGCTTACTACCGCCTTAAAGACCGCCTCGGCTAAGTCCAGGGCCAAACACCGCACTTCTGCCGGGATATGCCGGATCGCGCGCTGACATGTCCTATGTCAGTGAAAAACGCACTAGACGCCAATCAGGACGGATTTAATGCGCTGGTTTGCCGCGTAGGCCTCTTTGCCCAGATCCTTCCCGAAGCCTGACGAATTGAAGCCGCCCGTGGGCATGACGTGATAGCGCGAGCGGCCATAGCGATTGAGCCATACCGTTCCGGCTTCTACCCCGCGCGATACACGCACGGCCCGCGAAAGGTCTTTTGTGTAAATCCCGGCGCAAAGCCCATAGATCGGATGCTGCGCCAACGACAAAGCCTCGTCCTCATCGTCGAAACGCTGCACCGAAAGGACCGGGCCGAACACTTCTTCCATAAGTGCTCGCGAACCTGGTGCGAGATCGTCCAGCACGGTCGGCGAATAAAAGTAACCCGGATGGTCCATCGCTACGCCGCCGGTCAGCACCTGCGCACCTTCGTCGATCGCATCGGCCACGATCGACGCGACCCGGCTACGCTGCGTCTCGGAAATGATCGGCGAATAGGTCGTTGCCTCGTTCCACATCAAGCCCGGCCGTTGGGCAGCCATCTTGGCCACTACCTTGTCGAGCAAAGCGGCTGAGACCCTTGCTTCGACAATGAGACGGGAGCCGGCCACGCAAGCCTGTCCGCCATTAGATGTAATACTTGCCGCAATACACCCAGCGGCAAGATCGAGATCGGCATCGGCGAACACGATTTGCGGGCTCTTGCCTCCAAGCTCCAGCGTCATCGGTTTGATGCCGCTGCGGGCGATGGTCTCCATGATGGCGCCACCAGCTCGCGTTGACCCTGTGAAGGACACCTTGGCGATCCCCGGATGGCCAGTGATGGCGGCTCCTGTGGTTGGCCCGTCGCCCTGCACGACGTTGATCAACCCGCTCGGCAGCCCCGCGCGAACCCACAACTCGGCGAGGTAAGCGGTGGAAAACGGTGTGAGCTCCGACGGCTTTAGGACGACGGCATTGCCGGCAGCGAGCGCCGGGGCAAGCTTCCATCCGGCCATGTTGACGGGATAATTCCAGGGCGTGATGGCGCCCACCACACCGTAGGGCTCTGGGACCATTAATCCCAGTGCATCGCTTGCGGTAGGCGCGACAACTCCGCCTTCTTTGTCGGCAAGTTCGGCAAAGAAGCGGATTTGCTCGACGGTGCTCGGAATATCGCCCGCGAGGACTGCGCTGATGGGACGGGTGGACGGCGCCGCTTCGAGTTGAGCGAGCGTCACCCTATTTTCTTCAATGGCATCCGCCCATCGATGGAGTGCGCGTGCCCGCTCTCGCGGCGCAGTTGTCATCCACCCGCTGTCCGCCAGCGCGCGCTTTGCGGCAGAAACGGCCTCGTCCACTTTGTCGGCTGACGCCATGGCGCAGGGGGCAAAGCGCTTTCCGTCCGATGCGCGGATCACGTCCAGAGCATCGTCCCGCTCATCCCGGTACTGGCCAGCGATGAAGTGACCCCTCGGTAGCGTAAGCGCGTCTGGGTCAAAATCCAAAGTCATGGCAAGCGCCTCCCATTGAAGTTCGCCCGCAGGAGGGGCATGGGGCGATCAAGTCCTTCCATAGGCGACACGCAACGCGCGCTCACCGCGCAATCTCCTTGGGGATTTCCGGGTAGCGGGCCATTGCCCGGCAAAGCGCGTCGTCAACCCTTGCCGAACCGTTGCTTTTGTTGAGGCGGTTCATTTCTTCAAAGATCTTTGTTTTGACGAAAAAGCGCCAGTGGATCGGCAGTGCCATCAGTATTTCCGTGAGACGGTCGTAGTTCGCCTTGTGCCAGAGCGTCTCGTGCGCCCTGCGCTCCGGCCCGCCGTCAAACCAATGCTTTCCGTTCGGGGTCCGCGCGTGATGATTGCCACGTAAGGCTTCGGTGGCGGCTTCGTCGATCGCTCCTGCTTCGACCACCACGCCATAAAGGGTTTTGGCGGCATCCTGTGAGACGTAGCCACGCTCCACATCGAGCGCCACCCGCGTGGGCTCGCGCGAAAAAGGGTCGCCCCGGCCGCCGCCACCGGGCGAGTGGATATGAACCACATCGCCCGGCTCTATCACGGCAATGTCGGTGTTGCCGAGCGCGATCTCGTTCGACTGCCCAGGATTGATAATGAGATCTGAAGCGCCGGCAGCGCGCCCGCCAAGGGTGCCCCAGGGGCGGAAGCGCGTGCGGTCGCGATTGCGCACGGTAATGCGGGTGTTGGGCGCGAAGACGCGAAACTCCATGGCCGTGGCAAGGCCCCCGCGATGGTAGCCCGCACCCCCTGAATCGGTAAGAAGCCCATAGTGCTCAAACCGGATCGGCACTTCGCTCTCGGTGATCTCGATGGGCGTGTTTTTAAGGTACGCACTGTCGGCGCCCGAACCGTTGGGACCATCGCGGTGGGGCATGCCGCCACCGCCGCCGACCACGGGATTGATGGCAGCGATGATGGACTGCCCGCTCGCCTCATCCGTGGTCATGACGTTGACGATGGAGCTTGATCCGGCGGGCGCAGCGGGTAGCCGCTCAGGGATTGCAGCGTTGAACGCACCAAAGACCAGGCTGCGCAGCCGGGCGCAGGTGAGGCTTCGCATTCCCACCGCCGCCGGGAATACCGGGTTCACCACAGTCCCCTCTGGTGCAATGCACGTGAAGGGGCGTGTCAGCCCGGCATTTAAGAGGATGTGCGGGTTAAACGTGTAAAGCACATAGTATACGCCCACCAGGAGAAGCGTGTGGCGCGGATGGCTCCCCGTCGGCACGTTGAGCGAAGAGGTGAGCTGCGGATCAGTGCCGGAAAAATCCATCACCGCACTGTCACCATCGATGGAAAGGGTGAGTTTGAGCCGGCACGGATGGCCGCCCGCCGCGTCTTCGTCCACGTAGTCAGCAAACGTATAGGTGCCGTCCGGGATCGTTGAGAGGATGTCTCGGGCTTGGCGCTCGGCATAGTCTTGAAGCGCGGCCAGTCCGCCGACGAAGACGTCTGCGCCGAACTTAGCGATCATCGCCTGGGCTTTGCGCTCGCCGGTCTTGAGCGCCCCCACCAGCGCCTTCAGGTCGCCAAGATTAAGGTCCGGCTTGCGCACGTTCAGCATCATAATGTCGAGAATTTTCTCGTCGAACACACCGTCCAAATAAAGCCGTGTGGGACGGAACCGGATCCCTTCCTGGTGGATCTCCGTCAGCGACCGCGACAGGCTTGCAGGGACCGCACCACCCATGTCGGTGTTGTGCACATGGCCGCCGAGGTAGCAGATCAACTCATCGCCATGGAACACCGGCGTCCACAGATGCGTGTCGGGGGTGTGGGTGGCTAGAAACCCACTGTAGGCATCGTTGGTGAAGAAGATATCGCCGGGTTTACCCGTCTCGGTCATGGCAATGGCGGGCCCGTAGTCCATGCCCGGATACCATGTGGCGCCAAGATCCATGGGCACAGCCACCACCTTGCCGTGCTTGTCCATGACCATGACCGTGAAATCTTCGGTCTCTTTGACGAATGTAGAATGCGCCGTGCGGTAGAGCGTATAGGCCATGCTTTCGGCGATGGCGCGGCAGTGGTTTGCAAGCACCTGCAGCATCGATTTGTCGATCATGCCGCGTCCCCTTGCGTTGCCGTGAGGCGGATGTTGAGGCCTTCATCCACGCTGGCCCGATAGCCAGGAAGGATACAAAGTGTCGTGTCCGGCTGATGCACCACCGCAGGGCCATCAAAAACATGGCCGTGGGAAAGCGCGGCGCGGTCGTACAGAGGCACGGCGCGGTGGGCACCATCGAGCCAGACTTCAATGTCTCGCTCCGGCTGCGGTGTGCCGTCCAATTTCGGTGCGGTGGGAAGGTCTGGCAGGATCGTTGACCCGCGCATCACCAGACGCAGATTGATGATCTGGATGGGCACATCCGGGTCGTTAAACTCGAAGCGCTTGTGATGTTCAGCGTGGAAAGCTTCCTTGATCGCAGTAATACTGCCGTTGGTAATCCAGCCGGGCTCGAGGGAGACGTCAATCTCGTGGGATTGGCCGGCATATCGCATCTCAGCCAGCAGTTCTGGAACCGCCGGACCGTCATGGCCCTGCTCGTCGCGGAGCCAGCGCTCCCCTTCGGTCTGGAGACGGTCTAACGTCTCTTTCAGAGCACCCAGCGCGCCCTCGCCCAGCGTTTGAAACAAGGTGCCGATAAAGTCGGCCTTAAGATCGGCCACCAAGCCACCCAGCGCGCTGACAACACCCGGGCTGTGGGGCACCAGCACATGGGCAACGCCGAGCTCGCGGGCGAGGAAACAGCCCAGCATAGGCCCGCCCCCGCCAAACGGCATCAGCGAAAAGTCGCGCAGGTCGATCCCCTGTCGGGCAACCAGCTTGTTGATCTCCACAAACATCTCTGAGACCGCCACTTCAATGATGGCCGCTGCAGCCCGCTCTGGATCGGTCTCCAATGCAGCAGCCAGCGGCGCGATGGCATCGTGCGCGCGGGCTACGTCCACGGTCAGTTGATCGTAGGCGAGTGGGGCTTGGCCGACGAAGCCGCAAACGGCCATGGCGTCGGTGATGGTCGGCTTGGTGCCGCCGCGGCCGTAGCAAGCGGGGCCCGGCGAGGAGCCGGCGCTTTCCGGGCCCACCTTCAACACGCCAGCGCCGTCGACCCAGGCAATGGAGCCGCCCCCTGCGCCAATGGACGTTACCGAGACGCTCGGAATGTGGAGCGGAAATTCCCCGATCGTCTCCCCGGTGCCGAACTGCGGGTTGCCGTCGATCACAAGGGAAATGTCCGCACTGGTTCCGCCGACATCAAGGGTCAGCAGCTCCTTGGCGCCC
>JBCCYN010000125.1:0-13812 GCA_039189655.1 Pseudomonadota bacterium | reverse complement strand
CTCCAAAATCCTCCGCCTCACGTCCCGCCCCAGGGCTTGAGCTTTCGCGACAAGAAATCGTTCGTTGCCGTCAACTCTCCGATCTTGGCGTGGAACTCGCGCAGCTTCTCTCCGTCCACGGCCGGCGTGTTCTCTTTGCGGTCGCGCTCGAACACGTCCGACGCACCCTCCAGCAATCGTCGCTTCCATTGATGGATCATCGTCGGGTGGACGCCGAAACGGGCCGCAAGCTCCGCCACCGTCTCGTCCCCCCCTTCAAGGCCGCATTGTGCTGCTTGCGTGTCGTCATTCGCTGATCTCCTTCTTTGAAGACCAGCAGGCCCATTCCGTAGCTTAAGACACTGTCCAATTTCCCGGGAGTAACTCACTGAGTCCTTTTCGGCATGCGCGTTGGCGATCATCGGCGTTCGAAAGACATGAAACAAGATTTAGGCGCGGGCTATCCGGATAGAGAAAGAGTTGGAGCCGTTGAAGAGACCCCAACTCCGCGCGATTTGCGCTAGCCGCGTCCTACGAAGGGCATTTTCGTTGCCATCACCGTGACGCTCTGGGCGTTCGCCGAAAGATCTAGGCCGGCCATGTAGGCTATCGTGTCCGCCACCACTTGGACGTCCATCACCGCTTCAGCCATGGTCTCGCCGTTGGCTTGGGGCACACCCTCGGCAATGCGCGCCGCCATCTCGGTGAACGCGTTACCGATATCGATCTGGCAACATGCAATGTCGTGCTTGCGGCCGTCCAGGCTAATGGTTTTGGTGAGGCCGCTGATGCCGTGCTTTGACGCTGTGTAAGGAGCCGAGCCGGGGCGAGGCGCGTAGGCGGAGATGGATCCGTTGTTGATGATGCGGCCACCGCGAGGGTTTTGGTCACGCATCATCCGGTACGCGCCCCGGGCCACTAAAAATGCGCCGTCAAGGTTGAGCGAAACCACCCGTCGCCAACCATCAAACTCCACGTCACCGAAATCGGTAGCGGGAATATTGTTGCCGGCATTGTTAAAAAGGACGTCAAGACGGCCGTGCCGCTCAGCGATGGCGCGGTAAAGCTCGTCCACCGAGGCCGGGTCCGCCGCGTCGCAAGCCACTGCAAACACATCGCCATCCACTTCGGACGCGACGCCTGCGAGCTTGTCCTGGCTGCGCGCGGCAATCACCACCTTCGCGCCTTGCTCGGCAAGGGTGACAGCGCAGGCTTTCCCAATACCCTGACTGGCGCCTGTCACCAGGATCACCTTGTTTTCCACGCCCACGGCCGTCTCCTGCATTTGATCACAGGCCGTGGGGTAGAGCTTTAAAGACCCGCAATCAACGGGATCATGGGTCGTTAGGCCGGCTCACCAATCGGTACGGGCGGTAGCGTGGTCCACGCTTCGCCTGATGCGACGACGCAGGATTGGCCTGATGGAAGCGTCAAAATCGCCGTCCAGCTGCCGTTTGGCGAAGCATAAAGTTCAAGAACACGGCGATCGCTTTGCAGACCAAAAGACTGTTGTGTTTCTTTGAACTTCTTTGAGAGGATTTTGACGATTTCCGACCGTTGCTTGCATACGGTCCGTGCCTCAGCTTCCGTTGAGGACGACGCAAAAGCGCCGAGCGCCAGAGGTGCGAGGCAACCTAACAGTATAGCCTTTCGCATCGTTAAGTTCTCCTTCTGTCGCCGGCGGCACCTACCGCAGTATTGAACCGCCTAAGCTCGATATGGTGTCATCATTCCGTCGTTACATCTTCACGTTAGCGTGCACTCATTGTGCCGTGGATAAGTTGCCGAAGCATCGCCCCGGCGAAATCCAAAGTTTAGTTACAAACCACCATCAAAAAGCGCCGATAGTGGCCGCATCCCTGCCTTTCGTGCCCTTCGCTACTGAGGTAGTTCGGGACCAAGAAAGCCACCCACAAGACTTACCCCAACGGGGAAAGGACATGTCGTGATGCAGGTTACACTCCGGTTAGACTGCCCCTCTCAGCTTGCGCGAAGCTGAGATTATCGCGGCCGTTCGTTACCGGTTGGTTCGCCGAAAGGGAAAGCAGCGTGAATTATGTGGTATTTTCGCGTCAGTCAGGCTGCTCGCCGCGTGCCACAGCCCTCATCAGTGCCCACTGCCGCGGCAAAATGAGGGGCAATGCGTAGTTCGTGGCAATCTTGTCACGGGCGGCGGCCTTTATGGGGCCGGTGTTGATATCCCCGCGCAGCACCGTTTCGATGGTGCCGGCGATCTTCTGGGCGTCAAAAAAGTCCGTCAGCACTCCGGTGCGCCCGTCTTCCACCAATTCGCGCACCGGAGCCGTGTCGGAGCCCACCACCAACGCACCGGCCGCCATCGCCTCCAACATCGACCACGACAGCACGAACGGCACCGTTAAATAAACGTGCGCCCGGGTGATGCGGAACATGCTCTGGAGCGTAGAAAGGGGCACAAGGCCTAAAAAGTGCACCCTTTCTTGGTCGAGATCGAGGGATTCCAAGGCGTGCTCGCGATAGGTTTTGCCGTCCTCGCGCCGTTTGCCATAGGCGACCCGGTCTTTGCCAGCAATGATCACGTGAAGGTTCGGGCGGCGGGCTTGGAGAAGCGCAACTGCCTCCATGAATTGGGGAAATCCGCGATAGGGTTCCATTCCCCGAGCCACATAGGTGATCACTTCATCGTCCGCCGTGAAGGTGTGCTCGCCCACCGTCAGGCTCGCTTCGCCGGGGCAGAAGAAGTCGCAGTCCACCCCTTCGTGAAGCACGCTGATTTGTTGGCGAAGGCGCTCGGGAAACTGGCTCCATTGCCACGTGGTGGGCGATGTTCCCCAGTCCATCGTGGCCACATCTGCAAGGATTGGAAAGTTCTTGAAGTGGGCCCGCGCGGCCGAATCGTGGTTGATGGGCTCAAGGAAGTCGGCGTCGCTACCGCGGGCGTTGTAGTACCACTCAAAAAGGCTGAGGAGCTTGGTCTTGGGCCACAGCTCTTTAATGAGGAGCGACGGACCCCAGCCGGAGTGCGCGCACACGAGATCGGGCTCCCAGCCGTCCTTGTGCAGGGGATAAAGGGCCTGGAAGGTGGCCTGGGCGGTGAGGACGGCTCGCTCCGTGGCGACGAGGGTCGGGTGGATTTTTTCGGTGATGTCGCGGTGGAGCGCATAGTTTACCCGTTGAACGCCAAAATCCTGCTCGTTGGATTTCAGCGTACCGGCCAGCATCTCCACATTCTTGTCATTGCGCAGATGGTTTGCGATGCGCCTGTATTGGCCCGGAAAATTATTGTGCAGAAATAGGATTCGCATGGAGATCCAATTCTCCTGAGGAACACCGGATGCGGGCCCGTCGACGTTTAAGCGATCGGTCCCACAAGGCAAATTCATTTCCGTGGCGCGGGGGTACCGCCTTGCGATGTTGCAAATGCGAGGCTGTTCAAGGACAGTGGCGCCGCCATGAACGGGCGCGCGCATCGATGGCTGGCGCGCCCGAGACGATCGAGGACGCAAATGCCTACGCCGATCCTGATGCCCGCCCTGTCACCCACGATGGAGGTCGGCACGCTCGCCAAGTGGCTCGTGAAGGAAGGTGACAGCGTGCAGTCCGGTGATGTCATCGCCGAGATCGAAACCGACAAGGCCACCATGGAGGTGGAGGCGGTCGACGAAGGGACGATGGGAAAGATCGTCATCGGGGAGGGCACCGCTGACGTGCCGGTGAACGAGACCATCGCGCTGTTGCTGGCCGAAGGGGAGGATCCGTCCGCGCTGGAAGGGGCGGCCGTTCCCCCCCAGGCGTCAGCCCCGGCCCCGGTCGCCGCGCCCGAAACGGGTGGGGGCGGTTCGATGGCCGGAGCGGAAACCGCTGCAGCTGCGCCCACGGCCGCGACTGCTACCGCGCCGGCGAAACTGAACGGAAGCGGCGGGCGCATTCTTGCGTCGCCCCTTGCAAAGCGCCTTGCCGAAACGGAAGGACTGGACCTTGCCTTGATCCCTGGCAGCGGTCCCCACGGGCGGATTGTCAAGCGTGACATTGAGGTCGCCAAAGTCGCCGGTACCGCGAAGCTGGGCGCCACCGCCGGGCCTGTGTCGCCCCCGGGCGCTGCGCCCGCGGCTGCCGCCGCTCCAAGCCCAGCTGCAGGCCCGGCCCCAAGCGGGGGCATGAGCGACGATCAAATCCGCGCCCTTTACGCCGATGGCAGCTACGAAGAACTGCCCCACGACGGGATGCGCAAGACGATCGCGAGGCGCCTCACCGAATCGAAGCAAACCATCCCCCACTTCTACCTCACTGTGGACGTGGAGCTGGACGCACTTCTAAAACTGCGTGCCGAACTCAACGGCGCCGCACCCACCGATGGGGACGGCAAGCCTGCCTACAAACTCTCCGTCAACGACTTTGTCATCAAAGCCATGGCCCTTGCCCTCAAGGAGGTGCCCATGGCGAATGCCACCTTCACCTCCACCTCGCGTTTGGTCCACCAGGACGTGGACGTGGGTGTGGCGGTGGCCATCCCCGACGGGCTCATCACGCCGGTGGTGCGCAAAGCCGATTCCAAAACGCTGTCCGTTATCTCCAATGAAATGAAGGACCTGGCCCGGCGGGCGCGGGACAAGAAGCTGCAACCCTCAGAGTACCAGGGTGGATCCACCGCCGTGTCGAACCTTGGCATGTTCGGGATTCGCGAGTTTGCCGCGGTCATCAACCCGCCCCACGGTTCCATTCTGGCAGTGGGCGAGGGCTCGCAGCGGGCGGTGGTGAAGAACGGCGCGCTCGCCGTCGGCACCGTGATGACAGTGACACTGTCGGTCGATCACCGCGTGGTGGACGGCGCCCTCGGCGCACAGGTTCTCAAAGCCTTCAAAGGCCTTGTGGAAGCGCCCATGCGTCTCCTGATCTGATCGCCAGAGGTTCCGCCTCCGGGGCGGAAATTTAGCGACCTTTCAGCCGTAAAGTTCGTGCCAGCTGGGGAAGCGGTCGCCCTCAGCCTTCGTCGCCGCATAGACGCCTCTGGCGATGGCTCGGGCAACTGCGCGGGTTGCTGCAGCCGCCAGACCCACTGGCAGTTCCAGCGCCGGATCGAGGGAGACCGTTCCACAGCTGGCGGCGAAAATGGTGTCGCCGTCGTAAAGGGTGTGGCTGGGGTAAACTGCAAGCGCGATCCCGTTTTGGGCGCTGGCTGCAAGACGCTCGAGCTGGCTGACGGTGAGCGCGGCATCCGTTGCCACCGCCGCGATCACCGTGTTGCCGCCGGGCTCGGCGGCAAGTTTGGTGGCGACGGTGGTAAAATCTGCGCTCGCCGGCGCATGCAAGCCGCCGAATTCGCCACCGTGCTCGAAAACTGCGGCGCGGAACCAGGGGCCGTTGGCGGCGGTGACTGCGCCCACAGCGTTTACCACCACAAGGGCACCCACTGTGGCGTCCCCCACATGCTCGCTCGCCGAACCTACCCCGCCCTTGAGATTAGCGGTGGTGGCATTGATGCCAGCGCCCACCGTTCCGATGGCGCGATCCGACGCGGCGACGGCGGCCTTCACGCTTTTTTTGCCAAGGTCGGCGTGGTCGGCCGGCTCACCGGTCAAATCGAAGATCACAGCCGCCGGGACAATGGGGATCCTGTGCTCGCCCACCCTAAACCCCCTGCCGAGGGAATGGAGCGCCCGCTGTACGCCGTCCGCTGCCGCAAGGCCGAAGGCGCTGCCGCCGGTGAGGACGAGGGCATCCACGGGCGGGTTGAGGTTGCCTGGCCGCAACGCATCGGTTTCACGTGTACCCGGCCCGCCGCCTCGAACGCTGACGCCGCATAGGGCCGGCTCGTCAAAAACCAGCGTGGTGACCCCGGTGCGGGCAAAGGAATCCTGGGCATGGCCGATCCGCACCCCTGGCACATCAGCAATGTGGCTCATCGAGCATCGATCTCGATGGAAAGAAGCTCGGGCAGGAGGTTTGGGTTCACGATGGCCGTGGTCATGACCTGAAGTGCAGTGACCGGCTTTGGTGGCGATGAGGCTAATGTCATGCGACCCGGCGCCCCGAGAAATTTTCGGGTGGCGGTGATGACGCGCTCGGCAAACGCCTCGTCGGCGAGATTTGCAAGGGCAGCGGCAAGGGTTTCAACCACCACGTCGGTGTAAGCAGCGCGGGTCAGCCGTGCGCTGGCCGCACCGCGCGCAAGTAGCTTGTCGGTCAGCCCCTGGTCCTCGAAGGTCATGGTTACGGCTGCAATGCTAACGCCGCCGAGGGCGTTGAGCGTTGCAGTGAGGTTGTTGGCGGTGGCACGGTAACGTTCCAGGAGCGTGCGGGTGAGGCCCAGCACACTTCCCGACAACTCCAACGCGCCGATACCGTCCACGGAAATCCGGCCGCGCTCCAACACGCCTTCCCCAGCCGCCTCCCGCCAGGTTGCGTCCGCCGACAGGTCCATAACCAACGTTTGGATCCCCAAACCTTGCAGCCGCTCTTTGGCGAGGGGATCAAGGAGCGCGGGCGAGAAGGTGAGGTCTTCGGCGATGATTCCCCCCGAAACGACCCCATCGGTTGGACCAACTTCAATCTGGAAGTGTTTTGCGGAAATGGTCTCATCGGCCGTTGAGCGCGCCGTGATCCTTTCGATGGTAAGGCGGTCGAACCCCCCCAGAAGCGAACTTGCGGTGCGTGCGTCGGTGCGCTGGTCGACAAGGCGCGCCGGGGCCACCGTGACGCGGTCCATCTGGGAAGCCGGCCCGTCGTCTTCGGTGGTGATGGAGACGCGGCGGTATTCGATCTTTTCCGCAATGAGCGTGTTGTCAGCGTCGACCAGGCCGGCGTCGATCCGAATGCTTTGGGCGAAAAAGGTGCTGCTGTTCTGTTCTCCGGCAGTGACGGCCGTGAGCACCGTAGACGAGCCATCCCGGGAAACTCTATCAGCCCGCGCATCGGCAAATCCGGCCGTTTCGACGGCGCGCAGCATGGCATCGGCCACGGCATTACCCGTCGCTTCGAAGGCGTGGGCTCCGCTGCCGATGGCAACGAACAAGAGGATGGCGGGCAACCGCATGGAAACTTTCCCGAAATAACGTCCTCGCTATGCACCCTTAGCACGAACCCAAAGCCGTGCGATGGGATCTGCGATATCCAGTAGTGGCAACGGCCAACAACACGGCAACGCGCAAGAAAGGGAGACGGACATTGGACGCAAAGGCGCTTGCGATCGTGCTCGCCGCCGGCAAGGGGACGCGCATGCGCTCCAAGCTTCCAAAGGTGATGCATCCCGTGGGCGGTCTGCCGATGATCCGCCATGTTCTTAAGGCGTCATCCGACGCTGGGATCGACCACCGGGCGCTGGTGGTCGATCCCGACGCGGGCTGGGCGCAAAATCTCCCGGAAGCGCCGTCGGTATTCGTCCAGGCCGAGCAACTGGGAACGGCCCACGCCGTGCTTTCAGCGCGCACCGCCATGACGGACGCCCACGATGTGGCCGTCGTTCTTTATGGAGACAATCCGCTCATTTCGGGTTCGACCATCGCGGGCGCATTGAGCCGCGCGCGGGCCGGTGCGGATGTGGTGGTGCTCGCGTTCCGTTCGGCCGACCCCACTGGCTATGGCCGCGTTTTGATGACGGGCGGCGCCCTTTCCGCCATTCGCGAAGAGCGCGATGCGACCCCGGCGGAACGGGCCGTTACGCTTTGCAATTCTGGCATCATGGTCGTGCGGAACGGCCCGGCATTCGGCGCGATCGCAGACATTTCGAACACCAACGCGAAGGGCGAGTACTACCTCACCGATCTGGTGGAAATCGGCCTCGCGCGCGGCCTGAAAATGGCGGTGGAGGAAGCGCCTTTGGAAGACGTCATCGGCGTCAACGACCGCGAGCAGTTGGCGCAAGCGGAGGCGATATTCCAGGATCGCGCCAGACGAAACGCCATGGCGGTCGCAACGCTCGAAGCGCCCCAGACCGTCTTCTTCAGCCACGACACCGAGCTTGCCGAGGACGTCTACGTGGAGCCGCAAGTGGTCTTCGGGCCTGGCGTTCGTGTGGGTGAGGGGGCCCGCATTCGGGCGTTCAGCCACCTTGAGGGCGCGCAAGTAGCTGCTGGGGCGGTGGTGGGACCCTATGCACGGTTGCGACCGGGCGCTGCCATCGGCTCCGGGGCGCGGGTGGGCAATTTCGTGGAAATCAAGAACGCAGAGTTGGGGGAGGGCGCAAAGGTCAACCACCTTGCCTACGTGGGAGACGCCTCCATCGGCGCCCGCGCAAACCTTGGTGCGGGGACGATCACCTGCAACTACGATGGCAAATACAAGTATCACACCGAGGTGGCTGAAGGCGCGTTTGTGGGCTCCAACAGCGCGCTGGTGGCGCCCGTTTCCATCGGTGCGCGCGCCTACATCGGGTCGGGTAGCGTGGTGACGGAAGATGTGCCGGCCGACGCCCTGGCCATTGGTCGCGGCCGGCAGGTGAACAAGCCGGATCGATCACCTGCACGTCGGAAACCGGACGATGGGTAAAGGTGGGAAGCCAACAAAGCTGGTCGGCGGTTCGATGCAGAAAGCTGGCGAATTGTAACCCTCTTTGAATCCAGCCCCCGCGCCTGGGCAGATAAGAGACGACCGGCGTTTTTGTGATCGCAGGTAAGGAGGTGAGGCTATGTGTGGAATTGTAGGCGTCATCGCACGAGAGCCGGCAGCACCGCTCCTGATCGACGCGCTGAAGAGGCTCGAATATCGCGGCTACGATTCAGCGGGTATCGCCACCGTTGACGACGCGGGCTCCATGCACCGAGCCCGGGCACCGGGAAAGCTTCGAAACCTTGAAAAGCGCATCGGTGAGAAACCGCTCGGCGGAAACACCGGGATTGGCCACACCAGGTGGGCGACCCATGGCCCGCCTACCGAAGCCAACGCGCACCCCCACGTGGCGAACCCCATTGCAGTGGTTCACAACGGCATCATCGAGAACTTCCGGTCCCTGCGCGAAGACCTTTCACAGAGCGGCGCCGCCTTCGCTTCGCAGACTGACAGCGAGACCATTGCCCATGTGCTCGCAAAGGAAATTCGCGGCAGGAACGATGTGAAGGCTGCGCTCTCGGCGACTATGGGGGCCCTGGAGGGCGCCTATGCGCTCGCCTTCGCGTTCGAGGGCAAGCCGGACATGATCGCTGCAGCGCGGGTGGGGAGCCCGCTCGCCATCGGCCGCTCCGCGGATCTTGTCATGGTGGGCTCAGACGCCATCGCCCTTTCTCCGTTTTGCGATGACATCATCTACCTGGAAGACGGCGACATCGCACTGGTGAGCGCCGACGAGGTGGACATTTTTAACACGTCCGGCACGGCGCTGAGGCGGGCGTCGACGCCGGTCCCGATGGAAGTCTCGGTCGCCGAGAAGGGCAATTTTCGCCATTTCATGGCGAAGGAAATCCACGAGCAGCCTGAGGTACTTACCCACACCATTGGCCACTATGTGGACGCGGCGGAGGGGGCTATACGTCCAGAGCGCATTCCCATCGACTTTGGCAAAGTCCGTCGGATCAGCATCACCGCGTGCGGCACTGCGTTTTATGCCGGGCTCACCGCCCGCGCCTGGTTCGAGCGCTATGCGGACCTTCCTGTGGATCTCGATGTGGCCTCGGAATTTCGCTATCGCAGGCAGCGCCTCGCCAGCGATGAGTTGGCACTTTTCGTGTCCCAATCGGGGGAGACGGCCGACACTCTGGCGAGCCTTCGCAAGTGCAAGGAGGCCGGACAACTACTCGCCGCTGTGGTGAACGTGCCCAGCTCGACCATGGCGCGGGAGGCTGGCGTTGTGTTGCCCACCCTTGCCGGCGTCGAAATCGGGGTTGCATCCACCAAGGCCTACATTTGCCAGCTTGCGACCCTTGCCGCCATCGCCATAAAGGCCGGTCTCGACCGCGGGGTCCTCGACGATGATGCAGCCGCCGCGCTGGTGGGTGAATTGCTTGAAGCCCCCAGACGAGTCGCCGAGGCCATCCGCCTGGAACCGCAGGTGAGCAAAACCGCCCGTTCCATAGCCGGTGCGACCAGCGCACTTTACCTCGGCCGCGGCCCAGCCTTCGCCACGGCCCTGGAAGGCGCACTCAAACTCAAAGAGCTCAGCTACATCCACGCGGAAGGCTACGCGGCGGGCGAGCTAAAGCACGGCCCCATCGCGTTGGTGGACGACAGCGTCCCGGTGGTCGTCGTCGCCCCCCATGACGAACTTTTCCCCAAAACGGTCTCCAACATGGAAGAAGTGGCCGCCCGCGGGGGCCGTATCATCGCCGTCACCGATGCCGATGGCGCGGCGGCCATGGCGGAGGGCGCGGAGGCGGTGATGATCATGCCGGCTACGGGCGAGTTCATCACACCCATCGTTGCGGCAGTTCCCATGCAGCTTCTCGCCTACCACACCGCCGTCATCAACGGCACCGACGTGGACCAGCCGCGCAATCTCGCCAAATCGGTGACGGTCGAATAAGCGCACTGTCATTTGGCGGAGGGCGCTTTAGTATCGTGGCGTTGACGCGACCGGGAACGAGACCTCCGGCATGCATGAAGAAGGCCACGAGCCGCGCATCGGGCGGCGCCGTAGACTGCTGAACCGGCTGAGAAACTACCTTCTCACCGGCATAGTCGTTGCCGCGCCGCTCACCATCACCGTCTTCCTTACCGCCTCGTTCGTGAATTGGGTGGATGGCTGGGTGAAACCGTGGCTCCCTGCCCGATGGAACCCGGAAAACTACGTGCCGTTTCCGCTGCCGGGGATGGGCCTTGTGGTGGCGGTCATCTCGCTCACTGCGCTTGGTTTCCTGACCGCAAACATCTTTGGCCGCACCGTCATCCGTCTCGGCGAGGCCATCCTCAACCGCATGCCGCTGGTGCGGAACATCTATGCAGCGCTGAAACAGATATTTGAGACGGCGCTGTCGGAGCGCAGCCACACGTTCCGCCGGGCGGGGCTCATCGAGTATCCGCGCCGCGGCGTCTGGGCAGTGGTCTTCATCGCCACGGAAGCCAAGGGCGAGGTGAGCCATCGCATGCCCGACGACGAAGAAGCCATCTCCGTGTTCCTGCCCACCACACCGAACCCCACTTCTGGGTTTTTGCTGTTCGTCCCGCGCAAGGACGTCATGCTCCTCGATATGTCGGTGGAGGACGCGGCAAAACTTGTCATCTCGGCGGGCCTCATCACGCCCGAGTGGCCGCGCTCAGACGGGCCTGACCCGCCGAACCCTCCGCCGGATGGGCGCGTTGGGGTTCCGGTCACGGGCTCCCTGGCCGACGATGAGGAGCGCAGACGGGTCGAGGCGCCGGAAGTGGTGTCGGCCCGCACCGCACCGAGCTAGCGGGCGCCGACCTGCTCTAACCCGATTGGAGCTCGTAAAAGAATCACCGCTGCGAAAGGCGTCAGAAAATTTGCCCTATGGGGTGTGTGCTCGGCCGTTTCGCTCGCGAGGGGGGCTTTTCGCCGGCCCGCGAGCGGTCTAGGGAGGCCGCGTCACCCAACAGCGGATTTTTGAAACAATGGCATTGGCGGCCGTCGACGACCCAACCCAGTCTTTCCAAGCGATGATCCTTGCCCTGGAAGCATTTTGGGCGAGGAAAGGCTGCGCGGTGGTTCAGCCCTACGACATGGAGGTGGGGGCGGGGACATTTCACCCCATGACAACGCTGCGCGCCCTCGGGCCGCGGCCGTGGCGGGCCGCATACGTTCAACCGTCGCGCCGTCCCACCGATGGCCGCTACGGCGAAAACCCCAACCGGTTGCAGCACTACTATCAGTTCCAGGTGATTTTAAAGCCCAACCCGCCGAGCCTTCAGGAACTTTACCTGGAGAGCCTTGGGGCGATCGGTATCGATCCGCTCCTCCACGACATGCGCTTTGTGGAGGACGACTGGGAGAGCCCCACCCTGGGTGCCTGGGGTCTTGGTTGGGAGTGCTGGTGCGACGGGATGGAGGTCTCTCAATTCACCTACTTCCAGCAGATCTGCGGCATTGAGTGTCGGCCTGTGTCCGGCGAACTCACCTACGGGCTGGAGCGCCTCGCGATGTATGTGCAGGGGGTCGAGAATGTTTACGACCTCACCTACGTGCCGCAATCAGACCTGGGGCCGCGGGTTTCCTACGGCGATGTGTTCCTCCAGGCGGAGCGCGAGTACTCGCGATACAATTTTGAGCATGCCAATACCGAAATGCTCCTGCAGCACTTTCGCGATGCGCAGGCGGAGTGCGCCGCGCTCCTGACAGCCGGCGACAAAGGTCCGCAGCAAGCACACCAAGTGGTGCTGCCCGCCTACGACCAGTGCATCAAAGCTTCGCATATCTTCAATCTTTTGGATGCGCGCGGCGTGATCTCGGTGACGGAGCGCCAGAGTTATATCGGGCGTGTGCGCACACTGGCGAAGGAGTGTGGAGAAGCGTTCTTGCGCACGGAGGCAGGGGGATTTCACCAGCCCGAAGCGGCCTGACCACCCGAAGTGCCGGCCGCAATGGCCGGCACGGGCGACTTGGTCGTGCAGTCCTAGAGGTCGCCCAAGATGAACTGGGTTTGCGGCTCGGTGATCGTCAGCAATTCCGGCACCGGCTGAACATCTCCGAGGAGGTCGGCCAACACGCCAGTGTCGGACGTTCCGCCGCTGGACGCGAAGATAAGGTCGTCTTCCACAACGAAACCCACGTTCTCGGATGTATCGAACACAATCGCGTCGAGGACCACATCGTCGAGCACGAAGTTAGCTTCAGGTGGAAGATCAAGGATCGGCAAAGTATCTTCGTCGGTGTCCTCGACGGGTCCTTTGCCCAAAGGGTCGGAGATAAGGTCGTCACCCCTCGTCTGACCAAAGAATGGGTCGTCTTCAACACCTCGCGGGATCGGTTGCGCAAGCACGTCGGTCACGGGGATCGGATCGATCAAAGGGAATTCGTTCTGCTCGCCGGTCCCTAGCTCATTTGTTGTTCCTGGCGCCTTAGAGCCGGTGGACAGGCCCCCATCGCTGCCGCCACCGAGGAGGATGTCCTGCGGGTCCACGTCGATGAGCGGCTCCTCTTCGGCGATCTCCAGCAGCGGATCGAGTTGGATGCCGCTGCCGAGGTCCCCGCCGTCCATCAGGAAGAAGCCGCCATCGGCGTTGTCGTCCTGGTCTTTCGGAAAGCTCACGGGTTCGGGCTGGGGATCCAAGAGTGGGCCGAAGACGTCGTTCATCGGCTCATCGTGCATCGAGACTTCGTCGGGCTCGTCATCGTCCCAGATGGAGACCTTTGACTGGCCGTTCCCTCCGGTGACCGCAAAACCGCCGATTTCGGTGATGTCGAGGCTAAAATCCTCGTACTTTTTACCGTCCACCTCATCGTCCCCGTTGAAGTGAACCGTTACCTCAAAGCTTAGGCTCCACAGCGGTTTTTTGTCGGTGTCGGGGTTCGATCGGTAGATGTCCTCGATCGTGATATCGGCCGTGATGATATCTTCGGACGAGAATTGTTGGGTGCCGGACGCCGTCTTGACGGTAATGCCCGCGAAGTCTGCGGCATCGGTGTCGATGTGGCGAAGGTCGAGCTTGACCTTGAACGGATCGCAATTGCAAAGGGCATCGAACTGCGCCTTGCTGATCCCCGCCGTGACATGGAAGTCGACCGCGTTCGGCGCGTCCGGATCGCCTTCCTGATGGACGCTACCCCCGACCCGGTAAACGCTCCAGTGGCGCGGACCGCCATGATCCGCACTGGGAACGCTCCACTCCATGTCGCCTTCGGTGAGGGTTGGACGATCGTCGTCCTGGAGCTGGAGGGTGACCTTCTGATCCAGTTTGGTGGCGTCCACGCCATCGAGCTTTGCAAGGCTGAGACTAAAAGCTTCCGTTGCGGCTTCCTCGTCATCGTCCTTG
>JBCCYN010000124.1:0-13931 GCA_039189655.1 Pseudomonadota bacterium | reverse complement strand
GTCGGCGCAGATGGGCGGTTCACCAAGGACGCGCCCGGCTTTGAAGGCCGCCAAGTCATCACCGACGAGGGCAAGAAAGGCGACGCCAACAAGGCTGTCATCGACGCCCTTGTGGACGCCGGGGCGCTGGTGGCGCGGGGCCGCCTAAAACACCAATATCCGCACTCGTGGCGCTCGAAAAAGCCGGTGATCTTCCGCAACACACCCCAGTGGTTTGTGTCCATGGACAAGGATCTCGGCGACGGGTCCACCTTGCGCACACGGGCCCTCAAAGCCATCGACGAGACGGCGTTCGTGCCGAAAACCGGTCAGAACCGGCTGCGCGGAATGATCGAAAACCGACCCGACTGGGTGCTTTCGCGCCAACGGGCCTGGGGCGTGCCGATCACTGTGTTCGTGCACAAGGAAACCGGCGAAGTTTTAAAAAATCCGGCGGTGAATGAGCGCATTGCAGCGGCCTTCGAAGCAGAGGGCGCCGACGCCTGGTTCGTGGAGGGCGCGGCCGAACGCTTCCTTGCGCCCGACCATGACGCTGAAGACTACGAAAAGGTCACCGACATTCTAGACGTTTGGTTCGATTCAGGTTCGACCCACGCCTTCTGCCTGGAGCAGCGTCCTGACCTCAAATGGCCCGCCGATGTCTACCTTGAGGGTTCTGACCAGCATCGCGGCTGGTTCCACTCCTCACTTCTGGAAAGCTGCGGCACCCGCGGCCGAGCGCCCTACGACACGGTGATCACCCACGGCTTCACCATGGCCGAGGACGGGCGAAAAATGTCAAAATCCCTGGGCAACACCGTGGCGCCCCAGGACATCATCAAGCAGTACGGCGCAGACATCTTGCGTCTATGGGTGGCAAGCCAGGATTACTCTGACGATCAGCGCGTCGGCGCCGAAATTCTTAAAGGCGTCGCAGACTCCTATCGTAAGCTTCGCAATTCACTGCGCTGGATGCTGGGAACCCTCAGCCACGACGACGGCACGCCGCTGGACCCGCACAGTGCGCCCGACCTTGAGCGCTTGATGCTCCACCGCCTCGCCGAACTCGACGAGGACATCCGGTCTGCCTACCGCCGCTTTGACTACTCCCATGTGGCGCACACGCTGATGAACTTTGCGAACGTCGAGCTGTCAGCCTTTTATTTCGATATCCGCAAGGATGCGCTCTATTGCGATGCGCCATCCTCGACGCGGCGCAAGCAGGCTCTGGCTACGGTGCGGCAGATTTTCGGCGCGCTGGTCCGCTGGATCGCGCCGATCCTGCCGTTTACCGCGGAGGAGGCTTGGGCGAGCGCCGGCCACGAGACCTCCGTTCACCTCGAACTCTTTGAAGAAATCTCGCAGGGATGGAAGGACCCGGCCCTCGCCGAGACCTGGGACCGGGTTAAGCAGGTGCGACGAGTGGTGCTTGGTGCCCTCGAAGTGGAGCGGCGAGAAAAACGCATCGGCTCGTCGCTGGAAGCCCATCCGCTGGTCACCGTCGCTGATACGGGGCTGCTGGACGCCGCCCGCAGCGTCGATTTTGCCGACGTTGCGATCACTAGTGCCGTAACGCTTCAAGCCGGGACACCGACGGCAGAGGAGTTTACCCTCCCCGAGGTCTCCGGCGTCGGCGTATCTGTGGGGCGCGCTACGGGCCAAAAGTGCGCGCGATGCTGGAAGGTGCTGCCGGAAGTGGGCAGTGACTCGCGCTACCCGGAACTTTCCCCCCGCGACGCGGCCGCCATGGCCGAGATCGACGGCGCCGCCGCGTGAGCGAAGACGCATCCCAACCGCCGAGCATTGAGCGCCTTTTGCCGGCACTCGGCCTAACGGCCGCAGTCTTCATTGCTGACCAGCTCACCAAAAACTGGGTCCTCTTCGGCACCGACGCGTCCTCCCAGCCCATCGCGGCAACGCCCTTTCTGAACATCGTCCTCGTTTGGAACCGAGGCATTTCCTATGGGCTGTTTCAGACCGGCGGGGCGGGCCGTTGGATTTTGGTGGCGCTGACCCTTGCCGGCACCCTTGCGCTCTTGGTGTGGCTGGTGCGGGCACGCCATACCCTTGTGCGCTTTTCCCTGGGTGCCATCGTCGGCGGAGCCCTTGGCAACCTCGTCGATCGGGTAGCCTACGGCGCGGTGGTGGACTTCATCCAGCTCCACGCCAACGGCTTTTCCTGGTACGTTTTCAACATTGCCGACGCGGCCATCGTCTTGGGCGTCATTGGCCTTCTGGTGGACGGCCTCTTCGGCCGAGGCGGGAAAACACCAAGCAAAACTTAAACTTTCCTCGCCCTCGCAGTGCTCTTCGCCAGTGTTGCAATTTCGCACCACCCCGCCGCAACCTCGCCGAGGCCGGTTGACTGGGCCACCCGCGAAGGTGATGGCTGACATTGGCGGCAAGTGGCCGCTCGTCGGTGGAGTTTCGCCATGAAGCGTTCGATCCTCGCAGTTTGTGTCATCAGCCTCGCGCTCGCGGGCTGCAACACGAGCTACAACTATTTCGAGGACGATGACGAAGGTAAGCCCGACACGGGGCCATTTAACCTCGCGCACTCGCTACTTCAGCACTCCGGGGTGGCTGCCAAACCGCGCCAACGGCTTGCGTATAAGCCAAGGGCGCCGTTGGCGATGCCGGCGTCGAGTGAGCTGCCCGCCCCCCAGGAAGAGGGTGCCAGCGCGGCACATACGGCCGTGAACTTCCCGGTGGATCAGTCGGTGCAGGACGAAGATCGCAAGCAACGCTTGTCGGCTCTTTTGAACGGCAACTCCGACACATCCGGTCTGCGTGATTCGGTGAGCGGTCAAACCAGCAGCAGCGGCCTCGTGCGCCTTCCCGCTGAGGCCGCCGGTCAAAGGCAAGCACCACGTCACAACGATGACAGGTTCCGGGATAAAACTGGGGTGGAACGGCTCAATGCCATGGGCAAGAAGCTGAATTTCCGCACGCCCCAGCAGACGCTGTTGTCAGAGGACGGAAAACCGGCGCCTCGAAAATACCTGATCCAGCCCCCTGAAGAATATCGCACACCCGCTGCCACGGCCGCTTTGCCGGATGAAAGCGACATCGAAAATTCAGAGTGGATCGACAAGCAGCTCTACAGAGGCGTCAAGGAGAGCAGCCACAAGCCTTACACCCAGAACGGGTTTTAGGCACGCGGCGCGCCCGTTACGCGCGGACGCCTGAAAAGGCGCTTGGCGGTCTCGCCCCGGGCGCCGGCCCATTGAAATGTCACTCTGAAATCGCCGATCGGTTCGCAGAATGAACGTCGTCGCCAAGGCGGCGCTCATCCTTGTGATCTTCATCGACATTATGGGCCAGGGCCTGGTCTTTCCCATCGTCGACACGTTGGTGATGGATCCGCAAAAGGGCATCTTGCCCGCTGGTACGCCACAGTACGCGCGGCAGTTCAGCTACGGCCTCGTCATCGGCACCTTCTTCCTGTCGTGGTTCCTCGGTGCACCATACGTCTCGAAATTGTCCGACGTCATTGGGCGCAAGCGGGCCATCATGGTGTGCCTTGTGGGCGCCTTCTCCGGCTACGCCCTCACCGTCGTGGCCATCGAGCTCGGCAGTTTCTGGCTCCTCATCGTCGGCCGCGCCATCACCGGCTTTACGGCAGCCAACCAGCCCATCGCCCAGGCCGCGCTCATCGATAGCAGCGCCAACGAGGCCGAGCGCGCCCGCAACATGGGTCTTTCCATGCTCGGTGTCAGCCTTGGCCTCCTTGCCGGTCCTGCCATCGGCGGTGTGGCGTCAGACCCCAATCTGATCGGAAGCGTCGCGAGTATCGTTCTTCCGTTTTACATCGCGCTTGGCATCGTAGGCGGCACCGGGTTGCTGGTGGTCGTGTTCTTCCATGACGTCCGCACGGAACGACTGCCCTTCAGATTTCGGGTTCTGGAAGTGTTCGAGAGCCTGTATCGGCTGCGCCGCTATCCGCTGGTCATGCGCATCACAGCGGTCCTCTTTTTCTTCCATCTCGCCAACGCCACCTTTTACATTTTCATCGGAAGCTACATGGCCACAGAGTTCGGCTACCGCACGCTGGGCAACAGTCTCATCATGCTCACCATTGGATGTGCTATCGCGTCATCAAGCACGTTTCTGGTGGTGCCCGCTCAAAAGTGGCTGACCAAGCGCGCCATCTTGCAGGCGACATTCATTGTCTGGCTCGTCTGCCTTGTGGCGGTTGTCTTGTTAAAGGTGCCGTCCTTGGTGTTTGTCCCGGTGTTCGGCTTTTATTTCATCTTTGGCATCGCCTACCCGACGTTCCTCGCCATCTATTCGCTCACCGTGGGGGACGATGAACAAGGCTGGGTGATGGGCGTCGCCATCGCCGTATTCACCCTCACCGGCGGCACCATGTCGCTGGTAGGCGGGTCGTTGATGGCCCTTTATGTGGACATGCCGTTTTACGTGTCCATCTTCGGTGCGGCTGCCGGATTGGCGGCGATGGCCTTGCTTTGGCGCGATCCGGCGGTGCGGCGGATCACCGGAAAAGGGTGAAGGCGCGCGTCCTGGGATGGCGGCATCGACGGGCAGGCAGGGGGTGAAAGCGGCTTGCCTTACGGAAAGTTCAGTGGCCGAGTAAGGAAGAGGCCCTTAGCTTCCCCCAACCGTCGCTTGACAGGACCACGCCGATGATCGCGAAGTTGCGCGTCGCCGCGCTAGGATTGATGTCCATCACCATGCTTTCAACGCCAACCGTTGCGCAGGAACCCGTTGACCTCAGCAACCTCGTGATCGCCCCCAGCGCCGAAACCTTCACGCTCGACAACGGCTTGGAGGTCGTTGTCATCCCCGACCGGCGGGCGCCCATCGTCACCCACATGCTGTGGTACCGCGCCGGTTCCGCCGATGAGCCCCCCGGAAAGTCAGGGATTGCCCACTACCTGGAACACCTGATGTTCAAGGGGACGGAGGAGAACCCGGGCAACACGTTCTCGGCCGCCATATCCCGCGTGGGCGGGCGGGAAAACGCGTTCACCTCCAACGACTACACGGGTTACTTCCAACAGGTCTCCAAAGAGCATTTGCCGGCGATGATGGCCTTTGAGGCGGATCGGATGACCGGCCTTATCCTCAACGAGGCGGTGAGCGCGCCGGAACTCAATGTGGTGCTCGAAGAGCGCCGCTCTCGGGTGGAAACACGGCCGTCGGCTGAGCTTGGGGAGGCCATGGACGCCGCCCTTTACGTCAACCACCCCTATGGCGACCCCGTCATTGGCTGGCCCGACGAAGTGGCTGCGCTCGACCACGAGGACGCGCTGGATTTTTATCGCGATCACTACCGCCCATCCAATGCCGTGCTGGTGGTGGCCGGCGACGTGACCGTGGACGAGATCAAAAAACTGTCGCAGGAGACCTACGGGGCCATCCCGGCTGGCGACCCTGCCAGCGACCGCGACCGACCGGCCATCCAGCCACTTCGCGCGGAACGCACGGTCACCCTCAGCGACCCGCGCGTGCGCCAGCCATCGACCCAGATCGCCTGGATCGTTCCCAGCTACAACACGGCCGAGCCCGGCATTGCCGAAGCCCTTGACGTCCTTGCTGAAATTCTGGGCGGCACCAACACGAGCCGGCTTTATACGGCGATGGTACGCGATGCCGGCATCGCCACATCGGCTGGTGCCTGGTATCAGTCAAGCGCGGTGGATGAGACCCGCTTCATGTTCTACGCCACCCCGCGGGACGGCGTGGAATTGGAACGCTTGGAAGCCCAGGCCTTGGAAATGATCAAGGACATTGCCGAAAACGGCGTCACCGACCACGAGGTGGCACGGGCCAAGACGACCGTGCTCGCCAGCGTGATCTTTGCCCAGGACAGCCAGTCCAGCCTAGCGCGGATTTTCGGGGCGGCGCTCACCACGGGCTCCACCGTTGAAGATGTGCAACAATGGCCCGCGCGCATTTCGGCGGTGACGGCGGCGGACGTTCAGGCGGCGGCGAAAGCGTTCCTGCAAGAAAAGGGCACCGTGACCGGACGGCTCCTCCCCGATAAACCCGCCTGAGCGAAGGTACGCGCGCCAAAAACTGTGTCCGTATCGACCGCGCCCGGCGTGAGAGGCTCACCTGTGGCGTTGTTGGAGGAAAATTCCGATGTTCCGCTTCGTAAACCGTGCCATCGTTGTGCCCTTCGTTCTGGTCCTAAGCGTCGGAGGTGCTGCGGCCATCGACATTCAAGAAGTCAAAAGCGACGGCGGCATCACCGCCTGGTTGGTTTCCGACGACACCGTTCCGGTGGTGGCCGTGGACATCGCGTTCGAGGGTGCGGGCTCCATCCAAGACCCGCAGGGCAAGGCTGGCCGCGCCAACATCATGGCGGCGCTGCTGGATGAGGGCGCGGGCGACCTTGATTCGGTCGCGTTCCAGACCGCACTCCAAGACAACGCCGTGCGGCTCTCCTTCGAGGCGGCCCGGGACCACCTTTATGGCGACATGCGCGCGCTGTCCTCGGCCGTGGGCAAGGGCTTTGAACTCATGCGGCTCGCGCTCCTGGAGCCCCGCTTTGACGAAGACGCGCTGAACCGGGTGCGAGCTCAGGTTTCGGCGGGTCTGCGTCGCGAGTTGAACGATCCGGATGTGGTGGCCGCGCGGCTTTGGTCGCGCACGGCATTTCCAGACCATCCCTATGGCGTCCCCTCCAACGGGACCCTTGAGACCGTCGCGGCGCTGGCCCGCGATGACCTGATCGAAGCCCACCGGGCGGTGATTGCGAAAGACAATCTGTTTGTGGCGGTGGTGGGCGACATTGATGCCGCGACGCTTAAAGGCCTTCTCGATGAAGCGTTCGGTGACCTTCCCCAATCGCCGCAACTTACGACCGTTGAGCCCGTGGAGCCGGCAGCCGGCCTCACCGTCAACGAGACGCTGGAAACGCCCCAGACCTCCATCCGCTTCGGCGGTCCGGGTCTGATGCGCGATGATCCGGACTTCATCCCGGCCTTTGTGATGAACCACATCCTGGGTGGCGGCGCATTCTCGTCGTGGCTGTTTGAGGAGGTTCGGGAAAAGCGTGGCCTTGCCTACTCGGTCTACTCCTATATGGCACCGTTCGAGTACTCGGCGGTGTTCGGCGCGGGCACAGCAACCCGCAACGATCAGGCGGGCGAGGCTATCGAGGTGATCCTGGAACAGTTCCGCAAGATGGCATCGGAGGGTCCCACCGAAGAGGACCTTGCAAACGCCAAAGCATACCTCACCGGCGCCTATGCGCTGCGCTTCGGCTCCTCATCCTCCATTGCCCGTCAGCTCCTCTTCCTGCAGCTGGAAGACCTCGGGATGGCCTATATCAAGGACCGCAACGCGATGATTGAAGCCGTCACGTTGGACGATGTTCGTCGGTCCGCCCAGCGTATCTTTGGCAACGCCACGCCAACCGTTGCCATTGTGGGCGCTGGGGACAGCTGAACCCAGCCAGGGGGGCAAGGTCTCGACACGGCGCCCGCGCTGGTTATAGTTTTGGCAAATGCGGCGGGCGCCATGGACGACGATAGCCAAGATGCCCAGCGCCGGCTCCAGGCGCTGAAGGAAGAGCACCGCGACCTCGATGCGGCGGTCGAGGCGCTGGAAGCGTCCGGGTCCACCGACATTTTGCAAATCAAGCGCCTCAAGAAGCGAAAGCTCCAGCTCAAGGACGAAATACGGCAGCTCTCCGCAAATTCGCTGCCGGATATCATCGCATGAGCGAAGCCGCGCGGGTGGCCATGGTCATGGGAAGCCAGTCGGACTGGGCGACCATGCGCGCTGGGGCCAATATCCTCACCGCGCTGGCGGTGAATTACGACGCCCGCATCGTCTCGGCGCACCGGACACCAGAACGGCTTTTCGCGTTCGCCAAGAATGCCGAAGCCAATGGCACCAAAGTCATCATTGCCGGCGCGGGCGGCGCGGCGCACCTTCCAGGCATGGTGGCGTCCCTGACGACGCTCCCGGTGTTCGGCGTCCCGGTGGCGAGCCGCGCCCTTTCTGGCTGGGATAGTCTCCTTTCCATCGTTCAAATGCCCGCCGGCGTTCCGGTGGGGACCCTTTCCATTGGCGAAGCGGGCGCAGCAAACGCTGCACTCCTTGCCGCATCGGTCATTGCCCTTTCCGACGAAGCGCTCGCAGCGCGGCTCAAAGCGTGGCGCGCGGCAAAAACCGCAGAGGTCGCCGACGCTCCTTCCGATGAGCCGCCCGCCCAGCCAACCGTCCCTGCCAAAGGGGGCCTATGAGCCTCGCCCCAGGTTCGGCAGTGGGAATCATCGGTGGCGGGCAGCTCGGCCGCATGCTTGCCATGGCCGCGCTCCGGCTCGGTCTGCGTGTCCACGTGTACGCCCCGCCCGAAGCCGACAACGTGGCTTTTGCCGCCGCACACCATGCTGTGGAAGGCGCCTATGACGATCGATTGGCGCTCAAACGTTTCGCGGCCGGCGTCGATGTCCTCACCTACGAGTTCGAGAACGTGCCGCCGACGGTGTTCGACGGCATTGCCACTCCGGTGCGCCCCTCCCCCCTGGCGCTGGCAACGGCGCAGGACCGCCTGCCGGAGAAGGCGTTTTTGGCGGCCTGCGGCCTCGCCACCGCCCGGTACGCCGCCATCCACTCGGTGGATGAGCTGGATCGGGTGCGCGAGGCGATCCCCAAAGGCTTCTTAAAAACCCGGCGGCTCGGCTACGACGGTAAGGGACAGGTGCGTGTGGACGGCGCCATGGCAAGCCGGGATGCGCTGGACACCATCGGCAACGCTCCCGCCATTTTCGAAGAGGCAATCCCGTTCACCGACGAAACGTCAGTGGTCTTGGTGCGCACAGAAGCGGGCGATCTTGCCTCCTACGCACCGTCGCGCAACGAGCACGAAGGCGGCATTTTGCGCCGAACGAGCTTCCCGGGTCCCCTTAACCCAGAATTCGAGGCCGTGGCCCGCCGATGGACTGCGAACGTCGCAGAAGCCCTTTCCTACGTGGGCGTTCTCGCGGTGGAGTATTTTGTGACGGAGGATCCGGAGCGGCCTCTAATCGCCAACGAAATGGCGCCCCGTGTGCACAACACCGGCCACTGGACTATGGATGGGGCGCTCACAAGCCAGTTCGAAAACCATATCCGTGCCATTTGCGGATGGCCGCTCGGTTCCACCAGCCGCACCGCAGAGGTCACGATGGTCAACCTCCTGGGCGAGGAAGCCTCGGATGTCGCCGGCCACCTTCACAACCGGCTCGCTCGCGCCCACATATACGGTAAGCGTACCGCCCGGCCCGGTCGAAAGATGGGCCATGTCAATTTCCTTACTCGAACTGTGGACTTTGACACCGATCGCTGGTAGCGACCATGGCTTCCAGCGATATGGCGTCGAAGTACGGTGCGCCCCACAACGGGCGACACGGTCTTTTTTGTCGTGTCGAATGCTGACGGCGAGACGGTGCGGCCGAAAAATGCCCGTGCAACCAGGAGGTTAAGGCCGAGTGCAGGTACTCGTTCGCGACAATAATGTCGATCAGGCGCTGAAGGCTCTGAAGAAGAAGATGCAGCGGGAAGGCATTTTCCGCGAAATGAAGATGCGCAACCACTACGAAAAGCCCTCCGAGCGCAAGGCTCGCGAGAAGGCTGAGGCGGTGCGCAGGGCACGCAAGCTGGCCCGCAAAAGGGCGCAGCGTGAGGGCTTGATCCCGGGGAAGAAGCGCTAGCCAGTCATTGTCGCGGCTCGCGCAAGGGTTCGTGACCTGCTAGGGTTCGGCGATGAGTGGGTATTTGGTCCGATTCCGCACCTTCGGCGCCGTCGTGTTGTTCGCATTCCTGGGTGGGTGCGTCGTTGATGACGCCATCCAGTCCAGCGGGCGGATCATCAACACCCAGTCAGGCTCGCCCCAGAACATCGCGTCGCTCACCGAAGTGGTGAACGCCAATCCCAGCGATCCCAGCGCCTATAATATCCGCGGCACTGCCTATGGCCGCGCGGGAAACATGAACGACGCGCTGACCGACTTCAACAAGGCCATCGAGCTCAACCCGAACTACTATCAGGCCTTTGCAAACCGGGCGCTTGTCCATCGGCGGATGAACAACACCGATAGCGCCATTGCCGACTATTCCGCCGCGCTGCGCATCAACCCTTCCTATGACACTGCGTTGGTGGGCCGAGGCAACATCTTCCGCACCCGCGGCGATAGCGAGCGCGCCCTGGCGGACTTCAACAATGCCATCCGCATCAATTCCGGCGATCCGCGCGCCTACCACAACCGGGCGCTAATCTATCAGACGCAGAACCTGCATTCCTTTGCGGTGGAAGACTTTGGTATCGCCATCGGCCTCGATCCCAAGGCCCCGGAACCTTATAATGGGCGCGGCGTGAGCTACCTTTCCACCGGCGACATCGATTCCGCGCTCGACGACTTTAATCAGGCTCTCGCCCTTGACCGCGACTATGCAGATGCCTGGGCCAACCGGGGTCTCGCGCTGGAGACGAAGGGCGACCTCACCAAAGCGCGCGCGGCGTACAATCGTGCCATTCAGCTTCGGCCCGGCTATCCACCCGCAAAAGAAGGGCTCGCAAGGGTCAATTCCGGCCGGCGAAACGCGCCCACCTGAACGCGACAAGGCCGTGGAAGGACGGCGCCGCACGCAGGTTGCGCCGACACCAGGTTACGCCGGGACATCAGGCCTCAAGCTTATCGGCCTTCCTCTGATGGGACGGCGCAGCGGTGTCTGGTAGCCAAAGGTCGAGAAATCGTCCCAGCCAAGCTTTGAGCGGCCCGTCATAGATGGCCCGGCCGCGAAAATGGTCACCCCGTTGACGCGCGCCGGGGAGCTTCATGCGCTCATGGCCCCGCGTGGTCCAGCGGTAGAGCATCGCAAGGGTGATTTCCGGGTGGAACTGAACACCGTAGGTGCTCGGGCCCACCGAGAACGCCTGGTCATAGTGCTGCCCTGTGGCAAGCAAAGTGGCGCCCGGCGGGGTTTCAAATCCTTCGCGGTGCCATTGATAGACTTTGCGCGGCCAATCCATGAGTTTGCAGCCGGCAGGAGTGGGCTCGATATCGTAGTAGCCGATTTCCACACGGCCTTCGTGGTGGGGCGCCACACGTCCGCCGAGCGCCTTTGAAAGCATCTGTGCACCGAGGCATATGCCGAAAAACGGCGTCTCCTCCCGCAGTGGAACATCGATAAAGTCGATCTCGCGCTTGATGAATGCGTCGGTGTCGTTGGCACTTTGGGGGCCGCCGAAGATCAACACGGCGCCATAGTCGCGGGTGGTGAAGGGGAGGCTGTCGCCAAGGGCGGGTCGGCGGATGTCGAGCGAAATCCCCCGCTTTGTCAGCATTTGTCCCACGCGACCGGGTGTGGACTGGGCCTGATGGAGCACAACCAGCGCGCGTCGACGGCGAGGGTCCGACGCCGCCACGGTCAATTCCCCCTGGCGATCTGTGGCTAGCACGCCCTCATCCGCCCGTCCGTTTCGACTCGATTCGATGGCGTATGGTCATGCGCTCACGGGTGGAAACACCAATCAGCTCGGCAACGCGCCAGACCACATTGTCCTCAAACTCGGAAACCTCGCCGTCCGCGTACACCATTTCCCACATGAGTTCGACCACTTCGAGCCGCCCAGCTTCATCAAGCTCCCGCTTCAGCACCGACGTGAACGAGTAAAGGTCCACCGCATCGTCTTCGCGCCGCGCCGCTTCCTCCACGAGCTTTTCGGTGGCCGTGGCGTCAAGCCCGTAATGCGTGCTGAGCACTTCCCTCAGGGTCCGCTTTTCGTCGTCCGTCACGACCCCGTCCACGGCGATGATGTGGACCAGGATGGCCGCCACCGACAATTTCGGATCCGCGGCCCCATAGGCCTCCTCGCCCTCTCCAGCTTGGGAAAGTTTGTGCAGCCATTCGTTTATCGCTTGGAACACCCACTACCTCCTTGCGCCGCGCTGTTGGCAGGATCGTTCGAGCCACGGGCCGACGCAAGGTCCCCAGCACGGATCGGTGATCGAACGTGATTGATCAAGGTGCGGCAGAATTGGCACGAATGACTATACCATTCGTTGCGGTAGCGTGGCGGACAAACCATGGCCGCTCGGTTGATGACCCCATGAGGTGATTTATGAAGCGCATCATTCTTGCCGCACTGGCAACAACGGCCCTTGCGACCAGCGCGATGGCTGGCGAGCAGTACGTTAACACGACGGGCTTTGCGAACTCAGGCTACGATGTCGTTGCTTACTTCGACATGGATCAAGCCCCAGTTGGTGAAGCACAGCCTGCCGCGGTGCCAGGCTCCACCAGCTTCACCGCCGAGCACAACGGCGCAAAGTTCGCATTTGCCAACGCTGAGAACCTGGCTCGCTTCCAGGCCGATCCGGACAAGTACGCACCGCAGTACGACGGCCACTGCGCGTATGGCGTTGCCCAAGGCGGCAAAGTCCCCGGAAATCCTGACCTTTGGCGCATCCTCGATGGCAAGCTTTACCTGAACATCACGCCACGGGTGGTGACGTTCTGGGAAGAGGACATCGACGGGAACCTTGCCAAGTCCGAAACCAACTGGGCTGGCATTGAAGCGGATCCGGCGTCGGAAATGGCGATCCCGAAGTTTGAGTCCTCCGCCCCCAAATCCTGATCGCAAGGGCTAGAGCGCAGCCACATCTGCTCGAAGCAGAACAGCGCTCTAGCCCTCTTTTCGTTGCTGCATCATCTCCTCGATCCTCGTTCACGCCGACCAGATGATGTTGGAAAAACTGCTAGTGGAATGGATCGCTTAGCCGGCACCGTCCCTGCGCTAGACCATATAGGCGCGGCTATCTCAGCCCGGTTCGCTGAATGCGTCGAACGGGGCAAATCCGGCAGAGCGAAGCGCAGATTCGCAGCAGGCTAGAGCCCCGCTGTCGCGTGAAAGGACCGTCAACCTGTCGGGCTCCCCGGTGACAGGGTCCTTTGCAATCACACCAAGACCGTTCCACTGAGGCACCGCCCGCCGCAATCGATCAACAATATCCGGCCCATAGAGCCGATAGTGGCCGTGCTTGTCTTCCCGAGCGAAGCCATACTCCACCGTGGCCTCGCACCGTAAAAGATCCGGCACGGACAGAATAACGATGCCAAGCGGGGCGCTTATGCGGTCAAGCTCCCTGAGCGCTGCTAGGTCGTTCTCAACGTGTTCGAGAACGTGATTGGCGATCACCACCCCGCAGCTCCCGGACGCCTTTTCGATGGCGGCAAGGTCGAGGTGATTGGGTCCTCCGTAGTGGGAGACTTCAAAGGAGCCGAACGCGTCCCGCGGCACGGATCTGTCCTCGCTGAACTGCAACGCGGCCCGGCCCGCGAACACTGGCCGCAATGCATTGAAGACCAGGCGAAAACCGCGATGCCTTTCAAGGGATTGGCACTCGGTGCAGCGCGGCTCGATTCCGCCGGGGGACAACCGTCCCTTAGGCCCGGCAACGAACACCCCGCCACCGCAGATGGGACAAGGGGCGTTCCTTTGCGCTGCATCACCGTCCCGGAGCGCAGCCCCTTCGTTTTGGTTCAATGGCATCTTGTCGCCCTAGCGCCCTATTTGCTTCACTGAAGAGCAACGCTCTTTGTCGTATCGTTTGATTCTGCGGCATCGATGCCAGGGGGCGGCGCCGCAGGTTTAGGCGCCGACGCATAAAGGAAATCCGTCCCCTTGGCGACGTGCAACGCCGGAACGGCTCGGCAACGGGAGGAGTGCCATTGGAGATTACCGGCGAAAAGGTGATCAACGCCCCGCGCGACCTGGTGTTCGCGGCCTTGCATGACCCCGCCGCCATGCGCCAGGCGATACCTGGTTGTCAGCGCTTCGCCGAGATCGGCGAGAACCGATATGAGGCTGAAATCGCCCTAAAAATCGGCCCCATAGGCGGCACCTTTGCCGGGTTGGTGCGTGTGTTCAACGTTGACCCTCCCATGGGTCACTCGCTTAACGCCGAAGCGGCCGGCACAACCGGTGGTGG
>JBCCYN010000123.1:0-13996 GCA_039189655.1 Pseudomonadota bacterium | reverse complement strand
TTCGCTGGATCTTGGCAGCGGTGCAGACACGGTAGAGGGGTTTGGGGCGGTGCGCATCGACGGCGGGGCGGGTCGCGATTCCCTAGCCTTCGACTTTTCCGCTACCGCGTTCCAAGACGGCGGCGGTGAAATTGTCGAGGCCGCGCTCTTTGATTTCGAGATCACCTTTCAGGGAGAGACCCTCGCCGTCCGGAACGTGGAGGATTTCATCTTTGCCGGCGAAACCGTTGCGGCCGCCGACCTCCTGGCGCAGTTTGCCGATGCTATCGCCTAGGCCTAGCCGAAGCTCGGCGGCGGTCTATTCGACGCCGAGCTTTGCCCTCACAAGCTGCTGAACCGCCTGCGGATTTGCCTTGCCGCCGGTGGCCTTCATGACCTGGCCGACGAACCAGCCGGCAAGGTTCGGCTTGGCCTTGGCCTGCTCAACCTTGTCGGGATTTGCCGCTATCACCGCATCCACCGCCGCCTCGATGGCGCCGGTGTCGGTGACCTGCTTCATGCCCCGATTTTCGACGATTTCGGACGGATCGCCACCTTCGGACCAGACGATCTCGAAGACATCCTTGGCGATTTTTCCGGAAATCACCTTCTCGCCCAGGAGGTCGAGGATCCCCCCCAGTTGCGCTGCCGAAACGGGGCTGTCGCCGATCCCCCGCCCTTCCTTGTTGAGCCGGCCAAACAGCTCGTTGATGACCCAGTTTGCGGCAAGTTTTGAATCGCGCCCCTGGGCGACGGCCTCAAAGAAGCCCGCAGCATCGCGGTCCGCCACCAGAACCGAGGCGTCGTAGGGTGTCAGACCCAACTCATCCACGTAGCGCGCGCGCTTCGCGTCCGGCAGTTCTGGCAAGCTTACCCGGATCGCCTCGATGGCGGCCTCATCGAGCACCAGCGGCAACAGATCAGGATCGGGGAAATAACGGTAGTCGTGGGCCTCCTCCTTGGAGCGCATGGAGCGCGTCTCGCCGGTCTTGGCATCGAACAGACGCGTTTCCTGGTCCACGCTGCCGCCATCCTCGACGATACCGATTTGCCGCCGCGCCTCGTACTCGATGGCCTGGCCGGCGAACCTGATGGAGTTGACGTTTTTGATCTCGCAGCGAGTGCCAAGCGCGGCGCCGGGCTTGCGTACCGAAACGTTGATGTCCGCACGCAGATTGCCCTTTTCCATATCGGCGTCGGAGGTGCCGAGGTAGCGCAAAATGGTACGCATCTTTGTAAGGTAAGCCTTGGCTTCGTCCGCGGAGCGCAAATCCGGCTTCGAGACGATTTCCATCAGCGCGACACCGGACCGGTTGAGATCCACATAACTTTTTGTGGGGTGCTGGTCGTGGAGGCTCTTGCCCGCATCCTGCTCCAGATGCAGCCGCTCGATACCGACCACAATCTGCTCGCCGGAGGCCATGTCGACGATCACCTCGCCCTCACCCACGATGGGGTGCTGGTACTGGGAGATCTGGTACCCCTGGGGAAGGTCCGGATAAAAATAGTTCTTTCGGTCGAACCGGGAGACCTTGTTGATCTGCGCCTTGAGGCCCAATCCTGTGCGCACGGCCTGCTCCACACAGACACCATTGATGACCGGCAGCATTCCGGGCATGGCCGCATCCACCAGGCTGACATGATCATTGGGCTCGCCGCCGAACGCCGTCGACGCGCCGGAAAAGAGTTTCGCGTTGGACTGCACCTGCGCGTGGATTTCCATCCCGATGACGACCTCCCAGTCATCCACCGCGCCTTTGATCAGCTGCTCCGGTGCGGCGCGGCGAGCGCCAAGGTCGGTTTCGCGCACGTGCTCGTTCATGGGGGGACCTCCGTCGCTGCCTGTTATGCTCAGGTTCCAGCGTCAAGCAAGCGCTGGCTTGGGGAATTTCCCCCCTGCGTCACCAGCGCGACCCGCCACAGTCTCTCGCCGGCCTTCGGGGACGCCCGGTGGGGCCCTATTGGCCCGCCCGGTGCATGGCCTGGCCGCACAACGACAGAAGAAGGACACAACGAGGCCCAACATCTCCCTGCGGCTGGCGGCAGCCGCTCTTCTCGCCCTGGGCGCTGGCCGCGTCGAGAACGCCGTTCTGGGTCCCGTTTTCATCGGGCTATTGCAGAAGGGGCTGAACCTTGCCCGCGTCGAAAGCTACCTTCAGACGGTGGTGCTCGGTGGCCTTCTCATCCTCGCGGTCATTGCAGACCGCATCCATTTGCGCATGATGGTGGTGCTCAGAGACTGAGGGCAAGCTGGTATGACCATCATCAACTGCGATATGGGCGAGAGCTTCGGGCTCTATAAGATGGGCGATGATGCGGCGTTGATGCCGCACATTACCGTAGCCAACGTGGCGTGCGGCTTTCACGCTTCGGACCCAAACCATATGCGCGCCACCTGCCGCCTTGCCAAAGAACACGGCGTGAAAGTCGGCGCGCACCCTTCCCTCCCGGACCTTGCCGGCTTCGGCAGGCGAAAAATGGACATTCCGCGCGAGGAACTGGCCAACATCATCGTCTACCAGGTCGGCGCGCTGCAGGGTTTCCTCAAGGCCGAAGGTATGGAGATGAGCCATATCAAGCCCCACGGCGCCCTTTACGGCATGGCTGCCCGCGATGAGGCTGTGGCAAACGCAGTGGCTGACGCCGCTGAGGTCTTCGGGGTGCCTCTCATGGGCATGACCCACACGCTCCACGAAACGGTTTATCCAGCGCGGGGGATCGGCTTTATCGCTGAGTTTTACGCCGACCTCGACTACGCCGATGATGGCTTCATCATAATCACCCGCGAGCATCCCGCCTTCGATCCGGATGTCGTCGCCCAAAAGTGCGTCCGAGCGGTTCGCGACGGGGTCACCGCAACCACTTCCGGCAAGGAAATCGCGGTCAAGGCGGACGCCATCTGCGTCCACTCCGACACACCGAACGCCGCCGACATTGCCGCCGCTGTCAAGAATGCGGTCAGCCCATGGCTGAAAGCCGCCTAGCCCTCCTGCAACCTGCGACTGGACGAAATCTGTGGCCCAAATCCGCTCCCATCTCCCCGGCACTTTTTACCGCCGCCCGTCCCCAGACCAGCCGCCCTATAAGGAGGAAGGCGACACGGTCGCGAAGGGCGACGTCATCGGCCTCGTGGAAGTCATGAAGACTTTTACCGAGGTGAAATCCGACGTCGACGGCACCATCAAGTCCTTCCTGGTCGACAACGAAGAACCAGTCACCGCAGGCATGCCGCTCGCCGATGTCGAATAGACTTGCGTCCTCGTTCGCTGTCCCGATTTCTTTCTCCTGATCCCTATGTCAGACGACGGCGCATTCGAGATCGGGCCATTGGCTGAAGATCACTTGTCTTCGCTCAATGGCGCAATGGAAGCGTTTGCCAAAAGGAGCGGCGGTTGCGCTCGACCGGTTCCAATCGCCAAGCTTCAGGACGTTTACGACGTCGTTCTCGATAGCCGCCGCGATGACGGCGAAGAAATATCGCTATCGCCCCCTAGGGTAAACGCAGTAATTCATCCAACTAGTATGATCCAGAAACACATAGAACGCAGAGAGACCGAGGATTTTCTCGACCTGCGCGATGGCATCATAAAACTAATGGAAGAAAAACGACTCTCGGGCGGTTATGGAAAGCGCTGAAACTCCAAGCACTATTCAGTACTTAGCATCAAGCCTATTGTCGAAGTGGTGACCTCAGCTATGGCGGCAGGGAAATCGATCCAAAAGCTCTTGATTGCCAACCGCGGCGAAATTGCCGTGCGCGTCGTCCGTGCCGCACGCGAGCAAGGCATTGCCACGGTCCAGGTCCACTCCGCCGCCGACACTGACATGCTTGCAGTTAAGCTCGCCGACGAGGCCGTCGATATTGGCCCACCTTCGGCTGCAAAATCCTATCTCAACGTCGATGCCATCCTCGACGCAGTGCAGAAAACAGGCGCGGACGCCGTTCACCCCGGCTACGGATTTCTTGCCGAAAACGCCACCTTCGCAGCCCGCCTAGAGGATTCTGGCATCACTTTCGTCGGGCCATCCGCCGACGTCATCTCGCGGATGGGCGACAAGGTGGCCGCCCGCGACGCCGCAAAGGCCGCCGGCGTGCCGACCGTGCCGGGCAGCGAGGGCGCCGTGACCGCCGAGGAAGGCCGCACCCTTGCCGACACCATCGGCTATCCGGTCATGATCAAGGCCGCCGCAGGCGGGGGCGGCCGCGGCATCCGCATTGCGCAAGACGGCGCCGCGTTCGACAACCTGTTTGCCCAGGCGAGCACCGAAGCAACGGCCGCCTTCGGGGATGGCGCGCTTTACGTCGAGAAGGTCATCCACCCGGCTCGGCATGTGGAAGTCCAGGTGCTCGGCGATGGCGTTCGTGCGGTGCATGTATTTGAGCGCGAATGCTCGCTCCAGCGTCGGCGTCAAAAGGTGTGGGAGGAGGCCCCCTCGCCCGCGCTTCCAGCCGACATACGCCAAGCGCTGTGCCAGTCCGCCGTCGCCCTCACCGAGGCGGTGAACTATTCTGGGGCGGGCACGCTGGAATACCTCTTCGATGAGGAGAGTAATCAGTTCTACTTTATCGAGATGAACACCCGCATCCAGGTGGAGCATCCGGTCACCGAGATGATCACCGGCATCGATCTTGTGGGCGAAATGCTGCGTATCGCCGGGGGCACGCCGCTGCGCTATAGGCAAGACCAGATCGTCCCGCGCGGTCACGCCATCGAAGTGCGCCTCAATGCGGAAGACCCGGCCAACAACTTTCTCCCGGCTCCCGGAACCATCAGCGGGTTGCAAATTCCAGGCGGCCCTGGCGTGCGCTTCGACACCATGCTTTACCCCGGCTACGAGGTCCCGCCCTTTTATGACAGTCTTCTCGGCAAGCTCGTCGTCCACGGAGAGGACCGTCCCCATGCGCTGGATCGCCTCGCGGCGGCGCTGCACGAACTTTCCATCGACGGCATCAACACCACCGCCCCGCTCTTCAAAGCGCTTCTCAAGGACGCGGACGTGAGGGCCGGACGCGCACACATCACTTGGCTCGAAACCTGGCTAAAATCCCATGCAAACACCCTGTGAGGCCCCATGAGCGCCCGCTATTCCTACGGCGGCGATGAGCAAATCTTCGTCGAAGTGGACGAGGCCATGTCCCTCGATGCCTTCTTCAAGTCCCTCGCCATCACCAACGCCGTGCGCGAGGCGGCCATTGACGGCGTGACCGAGATCTGCCCCGCCAATGCCTCTTTCCAGATTGGCCTCGACCCGGACAAAATCGCCCCCGACGCGCTGATGGCCCGCCTCAAGGACATGGAATCAGCGGCCGACAGCGCCGAGAGCCGGCTTAACACCCGGATCATCGAGATCCCGGTCTACTACCAGGACCCCTGGACCCATGAGACCTTGATGCGCTTCCGCGAGCGTCACCAGGACCCGTCGGGCACCGATATCGAATACGCCGCTCGCATCAACGGCTTTTCCAGTGTCGATGACTTCATCAAGGCCCACGCCGGCTCGCCCTGGTTCGTGTCCATGGTTGGGTTCGTCGCCGGCCTTCCGTTCCTTTACCAAATGGTCGACCGCGAACGGCAGATCGAAGTCCCGAAATATTTGCGCCCGCGTACCGATACACCCAAGCTCACCGTCGGTTACGGCGGCTGCTTTTCCTGCCTCTATTCGGTGCGCGGCGCGGGCGGCTACCAAATGTTTGGCATCACGCCAATGCCAATATTCGATCCCACCCAAACCGCGCCGTACCTGAAAGAGTTCATGGTGTTCTTCCGCCCCGGTGACATGGTGAAGTTCACGCCCATCGACCGCGCCGCCTACGACGACATTGCCGCGGACGTGGAGGCGCAGCGCTGGACGCCGAAGATGACCGACGTGACCTTCGATCTGACGGACTTCAACAAGGACATCGATGGCTACAACGCCAAGCTCCTGGGGGCACTGGCATGAGCATCACCGTGATCTCACCTGGTCTCCTCACCACCATCCAGGACTTGGGACGTCCGGGATATTTTCACCTGGGCATCCCCGTGGGCGGCGCCATGGACCGGTTCGCCATGCGCTCGGCCAACCTTTTGGTGGGCAACGAAGAAGGCGCGGCCGGGCTTGAAGCGGTTTTTATGGGCCCGGAACTCCAATTCAACGACGACCGGGTGGTGGCCGTCTGCGGCGCCACGTTGCCACCCAAGGTCGACGGCGACCTGCAACCTTTATGGTCGAGCTTCAGGGTGCGCGGCGGCCAAACCCTGTCGTTCGACTTTCTGGAGACCGGGGCGCGGGCCTACATCGCCGTGTCGGGCGGCATTGCCACCGAGCCCCAGCTCGGAAGCCGCTCCACCTACGCCATAGGAGCACTCGGGGGCGTCGATGGGCGAGCGGTGGCGGCGGGCGACGTTCTGCCGCTTGCGCCTTCCGACAACGCGTCCGACGCAAGGCACGTGCCCGCGGCGCTGCGTCGATCGCTGGGCGCCACGCCGCACCTGCGGGTGCTTCCGGGCCTTTACTGGCATCGCCTTCAGCCGCAGAGCCAAAAAAGCTTCTTTGCCGACAGCTGGACCGTCGCCCCCGAAGCGGATCGCATGGGCTATCGATTCCGGGGGGGTACGCCGATGGCATTCGTGGAGCGGGAACAACCCTTCGGCGCCGGATCCGATCCCTCCAACATCACCGACGCCTGCTATCCCTACGGCTCGATCCAGATCCCTGGCGGCACCGAACCCATCGTTCTCCACCGGGATGCGGTTTCCGGCGGCGGCTACTTTATGGTGGGCACTGTGATTTCCGCCGACATGGACTTGATCGGCCAGCTCCAACCCAACATGAAAGTCCAATTCGCCGAAGTGACCATGGAAGGAGCGCTGGCGGCCCGCGCCGAGGAAACGGCCCGTATCCATCAGCTCCGCGATGCACTCAGCTAGGGCCCACCTCGCAAACTCGGTCTTGCGGGGCGTGCCCCAAGCGTTCGTTTTTCCGCGCGGTTCGCCTCATCTCATAGTCGATGGCATAACGGCGCGCTTTAAAGGAGAATCCCTGTGACGACACTTGCCCCAACCCGTCCTCTGGCCGACGTCATCTGGTCGGGTGGTCTTCTGCGCAACGTGATCTTGATGGTGGCAGGCACCATTGCCCTTGCCATTTCCGCAAAGATCCAGGTGCCGTTTTATCCGGTCCCGATGACCATGCAGACGTTCGTGGTGCTGGTTATCGGCATGGCTTACGGGTGGCGCCTCGGCGGGGCGACCCTCCTCCTTTACCTGGGCGAGGGCGCGGTCGGCCTGCCCGTTTTTGCCTCCGGCGGCGGTCTTGCCTACTTCGCCGGCCCGACGGCTGGATACCTTGTGGGGTTTGTCGTCGCCGCAGTGGTGGTGGGCGGTCTTGCAAGCCTCAGGTGGGACCGCAACGTCTTCACCACCCTGGTCGCGATGGCGATCGGGACGGGCATCATTTTCGCGTGCGGGGCAGCGTGGCTTGCGCAGCTGGCGGGTTGGGAAGTTGCCATCGCCAAGGGCGTGGCGCCGTTCATGTGGGGTGCCGCCTTCAAGATCGCCCTTGCGGCCGCCGTCCTCCCGGTTGCCTGGCGCATGGTTGGTCGGCGCTAAAGCGCGTTTCGGCAGCATGGAATCATCTTGCGGCTCGAACCGCGCGGTGAAACAGGAACTGAGAGCAGGTAATGCGATCCCATGATCGTGTGACCTGAGCCAGCGAAACGCTGTGATGCAGCACGCGCAACGCCGGACCCGCATCAAGGTTTGCTGCATTTCCTCTGACGCAGAGGCGGCGCTTGCCGTACGGGCGGGCGCCGATGCTGTGGGGCTCGTTGGTGCGATGCCGTCAGGGCCCGGCATCCTCACCGATGAAACCGCCCGGGCCATCGCCCTTAACGTTTCACCCCCCACGATGCCGTGGCTGCTCACCAGCGAGGCGACTGGGCCGGCAATCCGCGACCACGCCGCCGCCTGCGCGGTCTCGACGGTGCAGATCGTGCGCCATGTGGCCCCTGAGGTGCACGACTGGCTAGCCGCCCATGCGCCGGCGCTCAAGCGTGTCCAAGTGATTCACGTGGAGGGCTCTGAAGCTCCCACCTTGATGCAGAGCTATGGGAAACGGCCCCACGCCTTTTTGTTGGATTCAGGTCGGCCGGATGCGGCAGAGCTTGGTGGCACGGGCCGCAAGCACGACTGGACGGTCAGTGCCCAATGCGTTGCGGCGGTGGAACAGCCGGTGTTCCTGGCCGGCGGTCTCAGCCCAACCAACGCCGCCGATGCGGTCCGCGGCGTCGCCCCGTTCGGCCTCGACGTCTGTTCTGGCCTACGCACCAACGAAAGCCTCGACGAAGCTCTTCTCCATGAGTTCGTTGCGGCGGTGGCCCTGGCCGATCGCGATCAGGGCTGATTGGCAAGGGTTTGAGCGCTTCGCCGGTCTAAGAACGTTTCTCGCCAGAATCCGGTCGCATGAACCTCAGTAAAGAAAATAGCGCTGGGCGAGCGGCAGCTCGGTCGCCGGCTCGCAGGTGAGATGCTCGCCATCGGCGGTGACGCGGTAGGTCTCCGGGTCCACCTCAATTTGCGGTGTGGCGTCGTTGAGCTTCATGTCCGTTTTCCCAATGGAGCGACATCCGCTCACGGGGACGGTTTCCTTGAATGTGCCGTAGTCCAATCCGGCGGCGGCCTTGGACACGAAGGTCACCGAGGACGATGACAACGACGCGCCGAAGGCACCGAACATGGGCCGCATGTGGACCGGTTGTGGCGTCGGGATCGAAGCGTTGGGGTCGCCCATCTGGGCTGCCGCAATTGTTCCGCCGATGATCACAAGGTCGGGTTTGACACCGAAGAAGGCAGGCGACCACAGGCAAAGATCGGCACGCTTGCCTTCCTCCACCGATCCCACGTGGGTGGAGATCCCGTGGGCAATCGCCGGGTTTATGGTCACCTTCGCGATATAGCGGCGGGCGCGGAAATTATCGTTCTCACCGCTTTCTTCGGGAAGCCGACCCCGCTGAACGCGCATTTTGTGGGCGGTTTGGAAGGTGCGGCTCACCACTTCGCCCACCCGTCCCATGGCCTGACTGTCCGAGGCAATGATCGAGAACGCGCCCATGTCGTGCAAAATGTCTTCCGCAGCGATGGTCTCTTTGCGAATGCGCGATTCGGCAAACGCGATGTCTTCTGGGATCGATTTGTCGAGGTGATGACACACCATGAGCATATCGAGGTGCTCTTCAATGGTGTTCACCGTGTAGGGCCGCGTCGGGTTGGTGGACGACGGGATGACGTTGGGGAGCCCGGCCACCTTGATGATGTCCGGCGCGTGGCCGCCCCCTGCTCCCTCCGTATGAAAGGCGTGGATCGTGCGATCCTTGAAGGCGGCGATGGTGTCTTCCACGAAACCCGATTCGTTCAAGGTGTCGGTGTGGATCATCACCTGAATGTCGGTCTCGTCTGCCACCGTCAGGCAGGTGTCGATGGCCGACGGCGTCGTCCCCCAGTCCTCGTGAAGTTTAAGGGCCATGGCACCACCCGCCACCTGCTCCCGCAGCGCGGCCGGTAGCGATGCGTTCCCTTTCCCGGCAAAGCCAAGGTTCATGGGAAAGGCGTCGGCCGCCTGGATCATTCGCGCGATGTGCCATGTGCCCGGCGTGCAGGTGGTGGCGTTGGTGCCCGTGGCCGGCCCCGTGCCCCCGCCGAGCATTGTGGTCACACCAGAGGCAAGCGCTTCGTCGATCTGCTGCGGACAGATGAAGTGGATGTGGCAGTCAATGGCGCCGGCCGTGAGGATTTTTCCCTCACCGGCAATGGCTTCGGTGCTTGGCCCTACGACAATGTCCACACCCGGCTGCGTGTCGGGATTGCCGGCCTTGCCGATTTTTATGATCCGTCCGTCCTTCAGGCCCACATCGGCCTTCACCACGCCCCACCAATCGAGGATGAGCGCGTTGGTGATGACCGTATCGACGGCACCGTCCTCACGGGTGACCTGGCTTTGGCCCATCCCGTCGCGGATGACCTTGCCGCCGCCGAACTTCACCTCTTCGCCGTAGATCGTGTGGTCTCGCTCCACCTCGATATAAAGGTCGGTGTCGGCAAGGCGCACTTTGTCCCCCGTGGTGGGGCCGAACATGGCCGCATAATCGTGTCTTGAGATACGGGCCATGGGGCCTCCCGCTCGGTGGATCGCTTTGGCTGGCATCATGGCACAACGAACGGCAGTCGCAATCGAGCCTTGCACGAAGTCTGCCATCGGTCGTGGGTTGGACGGGTTTCTGCCAGCCCTGCCTTGACGCCATGCCCGTCCTGGTGCCCTTTCGAAGAGGACTTTGGTGCGCTGGCGGTCGCGTTCGCCATCGCCGGCAGGAGCGCTTTGTTTGAGCGTCGGTAGTGATCACGGACCCCTGATCGTCCACCTCCACGTCCCCAAATGCGCGGGAAGCTCCATCAACAAGGTCTTGCGCGAGCGCTTTCCCCAAAGCCATCTGCTGCTCACCAAGGAAGACGCCCAAAGGTCGGTCCGCAAGCACATCCGAACCGGCGCCATCCATCGCTTGGACACCATGTTCGGCCATGTGGAATTCGGCATTCACGATCCCACTGGACGGAACGCGGTGAGTTTTTCGGCGGTGCGCGATCCCGTCTCCCGCTGGTGCAGCTTCTTCAACTATGTCCACACCACACCGAGCCTTGCGGCTCACAAAGCGTTCAAGCCCGTGTTGCCCGATTTGGAGGCAGTCGATGGGATGATGCTGAAGCGGTTCCGGTTCATGGGCGCCGGCTGGCGCAACGCGCTGTGCAGGGTCTATCTCGGTAAGCCCGTTAACGCGCTCCCATGGGAGGACATCTGGCCAACCATCGAAGGGCGCATGGATCGGGGCGAGCTTGTGCTGGGTGACATCCCCACCATCACGACCTGGCTAAGGCAAAACGACATCCTCACAAAGGACGCCGAACTGCCGCGGCAGAACACATCCGAACACAATGTCCGAGGGTTTGACGACTTTGTGGTGGCGCGACCGGACGCCCTGTCGGTGCGCACCAAAAAGCGCATAGAGCGCTGGAACAGCCATGATATTCGCCTCTTGGAAGAGCTGCGCGCGCGCGGCTTGGTCTCCGCTCCACCACGCTCGATCAAAAAGACCATCCCCGCGCCTTGAGACCACATGACGGCTCGAAATATTCAAAGAGATAAATACTTATTGCCATCGGCGCACACGCCGCTGAGGTCACCCGCTCCAACACCGTCGCAAACCTCGCAAAACGCGCCCGAGAACGGGCCATAGAACAACCAACTGGTTGCCGAGCTGATATCGAATAATTTGCCTATAGATCCAGGATTTTCCTGCGATTTTGCCCCATTCGTGCTGCCCAAACGCGTTCGAGCCTGCAATGGAGTGCGCAAAATTGTAACGGGCATCACACATTTCCCGTTCCCTCGTGGCGACCGCTTGCGATCCGCGGTTGGCGAACAAATCTCAGTATCGTGCGGAGGGGCCGAGAGAAAGTTTCAATAACCCTCTACGGCACTTAATACGGATCATATCGCCAGCTTTTCCTGGCAAATACCTGTTAAATATAATATTGTGGCCGGATAGGTTCTCCTATCCGGCCTATTTACTTGGGTGATCGTTTGACGGCTGCTTCGGTGGGCAAGCCGCGACCTGCCGAACTATACGAGGGCCATCACCCGTGTGGGCCCGCCGGTCCCCCCGCGATGCTTTGGTGCTCCCACGATCATCGTCGCCCCCGATGCGGGTAGCGCACCCAATCCGGCGACATTCTCAAGACCCCAGCGGTTGGTAGGAAGCCATGCATAGTGCGTCTTGAAATCAGCAGATGGCCCGTGGTCGAGGGAGAGCGTGTCCACCGCCATCCCCACGCAGCCGGTCTCCAGGAGCTTTTGAGCCGCTTCTACGTGGAAGCCGGGAAAGTGCATCACACCTTCATCGTCGGCGTTGCGGAACCCCTTGCCGCCGGCCTTCTCACTCCATCCTGAATCCATCGCCACGATGAAACTTTCAGGCAAATCGCCGTGGGCGCTGACCCACCCGTCGATGTCGTCCGGCGTCAATTGGGCGTCGGGATTGTCTGCGGCCCGCTCGGCAATATCGATCTTCACCAGCGGCGCCATGAGCGTCGCCACCGGCAATTCGTCCACGGATTGTCCGTCAGCAGAAAAATGAAGCGGGGCATCCATATGGGTGCCCGTATGCTCGTTGACGTCCATGTTGAAGAGATTGAAACCGTTGTCGGCGAAGTTGAATACCTGCGTCATCTCGATGCCCGGCTCACCACCATAGGTGGGAAAGTCCGACGACAACGTGTGGGTAAGGTCGGTGAGCGTACCCCCGGAAGTGGCTGCGACCGCCGGCGGTGCCAACAGGGCGGTCCCGCCTACGGCCGCGGCCGCACCAAGACTCCCCGTCAAGACCCCGCGGCGCGACAGCATTTTGCTTCGCACGTGTTCAATGACGTGATGGCCACACATGACAGTTCTCCTACACCGATTGTTTTCTGGTTCCCGGCTTGGCGTTCTCCGCGCTCAGTCCAACGCGCCGGCGATTTTGGCATTGAAGCCGTGCACCACGCGCCGGCCCTTCAACGGAATGAGGCGCACGCGGCGCTCCTGGCCGGGCTCGAAGCGCGTCGCCGAACCGGCCGGGATGTCGAGCCGGCGCCCGCGGGCTGCGTTTCGGTCAAAGGACAGGGCGGCGTTGGTTTCGTAAAAGTGGTAATGGGAGCCCACCTGGATCGGCCTGTCGCCGGTGTTGGCCACGTCGATCTCCAGCCCATCGGCGCCCGCGTTCAGCTCAATCTCGCCCGCGGCCACAATGACTTCACCGGGAACCATTTGCGCCTCCATTGGTTTTGGTGAGGCTGGCTGGGTGCTTAGTGCTTGTCAACAAGGCCCCTTTCGTCGCCAGCCGATCCGCTGGTCCGGCATCCGCTTTGCTACTGCTTGCAGGCGGACTTGATTTCGCCTTCGGCACTCTTCACCGTGACGGGGTCACGAGCACGGAGCTCATGGGCGAGAAATTCGATGAAATGGGCGGAGACGACGGCGAGACGCGCGAGGGCTATCGCCGGGTCAAGACGTGGCTTGCGGATGTGAGCGCCGAGCAGCTACGCTCGCGCTCGCGGGAGGCGGAGATGCTGTTCCGCCGAATCGGGATCACCTTTGCCGTTTATGGCGACAACGATGCGGATGAACGCATCATCCCCTTCGACATCGTGCCGCGTATTCTCACCAGCGCGGAATGGCAGCGCATGTCGGCGGGTCTGGAGCAACGCGTTACCGCTCTGAACTTTTTCTTGAGCGACATCTACCACCGGGGTGAGATCCTTAAGGCCGGTGTCATTCCCAAGGAGCTCATCTACCAAAACACCTATTTTCGCCCCGAAATGTACGGCATCGATGTGCCTCACGGCGTCTACATCCCCGTTTGCGGCATCGATATCGTTCGCGTTGATGCAGAGACCTTCTATGTGCTGGAGGACAACCTGCGCACGCCCTCCGGGGTTTCCTACATGTTGGAGAACCGCGAGGTCACGATCCGGCTGCTGCCGGACCTCTTCGGCGAGCACAAGGTCCAGCCTGTCGAGCAGTATCCGAACGAGCTTTTGTCAACGCTGCAGTCACTCGCCCCAGCGCGCGCATCGCGCGAGCCCACGGTCGTCATCATGACACCGGGTCCCCTGAACAGCGCCTACTATGAGCATTCCTTCCTCGCCGATCGCATGGGCGTCGAGCTGGTGGAGGGCCGTGACCTTTTCGTGCGCGACAACCGCGTCTTTATGCGCACCACCGAGGGAGCGCGGCAGGTGGATGTCATCTACCGGCGCATCGATGACGATTACCTTGATCCTCTCGCCTTCCGGCCCGATTCCGTGCTCGGCGTGCCAGGACTGATTGCGGCCTATCGCTCCGGCAATGTCGCCGTTGCCAACGCCATGGGAACGGGCGTTGCCGACGACAAGGCCGTCTATACGTACATGCCTGAAATCGTGAAGTTTTACCTGGGCGAGGAGCCGAT
>JBCCYN010000122.1:0-14190 GCA_039189655.1 Pseudomonadota bacterium | reverse complement strand
GTGTTCACCGTCGCAATGTCGGGGTCGGTGCCCACGGCAAAGCTCACATTGAGGGTGAACGAGCCATCGTTGCCGCTGGTGGACTTCATGTAGATCATGTCGTCGACGCCGTTCACCTGGGATTCCACAGGCTGCGCGACGGACTGTTCCACCACCTCAGCGTTGGCGCCCGGATAAACGCCCGACACCTGCACCTGGGGCGGTACGATGTCGGGGAACTGCTCTACGGGAAGCGCGGTCTGGGCAATGAGGCCAGCAATGGTGATGACGATGGAGATGACGAAGGCAAGCCGCGGCCGCCGGACGAAGATCGCAGAAAACATCGCCGGCTTAGGCCTGTCCGTCGTCGGCGGGGACCGCGTCCACCTTCATGCCCGGGCGCACCTTCATGAGCCCGTCGACAATGACCTTCGCCCCCGCGTCGAGCCCCTTTTCCACCGGGACGCCGCCCGGCACCGCATCGCCCACATCCACGAACTGCTCTTCCACCTCGTTGGCGTCGTTGACGATGAGGACAAAGCGCCCCCGTTGATCGACGCTGATGGCGGACTCTGGGATCACCACGTGCCGCTCCGGCTCCGACGTCTCCACCACGACGATGATGAACTGCTGGTCCACCAAAATACCGTCGGGGTTGGGGACGACGCCGCGGAAGACGATGGTGTCGGTGCCCGGGTTCACCTGGACGTCGGAAAAGTCGAGGGTGCCGGTCTTGTCGTACATCTCGCCATCGGAAAGGCGTAGGCGCAGGGTGACGCGCTGGCTCACCAGGTCAAAATCCTGGTCCGATTCGGCAAGGGCCCGGCGCAGCTGGAGCGCGGTGCGTTCCGTCACATTGAAGGTGACAAACATCGGGTCCTGCTGGACGATATTGGTGAGCACCCCCGAATCCGGCGACACTAGGTTGCCAGGCTTGATGCTCGCGCGGCCGATCTGCCCGTCGATGGGCGCGGTGATCTGCGTATAGGAAAAGGTGATCCGCTCCTGGTCGAGCGCCGCATCCGCCTGGAGCACGGAAGCATCGGCAACCCGCTTTTCCGCGAGCCGGTCATCAACGGTCGCCTGGGCGACGGTATCACGCTCCAGCAGCGTTTCGGCGCGGCTGAGGGCGATGGTGGCGTTCTCTGCGGTGGCCTTGGCGGCGGCAAGGTTCGCCTCGGCCTGTTTTACGGCGGCGGCAAAGGGCGCCTGCTCGATGATGAAGAGAACGTCGCCGGTTTTGACGAGGTCCCCGTCTTCGAACTTTTGCTCCTCCAAAAACCCGGTCACCCGCGCCCGCAGCGCCACACGCGATACTGCCTCGATGCGCCCGACGAACTCCACCGAGGGGGTCACGTCGCGCTCTTCGGCCACCACATAACCCACCCCGGGCAACGGCGCTGCAGCCGGAGCGCCGTCTTGGGCATAGGCACCGCTCGTCAGGGAGAGGGCGATGAGCGTTGCAAGTGCTGTGGTTCGACCCATGGTCTTTGATCGCTTCCGTTCTGCCGCAATGGAATGCGCCTTGTTCAACGCAACCTTAGCATGGCTTCGCGGCCGAAAGTCCAGCGGCGCGGGTTTTGTCCCCGCAGTGGCTGGGCGCCCACCCAGCGCTGGTCTTAGGTGCGCACGTCCGGGGCATCCCGCCCAAATCGCTTTGCCACTTGGGCGATTTCGTAGGCGGCAGCGGTGACGCCTTTTAGCGCATCCTCAGGCGTATCGGCCTGAAGTGCCGGATCGGGCTCGAAGCGCTCCAAGTAAATGCGAAGGGTCGCGCCAACGGTGCCGGTGCCCGAAAGGCGGTAGACCACCCGCGCTTCCTCACCGAAGAAAACGCGAATGCCCTGGTGGGAGGCCTTGGAGCCGTCTACAGGGTCCAGGTAGGAAAAGTCGTCGGCACCCGTGACCGTCAGAGCGCCGAACGAACGCCCCACAAGGCCGGCAAGATCGGCGCGCAGCTCGGCAAAGAGCGCGCCGGCGGCGGCCTTGTCCACTCCTTCAAAGTCATGGCGGGAATAGTAATCGCGGCCATGGGCAGCCCAGTGCTGCGTCAGGATTTCCGCAACGCTTTCCTGGCGCTTGGCGAGGATGTTCAGCCACAGGAGGACGGCCCACAAACCGTCCTTTTCGCGAATGTGGTCTGAACTTGTGCCGGCGCTTTCCTCCCCGCAAAGGGTCGCCTTTCCGGCATCAAGGAGGTTGCCGAAAAACTTCCAGCCCGTGGGCGTTTCGAAGGCGGCGATCCCAAGGCGCTGGGCGACGCGGTCTGCCGCCCGGGAGGTGGGCATGGATCGGGCGATGCCGGCAAGGCCACGGGCGTAGCCGGGCGCGAGGTGTGCGTTGGCCGCCAAAACGGCAAGGCTGTCCGACGGTGTGACGTAGGTCCCGCGACCTACGATCATGTTGCGGTCGCCATCGCCGTCGGAGGCAGCCCCGAAGTCTGGCGCATCCTCGCCGAACATTTCATCCATCAGCGCCTTGGCGTGAATGGGGTTGGGGTCGGGATGGCCGCCGCCAAAGTCGGGCAGCGGCACGGCGTTCAAAACGGTTCCCGCCGGTGCACCCAACTCGCCCTCCAAAATGGCCTTGGCGTAGGGGCCGGTGACCGCATGCATGGCGTCAAAGCGCATACGAAACCCGCCGGCGAATTGGGCCTTGATAGCCCCATAGTCAAACAGCGAGCACATCAACTCCGCATAAATCGCCACCGGGTCGATGACTTCAATCACCGCTCCGCCGCTCTGCGTCTCTCCAAGGGCGGAGAGGTCCACATCCGGCGCCTCGGCGATGTGGTATTCCGTCAGCTCCTTGCTGATTTCATAGATTTTTTCGGTGACGCTTTCGGGCGCCGGGCCGCCGGCGGCAATATTGTATTTGATGCCGAAATCGCCATTGGCGCCGCCGGGGTTGTGGCTGGCGGAGAGGATGATGCCGCCGTCGGTCTTGCGCTTACGGATAACGGCGGAGGCGGCGGGGGTGGACAAGATGCCGTTGCGGCCGACGAGAATGCGCCCCACGCCGTGGGCGGTGGCCATTTTAATGATGGTCTGGATCGCCTCGGCGTTGAAGTAGCGGCCATCCCCGCCAAGGGTCAGCGTCTTTCCCGCCATGGGGCCGACAGCGCGAAAAATCGCCTCCACGAAGTTTTCCAGATAGCGCGGCTCCATGAAGGTGGCCGTCTTTGCACGCAGGCCCGACGTGCCCGGCTTTTGCCCCGCAAAGGGTGTGGTGGGCGTGGGCTTTGCAATCATGGGGCGGCTCCGGACAGTTCGCGCTTGGTGGTCTCGTAAAGGGTTTTGTAGGCGGCGGCAGACGTATCCCAGCCGACGGGATGGGCCATGGCATTTTGCATCATCGCGCGCCACAGATCCCAGTGGCTGAACGCATCGCAGGCCCGGTCAATGGCGTCGCCCAGTGCTGCCGATGTCACCGGCGAGAACTGAAAACCGTTCGCAACTCCCGCGGCGAGGGCAGCCTCGTTGGCATCGATAACCGTATCGGCCAGCCCCCCTGTGCGCGCCACCAGCGGTAAACAACCGTAGCGCAATCCGTAAAGCTGGGTGAGGCCGCACGGCTCGAACCGGGAGGGAACAAGGATAAGGTCGGCCCCGCCCTGCATGGCATGGGAAAGGCCTTCGTCGTAGCCGATTTCGACGCCGATGCGCGTGGGATGGGCGCGGGCGGCGGCGCGCAAACCATTTTCCAGATCCACCGATCCAGTACCCAGAACCACGAGCCCAGCGCCCCGCGCCAGCAGTCGAGGCAGGGCCTCCAGCACCAGGTCGATCCCCTTTTGGGTGGTGAGCCTGCTGACGATGCAAAACAGCGGCGCCCCATCGTCGATGGCAAGGCCGAACCGCTCCAGAAGGCTTTTGCGGTTGTCGGAGCGCGCCACCAACGAGGAGGCATCGTAGTTGGCCGTAAGGTGCGGATCCGTGGCGGGGTTCCAGATATCGAGGTCCACCCCGTTGAGGACCCCCGACAGCTCGTTCCGCCGGGCGCCCACGATGCCCTCAAAGCCCAACCCAAATTCTGGCAGCGACAGTTCGCGCGCATAGGTGGGGCTCACGGTCGTTATGCGGTCGGCGTAGATGAGCCCAGCTTTGAGAAAGCTAATGCCGCCGTGGTATTCAAAACCGTCAATGTTGAAGGCTTCCGAAGGGAGGCCGAGGGGTGCCCCGAGGCTCGGCGGAAAGACGCCCTGGAAGGCGATGTTGTGAATGGTGGTCACCGTTGCCACCCGAAAATTCCCAGCGAATCTCAAGTACGCCGGTGCCAGTCCCGCCTGCCAGTCGTGGGCGTGGAGGACGTCGGCGCGGAAGCCGCCCGCACCTTCGTGGGCAAGCCTCGCCGCCGCGTAGGAGAGCGCCCCGAACCGAAGGGCATTATCGCTAAAATCGTTTCCCCAGGCATCAAGGTAGGGGTTGCCAGGCCGGTCGAAGAATTGCGGGGCCACCACCAGGAAAAGGTCAAGGCCGTCAGCGCTGGCATCCAAGATGTTGAGGGTGCCGAACGCGCTGTGATCGTAGCTCGCCACTTGCACACCCGTCGCTGCAATGGGCGCCAGCGCGGGATAGGCGGGCAGGACAACGCGGGTTTTTACGCCCAGACGCCCCAGCGCTTTGGGAAGAGCGCCCACCACATCGGCAAGCCCGCCCGTTTTTAGGAATGGCGCGCACTCCGAGGCAACGCAAAGGATATTCAACCGGTAAAACCCTAGTTCAGCGCGTTGAGCATTCTTTGGGTTATCAGACAAACGCCGTTTTCCGTGCGCCGAAAGCGGCGCGCATCCTCTTCAGGGTCTTCACCCACCACCAGCCCTTCGGGAATAGAAACGCCCCGATCGATGACCACGTTGCTTAGCCGCGCATGGCGACCGATCTCCACCGACGGCAGCGCCACCACGCGATGGAGCGAAGAGTAGGAACGGCAGCGCACGTGGGTGAAGAGGAGACTCTGGTCGACATTGCTCCCCGAAACGACGCATCCGCCGCAAACCAGCGAGCTGGTGGCAAATCCGCGCCGGTCCGGCTCATCATGGATGAACTTTGCGGGCGCTGTGATCTCCGCATAGGTCCAGATTGGCCAGGTGCGGTCGTAGATATCGAGTTCGGGATCAAAGTCGGTGAGATCGATGTTGGCCTGCCAATAGGCATCAACGGTCCCCACATCGCGCCAGTAGGCCTCCCGTCCGGCCTCGCGAATACAGCTGTCGGAAAAGGTGTGGGCCATCGCTTTGCCGCTTTTGACGATGGACGGGATGATATCCTTGCCAAAGTCGCGCGCCGACCCTTCGACGGCTGCATCGGCGTGCAGGTGCTCGATCATGTCGCTGGTCTTGAAAACGTAAATGCCCATGGACGCGAGGGCGGTATCGGGTTTGCCAGGCATTGCCGGCGGATCGGCGGGCTTTTCGAAAAACTCTTTGATTTGCCCACTTTCATCGATGTGCATGACGCCGAAGGCTGACGCCTCCTCCCGGGGTACTTCCACGCAGCCCACCGTCACGTCCGCGCCGCTGTCCACATGCTGGCGCAGCATGATTTCGTAGTCCTGCTTATAGATGTGATCGCCCGCGAGAATGACCGTGTACTCGGGCCCATAGCCTTCGATGATGTCGATGTTCTGAAATACTGCATCTGCGGTGCCTAAATACCACATGGTCTCGGAAACCCGCTGGGATGCCGGCAGGATATCAAGCCCCTCGCCCCGATCCGCGGACAGAAAATTCCAGCCCTGTTGCAGGTGGCGAATGAGCGAGTGGGCCTTGTACTGGGTGGCAACACCAATGCGCCGGATACCGGAGTTGATGGCGTTGGAAAGGGCAAAGTCGACAATCCGGCTCTTGCCGCCGAAGTGGACCGCCGGCTTGGCACGCCGGTCCGTCAGCTCCCTGAGCCGGCTGCCCCGCCCGCCGGCCAGCACGAAGGCCATCGCGTTGCGGCCCAAGAGAGTTTGTGAGGCATCACGCATGGGGTCCCTCCACGGATGGCGCTGGCGCGCTCTTTTTCTGGCAGACTCACGAACTCGGTTGTTTTAGCGCTCTAGGAGATTTCGGCGCGCCCGCGCCCGCGGGTCAACCCCCATGGGCCAAACCCAACCTCAAAAACGCCCCGATCAGAGCGCCGGCTCGGCGTGCCACACGTCACGCGCATAACCCCGAATGGTCCGGTCAGAGGAAAACCAGCCGCAGTGCGCAGTGTTGAGGATTGCGCTTTTCGTCCAGGCCGAATCGTCCTTCCACGCCTCATCCACCCTTCTCTGGGCCTCATAGTAGGCGTCAAAGTCGGCGCAGAGCATGAACCAGTCGTGCCCCCGCAGATCGTCCACTAAAGCTTTGAAACGGCTTGGATCATCCGGCGAGAACGCGCCCCTCTCGATCTCCGCCAGCACCTTTGTGAGCCGCGCGGACTTTTTAATGAACTGTTCCGGCCGATAACTCCCGCGCAGCCCAGCAACGCCCTCCGCGGTGAGACCGAAGATGAAAATATTGTCGAGCCCCACCCGCTCGGCGATTTCCACGTTTGCCCCATCGAGGGTGCCGACGGTGAGCGCGCCGTTGAGGGCGAATTTCATGTTGCCGGTCCCAGACGCTTCCATGCCGGCGGTGGAAATCTGCTCGGAAAGGTCAGTGGCGGGGATGAGCCATTCGGCGGCGGAAACGTTGTAGTTGGCGGGAAAGGCAATTTTAAGCCGGCCACGCAGCGTCTCGTCCGCGTTCACCACCGCCGCCACATCGTTGGCGAACTTGATGATGAGCTTTGCCATGGCGTAGCCCGGCGCCGCCTTGCCGCCAAAGATTTTGACGCGCGGGGTCCAGTCCGCGTCCGGATTACGCTTCATTTCGTAGTAGAGCGCCACCGTTTCCAAGACGTTCAGGAGTTGGCGCTTATATTCGTGGATGCGCTTGATCTGGACATCGAACATGGCGCTCGGATCCACTTCGATGCCGCAGCGCTCCTTGATCCAGCCCACCAGCTTTTCTTTGTTGGCCTGTTTGACGGCCCGGTAGGCGTCCTGGAAGGCGCGATCTTCCGCATGGGGCGCAAGGTCGCTGAGGGCGGCAAGGTCCTCGGTCCACCGGTCACCGATGGTTTCGGTGAGGAGATTTCGCAGAAGCGGGTTGCAGCTATAGAGCCACCGCCGGGGGGTGACGCCGTTGGTCTCGTTCACCACCCGGTCGGGATGAAGCTCGTGGAGCTCGCGAAACACCGTCTCTTTGACAAGCTTGGTGTGGAGCGCCGAGACCCCGTTGACCCGGTGGGCCATGATGAAGGCGAGGTTTCCCATGCGCACCTCCCCCTCGCCCATGGCCCGAACGCCCTTGCCTGCCGTCTTGCCACGGGCTGCGCAGTCCTTGGCGTGGCGCTCGTCGATACGCTCGATCAGCGCCACGTGGCGGGGGAGCACCTCGGCCATGAGATCGTAGGACCAGCGCTCCAGGGCCTCGGGCATCAGCGTGTGGTTGGTATAATTCAGCGTCTGTTGGGCAATGGTGAACGCTTCGTCGAAGGTCATGCCATGCCCGTCGACCAGAAGGCGGACCAGCTCCGGCCCCGCAATGGCCGGATGGGTGTCGTTCAGCTGGATCGCCACCTTTTGGGGAAGCGCCCGCAGGTCCCCGCCCTTGCTCTGGTAGCGCCTTAAAATGTCGCTGAGGGATGCGGCGGTGAAAAAGTACTCTTGGCGAAGGCGCAGTTTGCGGCCCTCAGGGGTGGAATCGTCCGGATAAAGCACCCGGCTGATGGTTTGCGCCAACACCGCCGGCGCGGCTGCGGCCAGATAGTCGCCCCGGTTAAAGGCCCCCAGCTCGAACTCGCGGGTGGGCTTTGCCGCCCATAGCCGCAGCGTATTGACCCAGCGGCCGCGCCAGCCGGCAATGGGCGTATCGTAGGCAGCCGCAATGACGGTGTCCGCCGGCTCCCAGGTGGCCGCATCGCCCTTCTTGGGGGCCACCTTACCGCCATAGAAGATGGGAATGGAGGCTTCAGGACGCTCAAACTCCCAGGCGTGGGCCTCCGAAAGCCAGTCCTCTGCTTCTTCGGTTTGCCAGCCGTCATCAAAGCCCTGCTTGAAAAGGCCGTGGTCGTAGCGAATGCCGTAGCCGTAGGCGGCAATGCCGATGGACGACATGGAATCCAAGAAACACGCTGCTAGGCGGCCGAGCCCGCCATTGCCCAGCGCCGCATCCGGTTCGTCGGCAACCAACGCGTCATAGTCGGTCCCCAGGGCAGCCATGGCATCGCGCGCGCTTTCTTCGAGCCCCAGATTGACGGTCGCATCGTGGAGCAGCCGGCCAATCAGGAACTCCATGGAAAGGTAGTAAACGCGCTTGTGATCCTCAGCGTAGGTGCGCTTCGTCGCCGCAAACCACGGCACCACGATCTCATCGCGGATGGTGCGGGTAAGGGCGAGGCGCCAGTCCGAAAGGCGCGCTGCTTCACGGTCCTTGCCGAAGGAGAAGACCAGGTGATGCTCCACCCGCTCGCGCAGGGCTGCCGCGTCCACCGCGCGCACGCTCGCAAACTTTTGCGTGTCCAATTCGTTCATCGCCGCTCTCTTAAAAAATGCTCTTAAGCGTGCCCAAGCCCGCCATTTCCACAGCCGGGGTGCGTTCCGGAAAACCGCCCCTCAAGGTCACAGCACAATGTCGGGTGTCGTGGCCCAAGGCCGCGGCGGACCACTACAGGCTATCGCAGAAGTGTCAAATGAGCTTCAGTCACAGTCTGCAACCAGTTTGAACATCATCCAAGAGATCAACGGGAGGCCCACCCTTGACGAGCGAATTCCACACGGTCCTGGACCGGCAAAACACCGGCTCCTCCAAGTGGTCCCGCTACGAGGCCGACGTGCTCCCCCTTTGGGTCGCCGACACGGACTTTGCCACCGCCAAGCCCATCATGGACGCGATCGCCGAGCGCCTCGCCCACCCCATCCTCGGCTACGCAGTGCCCACCGATGAGCTACGAAACGTCATCCTCAAACACCTCGACAAAGCCTATGGCTGGCAGGTTTCACCGAGCGCTCTGCGGTTCATCGGCGGCGTCGCGCCGGGCTTCAATGTGGCGGTGCGCGCTCTGGTGTCCCCCCAAAAGGGGCTGATCGTGGATCGTCCGATCTATGGGCCCATCCGCAACGTGGCCTCCAACTGGGGTTTGCGGCGCATCGATGTGGACCTTCTTCCGAACGGCTCACGCTGGCGGTACGACCTTGACCGCATCGAGGAGCTGGCACCGGAGGCAGACGCCATACTCCTGTGCAACCCGCAAAACCCCACGGGTATGCGCGCCACCGAAGACGAGCTTCGACGCCTCGCAGACATCGCCATCGCCCACGATCTCTCCATCATCTCCGACGAAGTGCACTGCGACCTCACCCTGACCGATGGGCGCCACATCCCCATCGCCCGCCTCTCGCCGGAAATCGCCAAGCGGACGATCACGATGATGTCCGCCAGCAAGACCTACAACATTGCCGGCCTCAAGACGGCTTTCGCGGTGATCGAGGACGAAAGCCTGCGCAATCGGTTCCTTGCGGCCGGGGAAGGCGTGCTCGATAGCCTCAATCCCATCGGCTACACCGCCACCCAAGCGGCCTATGCCCATGGCGAAGCGTGGCGCGGAGAGCTTGTGAACTACCTGAAGGCGAACCGCGACCATCTCATGGGCGAGATGGGCCGCCGTTTCCCGAAAATTTCCGTGCGCGCGCCGGAAGCCACCTACCTTGCCTGGCTCGATTGCTCGGCCCTCGGCCTCGATCGCCCGGCCCAGGCTTATTTTCTCGAAAAAGCCAAGGTGGGGCTTTCCTGCGGGACCGAATTTGGCGGCGCAGCTATGGCAGACCACTGCCGCCTCAATTTCGGCTGTCCCCGCAGCACCCTTGACGAAGCCCTCAGCCGCATGGAGGCGTCGCTGCCTTAGTCGGCGATAACCGCCCATCGACCCGCCCAAGGCCACACGCAAGGCGTGCAATTGCACCGATGGCAAAGGCGCATATATTTGAGAGCGGTTGAGATTTAGGCGTTATTGACATGATGCGGTGTTTTTCCATTGCCGCGGCGGTTTGCGTTTTCGGGCTCACTGGCCCGGCGGCGGCGTTCGACCCCGCGTCCACCATCGGGCTCTACGGCCACAGCTCCCTAAGCTCCGATGAGGCCCAATCCCTGCCCGGCCTTTCGCTGACGCGAGCCTACATCCCCGATCAGGTGGATCTGTCGCCTTTGATGCCGCCCCCGGTGCAGCAAACCGGTGGGAGCTGCGTTGCCTTTTCCATCGGCTATGCGGCGCGCGGCTACTACTCCCGCGCAAAAAATCCGCACCTGGGGGAAAATACGCCGCTCCCGAGCCCCGCGCGGCTTCACGCACGCATCAGGCGGCCCGACACCCCTTGCGAAGTGGGCGGCAGCCACGAACTTCACGCCTATGCGGCCCTTGCCGACGGCGCCGTGGACCGGCGGGACATGCCCGACAGCGAAACCTGCCGCGCGGCGGAGACCTACAGCGGCCCCCTCGACCCGCAGTTTCGCATCACCGATGCCTTCTTCCTCTACAACGTCGGCCGCGACGGCCCGGTTACTCAGCGGCACTTCGATCTGATGAAGCAGCAACTGGCGGAAGGCCACCCGGTGGTCATCGGCCTCAGGCTTTTCTTGGATGAAAACGCCAACCCGGATAAGCCGGTCTCTACCCTCTCGCTCCTCCAGGGTGACGAAATTTACCGCGGCTCCCTCGCACCCCACGGGCAACCCATCGGCGGCCACGCCCTGGTGGCCGTGGGCTACGACGAACGGCGCCGCGCCTTCCTGGTGCAAAATTCCTGGGGGCCCGGGTGGGCCGACGGCGGCTTCGGTTGGGTCAGCTTTGATGCCATGCGCGCCGATCTCACCGATGCGTCGGTGATGCGGGTGGACTTTGACCCACCGCGTCCGGCGCCCGGGATCGGCGAACGCACGCCCACCCTTTATGAGGTGGCTGCCAATGCAGGCCTCAACCCGTGCAGCCAGGTCCGGCCGCGCGGGCGCACCTCCGACGGCAAACAACGCCTTTCTGGGTTTGTGTCGAGTGTTGCAGAGCTCGACCGGTTGCGCGACGTCGGCGCCTACAATGTGAACGATGTAACGGTGCGCCCCTACCCCGTGTGCGAGGCCATGCGCACCCTCGAAAAACCCATGGAATCCACCCTGGCGCCCGAGGTCTACATGCTCTCGGGAACCACCGATGTGGCCTTTGGCGATTCCCTCGCGTTCGAGGTGATCACCCCTTCCGTGCCCACCTTCCTTTACCTCGTCTATATCGACGCGGCCGGACAGGCGGTGAACCTTCTGCCGCGCCAAGGGCCGGTCCGCTACCAGTTCCAGCCGTTCACGGAGTTGACCTTCGGCGACGGTGAGGGCGGCGGGCTCACCTTCACCGCCTCGCCACCGGCCGGCGATGAGGCCATCATCGCCATCACGTCGCGCAGTCCGATGGAAGAGCTGGAGGCGCTTGAAACCGGCGAGATGCTGTTTCGCATGCCCGCCCTGCGCGGTGCCGGCCGCGGCGACATTTCCACCCGCCAGCTGGTGCTCGCGGGCTCTCGCGATAGCGCGCCGACAATGCCCGCCGACGACCGCTACTACTTGAGCGCAGTGCGCGACGCGTTGGCCCAACAGCCAGACCCATCGGCGCTACCCCGGGAAGTGGGGGCCACGGTCCTTCATCTTCGTGTGGGAGGCGGCGGATGATCATGCGCAAGTCTCTATTCGGCGCCTTCGTGGGGGCCATCTTCGCCATCTCCGGAAGTGTTGCGAGCGCCCAGGACCAAACGGCGACCACCCAGGCCACCCAACCCCAGACCGCGGATGGCATCGTTTCCGCCCTCATCCCCAAAAAGCCGACGGGTGGCGTGCGCTCTTTCGGTCGGACCGGCACTCGCGGCATTTCCATCACCGGCGACCTTCCAGCCGAGGACGACTTTCCCAGCATCGACCTCACCATCAATTTTGAGTTCGATTCTGACCAGCTCACGAACGATGGTTGGATCACCATGCAGGCGTTGGGCCGCGCGCTCCAGGACCCGCGCCTCGACGGCATGGATTTCCGCATCGCCGGTCACACCGACGGTCGCGGTGAGGCCGGTTACAACGAGGACCTTTCCATGCGCCGGGCAGAAGCGGTGGTGAACCACCTGACGCTTTACTACAGCATCAACCCCCAGCGCCTCTTTCCCATCGGCTATGGCGAAAGCCAGCTGGTCGACCCCGCGAACCCTGACGCCGCCATCAACCGGCGCGTGGAAATCATCAACCTGTCGCCCCTTTCCTGAGGAGCCGTTTAGCGCAACGGGCTCAGCGCAGCGCATGTTCTATGGCAATGTCGATGGGAAGTGAGCCTGAGCCCGCGGGGAGCGGTATCGAAAGGCCCGACGCTCCGGCAACGCTGGTGCGGGCAATGTTGCAAAAATAGGCTTCAACGAGGGGCATCGCGACCGCCGCCCACGGAGACCCTCAGCGCAGGCGACTCTGCGAGATGAGTCCCGGTCGCACAAACGCGCCGCTAGGGCAGGCCCATCGAGCTATCGCTCGCGGTACCTACCCTAGGGCTCAGCGCCACTTCTTTCTTTTTTCTTTCTTCTTGTCCCCCGTGTGGCGCTGCAGGTAACTTTTCTTCCGTTTATTCTCTAGAACGCGGATCAAAGGTCCCGATCGAACGCACCACTCACGAGGAAGTCATGATAGCTCTCGCCTTCACCGTATTCGTCGCCCGAGAATTCGAAATCTCGAAAGACGTCGGCGGCGGACACTTCAACGATATCCTCGCATGCACTGCTGCGAATACTTGCTACGTGAAGCACGCCATGGCTGGCGGAAAAATGCGGATTCAAGCCTTCGTTCATATCAAACCTCACCGTTAGAAGCTCATATTTGAGCTGTTAAAAAATATCTCCCCTCATCTTGAGGAAGGCACACAAATTGATCTTCTTCTATCCAGTCGGTTACTTAGAGAAGATCCCTTCAATACAAATGAATATGGTGTGACTAACGCGATTTGCTGCATTAACTGTTGCTCATAATCTGACGTAGGCAGCCCGTTTCGCAAAAACAGTGACCGAGACGCGGAACGGTCGCTTGCGCGTCCATCGAGCAGACATCATGGTAAACCCTGTGAAGAGAGTAGCCTTCCCGAAGCGCTGGCCCGACCCAAGTTCAGCAGCGGCGGGGAGCCGTTCCGGGGGATTTCATGGCGCCGATCCTGACAATTGCCGATCTTCGCGAGTTGCACCGCAGGCGTGCGCCAAAAATGTTTTATGATTATGCCGACTCCGGCTCCTATACCGAGAGCACTTACCGCGCCAACGAGAGCGCATTCAGCGCCATAAAGTTGCGCCAGCGGGTGGCACGCAACCTCGAGCACCGGGACCTTTCGGCGAACATCATCGGAAAGCCCGCCACGCTCCCGATCTACCTCGCCCCGGTGGGGATGACGGGCATGCAGCACGCGGACGGGGAAATCCTCGCCGCCCGAGCTGCGGAAAACTTTGGCGTTCCCTTTACCCTGTCCACCATGAGCATTTGCTCCATCGAGGACGTGGCTGCGGCGACCCAAAAACCCTTCTGGTTCCAGCTCTATGTGATGCGGGACCGCGGGTTTGTGGCGGACCTCATCGCCCGGGCAAAAGATGCCGGCTGTTCGGCGCTCGTCCTGACGCTCGACCTCCAAATGCTCGGCCAGCGCCACAAGGACCTTCGCAACGGCCTTTCCGCTCCGCCAAAAATGACTCCCCGCGTCATTCTCGACCTCATGGGCTGCCCGAGTTGGTGCCTCAAAATGCTGGGGACGAAGCGACGCACGTTCGGCAACATCGTTGGCCACGCCAAGGGCGTCGATGACATGTCCTCACTGGTCTCATGGACCAACAGCCAGTTCGATCTGACCCTCAACTGGGGTTCGGTGGACTGGATCCGCGAGCACTGGGACGGTCCGCTGATCCTAAAGGGCATTCTTGACCCGGAAGATGCCAAGATCGCCACAAAAACCGGCGCCGACGCGATGATCGTCTCCAACCACGGCGGTCGCCAGCTCGACGGCGCTCCGGCCACAATCGAAGTGTTGGAGGAGATCGCCGACACGGTGGGTGATGATATCGAAGTCCACATGGACGGCGGTATCCGCTCCGGCCAGGACGTGGTGAAGGCTATGGCGCTCGGCGCCAAGGCCGTGCACGTAGGCACGG
>JBCCYN010000121.1:0-14223 GCA_039189655.1 Pseudomonadota bacterium | reverse complement strand
CTCCATCGTTGGTCGCAGCAGGCAAACGGTCTCTAGCCATTGGCCGGGGCGGAAACATACCCCGGACCCGCAGCGTTGTCGTGCGCCGCAGACCGGGACCGGTCTAGTTGAGAGCACCGACAATTCGCCGATATCGCGGCTCGCGCATGAGCGGACCCATCAGGGGCTCTGACCCGATTCCCGTGCCGTCTCGCCAGCCGTTGTCGACCAGTTCCTCCACGAGATCGAGGGCGACTTCAATATCACCCAGTAGGAGCCGGCCAAGAAGGCTGTGGTAACCGAGCGTGTTTCGACCGTCGTCCTGCACTTCAATAGCGGTGCGGGCGGATTTCATGTCGCCCATCATCGCGAGCGTTGGCCCATACGCCTGGTTGGCGCGCGGACTTCTTGGGTCTTCGTTTAGGGCGGTCATCGTGCGCGTGTGGCACATGCGAGCATATCGAGCGCTGGTTTGCTCATCGAACGCAATGGCTGCTCTGGCGGCCATAAAAAGCGATCGAGGGCCATCATTGCACAGTTCCGAAGTGCGGTGCGCTAGGGCAACGCTCGTGCGGTGGTCGCCCGCCACGAACGCTGTGCGAGCGGCGAGATAGTGCGCTTCCCCATCGTTGGGATCACGGGCAAACGCCTTTGCGAAGGCAACCCTTGACGCTTCAAATTGGTTCAGGGTGCCAAGAACGAACCCATGGGCAGCGTGGGTGAAGCCAAGATCTGGCCGTAGCGCCACTGCGTGCTCGGCAACATTGATCGCTCGTTTGAGCCGATCTCGTGCGCCGGCGCGAAAAAGGCCGCGATTGGCAAGGGCAATGGCGAGGTCGGCATGCGCCAGAGCGAAATTGGGGCAGTGGTTTACGGCCTCCTGCGCGATCGCCTCAATGTGCTCCAGCGCGTTTGGGCCACTTCTTATCATTTCCTGCCTTGCTTCAAGCAGGAGAATGTAGGCGGCGAGGTCAAACGCTTCGTCGTCTCTTCCGTAACTTTGTTCTACGTGATCGAAGCTACACGACACCGATAGCCGATATCCGGATTTGGGTACTGTTTCGACAAGACGTGGCTGCTTTCCGGCACCGTCGAGCGCACGACGAATTTCGGCGACGGCCTGGGTGAGGCTCTCATCGCCCACCGTAACACTCGGCCACACAGAACGAAGCAACTCGCGACGGCTCACCACGTCACCATTCGCTTCGGCAAGGACGCGCAGAACGTTTATGGCGCGCGGCGACAGTTGGCGGAGTCTTTTGCCGTCGCTGGCCGTTCGCGCCGCATGATCCACCCGCCAATGGCCGACGTGAAAAACCCCAGAAATTTCTGCTGATGCGGTCATGGGCGGAGATCGCCGACGTCTGAAAAGGGTGGGCACATAACACACGAACTCGTCAAAATGGGTCTTGAGTAGGCGCTGCCAGATAGGAAGCGGAGGTGCTGGTTTCAAAGATTTTGTGATGGCACAGACAGGTAGTAGAAGCGGCCTGTTTGCACTATTCCTCATCTCCCGAACGGTTTGTTGCAAAAAGCGGGACGATCATGGATCAATTGAAGGCCATGGAGGTGTTTGTCAGAGTGGTCCGTGAGGGCGGATTTGCACCAGCGGCCCGAGCGCTTGGCTTATCCAAATCCTCCGTTAGCCGCCACGTCAGCAATCTCGAAGCCGCGCTCGGTGAGCAACTTCTCAACCGTACGACCCGCGCGTTGCGACTAACCCAAGCTGGCGAAGAAGTGCTCGATCATTGCGAGGCAATCGTCCTGCGGACCGAGCAGATGATGCAAGAGCGCGATGCGGCGAGCATCAGACCGCGCGGGCGTTTGCGAATAACAATGCCGCATTTCCTAGCGGCGATTTTGATGCGCGACGTGGTTGCGCAATTTGTATTGACTCACCCCGACGTCCAACTGGAAATTTTCATTGCCGACCGGCTGCTCAATCTAGTGGAAGAAGGTGTTGATCTTGCACTTCGCGTTGGCCGGCAACCCGATTCCAGCCTCATCACGCGCAAGTTCATCGATCTGCGGCTAGGTGTCATCGGAGCACCTACGTATTTCAAGAAGAACGGCACGCCGATGGGTCCAGACGATCTTTCGCGCCACAACTGCATTGTGGACACCGCAGCGCCATACCGGGACCGCTGGCCGATGCGCGCCGACGATGGCAGTGTGGTCGGGTACAAGGTGGAAGGCAATATTAGCGTCAACGGAGGGAGTCCGGCACGAGATCTAGTGTTAGGGGGCGCTGGTATCGCTTACCTACCCGAATATTTGTTCGTCGACGATGTTTTGGCTGGAAGGTTGGTAACCGTACTGAACGAATACTCCATTGATGCCGGCGGCATCTACATCGTGTCGCCTCAGTCCCGCAAGCGCAGTCCCGCGATCCGCGCGCTGACAAGCTTGCTTGTGCAGCACGCCAAGCCGCTCAGCCAGTATCGTGAGGCCCGTAACCTGCTAATGGAGGACAATATGGTTCCGCTAAATGGAGAGGGGCAGGACTAGAACTTCGCATCGCCAAAGTTTGCTCGGTCCAGTATTGCATCCTTCCCTTTGGATAAGGGAACGTCGGCGATGTCACTCATTCATTCTGCCGGGGTCACCGTTCTCAGGGATGCGGCCACCGTGAGGCACCTATGACCTCAGGAATCACATTGTCTGATGGCGTCCACACCATCAGTGCCCTGACGGCTGCCGTCCTTGCGAGACCTCGGGTAGTCAGCGCGGCCAACGCGCAAGAGCGGACAAAATTTTCCTAAAGCTGTTGAAGGTGACGCGCGTCACGCACCCGCTGGGGATCACTTTTTTGCCTTGCGTTCTTCGCAGCTCGATCCATCGGTAACGGCACACCTGCGATGGGTTTGAGCACCGCTCTAGCGCCCCTCTTTCGGCCCCTTGTGTGCGATCTAACCCCGTAAAACTGTCGTCAGCAGTCAAGCTTGTCACTCATTCACGCAACACTAATCGAAGAATTGAGCCGGGGAGCGCGAACGCGCACTCGGCTGTTTTCCAAAAATATACAAGCGCAAGGCGCGCGACCTCGATCGCCTCGTCGCTAGACTTGCAAACAATAATTCGCTCAGAAACACTGTGGTATCTTGCTGACATCGCTTTTGGACATGTTAAAGTTATCATCTCCGTGTGTTGGGTCTTTGGAGATCGTCAGCGTGGGGCGTTAGCTTGGTCATCAATGCGTAGACGCTGACTGGATGAGGCAGCCTGCTTTTGCATACCCAGTCCTCCATGCAGGACGTTTTCGAAGGCGTCTCTGATGAGGCGCACAGCGTTACACCCGGGAAGAGCGACTCGGAATCGTAACCAAAAAATGATAAGGGGAAAAAAACTTCGCAAAAACGGGAGGGTAGGATGAAAAGAATCTTTGCAGTGACCAAGGGTCGTAGTCGGAGAGTCCTGGGGGCTATGCTCGCCTCCACGGCGATCGTTTTTGCTGGGACGGTGGCAGCCCAGGACAACAAGACCGGGATCGATCCGGAGACGTGGACGCCTGAGTATGTGAAAAGCATCGCGGGGACTGAGGACGTCGATACGGCCCAAGAGTGCTCCGCCATCACGCCGCTCGATTATGAGGGCAAGGTCAGCTATTGGCACTACGGCACGACGGAGGCCCATCCCCAGATCGACCGTGATATGGAGAAGGCTTTCTTCGAAGCCTTTGCGGAAACCTATCCTAACATCGAACTCGATGCGCAGAACATCAACTACAATGACCTACTGAATAAACTGCGCACAGCCGCACTTGGGAACGCCGCTCCGATGGTGGCGCGGCTGCCGATCCTCTGGGGTTCTGAGTTCGCCTCGAAGGGCCAGTTGTCTGAATTGAAGCCTGAGGACGTTGGCCACGCCACCGTCGATTTCTGGCCAGGCGCCATGAAATCTGTATCGCTTAATGGGAAGACCTGGGGTATTCCCACGAACAACGAGACGATGGCTTTCATCTGGAACGCTGGCATCTTTGAAGAAGCTGGCCTTGATCCAGAAAAGGCGCCCGAAACCTGGAATGACGTAGTCGAATACTCGAAGCAGATCAAAGAAAAGACCGGGAAGAACGGTTACGGACTCGTTGCTCGCGTGAACGCCGGTAATACGCCGTTCCGTTTCATGCCAATGATGTGGGGCGAGGGTGGCGGCGCACTGGACGAAGCCGATGCCGAGCCGACGCTCCAAGCCATCCAGATCAACACCCCAGGCGCGCGCAAGGCCGTTCAGAACTATTACGATATGTATGTGCGCGACAAATCCGTGCCGGTCTCAGCCCTAACCAACACCCAAACTGAAAATCAAGATCCCTTCATCGCCAATGAGCTGGCCATGGTCATCGCGCATCCGAGCGAATACGGCACTATGCTCGACCGGGCGAACAATGCCACCGGCAGTGACAAGGAAGCGGCGATGAAAGTCGTCGACAACATGCGCTACGGCAAGATCCCACGCGGTGACGCGAGGCGGGCAGTCGTCTTTGGCGGTGGCAACGTCCACCTGATGAATCCAGATCTCGTTGACGGAGAGATGGATCGTGATGCAGCGCTCGCGCTAATCTGTTTCATGACCGGCCCGGAATGGTCGACCAAATTGCACTGGACGGGCTCCAACCCCGGCAACACGCGGGGCTTCAAAACCTCCGCCATGAAGGAACGGCTTGACACCATCAAGTTCCTGGACGTGTCGACCTCGATGCTACCCAGCGGCATCCCCTTCCCGGTGGTGGCGGAAAGCACCGAGATCATGAACATCATCATCCCGGAAATGCTTCAAAACGTGATGACAGAGAAGATGTCAGTCGATGAAGCAACCGCCGAGGCAGAAGAGCGTATCCAAAGTCTTCTCGACGGAATTTGAGGACATGGATCGGCGCCCGGCCCTTTTCCTGCGGCCGGGCGCGCTAGTCTCCGAAAGCATGACGCTGTGAGCGACGCCATCCGGCATGGACAGGGGGCGGCGGCCGGGCGTAAAACGCGCCGCGGCAACCCCAATCTGTTCATGAGGATTTGGGAGGGGCGATGGGACTACGCTTATGTCGCCCCATCGCTCATCGTCATGCTGCTCGTTATTGCGTACCCGATCTATTACACGGTCGTCTTGTCAGTCTATAAAACACCGCCAAGTCTGGCGATGTCCGATAAAGTATTTGTTGGTATTGATAACTACATAAGGCTTCTTCAATCGAGCCGATTTCACGATGTCACCGTCAACACTGTAGTCTGGACTGTCTGGTCAACGTTTTTTTCCGTCATTTTGGGGTTTGGCGCAGCTCTCGTTCTCAATAAAGAATTTATTGGACGGGGGCTTTTGCGCGGCCTGTTGCTAATCCCCTTCGTGATTAGTGCGGTGGCAGCGTCCTATGTCTGGCGGTGGATTTATCACAGTGATCTGGGCGTGCTCGGATCGATTCTCATCGACCTGGGGTTCACCGATGATAAACTCAACGTTCTCGACAATGTGGATCGGGTCCTGCCCGCGCTGATCGTTGTCAACGTTTGGAAAGAATTTCCGTTTGCGATGATCATGATCCTCGCCGGCCTTCAGACGGTGCCAGAACAATTGATGCGCGCGGCAAGGGTGGATGGGGCGAGCCCACTGAACCAGTTCATCCACGTGACGCTACCGCACCTCAAAGGCGTCCTCATCATCACGGTGCTCCTGCTGTTTGTGGCCAACCTCAATCACTTTACGATCCCTTGGATCATGACTGGGGGCGGGCCGGCTGGAGCGAGCGACATCTGGATTACGCAGATCTACCAGATTGCGTTCGGACGAATTCGGTTCGGCATAGCGTCCGCATACTCGGTGATTTTATTCGTCGTGATGGTGGTGCTGGGCTACTTCTATGTGCGCGCGCTAACGGCGGGCGACGATAGGCGGCGCGCATGAGGAAACGCACGCTTGGCGGTTGGGATATCACCGGTTGGATCTTTTTGATTCTGCTGTTGTTGTTCTCGGTTCTGCCAATGTTGTGGATGCTCATCACGTCAGTGAAGAGTCAGTTCGCTGCGATCCAGTACCCGCCAGAACTTATCCCAGCCAACCCGACGCTTGAGCAGTACTACCGCTTGTTGTCGCCGACCAGCGAAGTGGGCGGTCAGTTCCTGCGCTATCTCTGGAACTCCATCGTCGTCTCGACCCTGACAACCGTGCTGGGTGTTGCGGTGGCGGTGCCGGCCGCTTACGCCTTCGCGCGCTTTCGTTTTCCAGGGCGCAACGCGCTCTTTTTCTCCGTCCTGTTTCGCAACATGTTCCCGGCGGTGGTATTCCTGATGCCGCTCTTCATCATGATGCGTTGGATGGGGCTCGTGAATACGCACGCCTCGCTGGTTATAACTTACCTAACTTTTGGTTTGCCACTTTCCATCTGGCTGCTAAAGGGGTTTTACGACAACATCCCGGTGGAGTTGGAACAGGCTGCAAGGATCGATGGCTGCACGCGATTCCAGGCGTTTCTCCTCGTCGTCATGCCGCTCTCCGCGCCTGGCATCATTGCGACAGCCATTTACTCCTTCATCACCGCGTGGAACGAATACGTTTATGCGCTAACCTTCCTCAACAGTGACGAGAAACTGACACTTCCCGTCGGCCTCCAGCGCTTCTTCACCGAGTACGCGACGAACTGGCCGGGGCTGATGGCTGCCTCCTTCATCATGAGTGTGCCCGTTGTCGTGATGTTCCTCATCCTACAAAAATACTTCGTCCGCGCGCTTACGGAAGGCGCGGTGAAGGCATGACCAGCCATTGCATCATTCGGAAAATTTAGGGGCTCCGTGGCACAGGTAGACCTCAAAGACGTTGTCAAATCCTACGGCGATGTCGACGCCGTGAAGCGCGTTTCGTTTACCGTAGGAGACGGCAAGTTCGTAGCGCTCGTCGGACCGTCCGGCTGCGGCAAGACCACGACGCTCAACCTGATCGCGGGCCTACTCGATCTCACCGAGGGCGAGATCAAGGTCGGTGGGCGCATGGTCAACGATCTTGATCCGAAGGATCGCGACATCGCGATGGTTTTCCAGAACTACGCCCTTTACCCCAACAAGACAGTGCGAAAGAATCTCGCCTTTCCTCTTAAGATGCGCAAAGTGCCGGGCCGTGTGATTTCTGAAAAGGTGGAGCAGGCTGCGAAACTCCTGGACATAACGCACCTGATGGACCGGCGACCGCGCGAGTTGTCGGGCGGACAGCAACAGCGCGTCGCCCTCGGCCGTGCCCTTGTCCGGGATCCCCAGGTGTTCCTCATGGACGAACCGCTTTCCAACCTCGATGCAAAGCTTCGGGTTCAAATGCGCGCGGAGCTAAAACGCTTCCACAAGGACCTGAATGCGACTGTCATTTATGTGACCCACGATCAGCTTGAAGCGATGACCATGGCCGACAAAATGGCCGTTATGAATGGTGGTATCCTCCAACAATACGACGCACCGGAGCGGGTATTTGAAGAACCCGCAAACGTCTTCGTGGCTGGGTTCGTCGGAAGCCCTGCAATGAATTTGTTGCCGGCGAGTGTGGTGGAACGTGACGGTGAACTCTTCGCATCAAGCAAGGGCTGGGAGTTGCACCTGTCGCCGGAGATAGCCTCCCGTGCGCAAACGGCATCCACCGACCAGATTATTCTTGGGGTCAGACACAGCTGTCTTATCCTCCATGACGCGCAGGAGCCCGGTTGCGTGCCGGCAAGGGTGTACACGGTCGAACCAACGGGCGACCTCACCTTTGCGCATTTGGAAATGGGCGACGAAAGCGTCGTCATCAGTACCGATCCGCGGCACCGTATAAACGCCGATCAGACGGTATGGGTCGAGTTTGACCAGAACCGTGTGCATGTGTTCGACGCCGTGACCGAGAAGAGGATTCCGCCGAGCTAACTCACCCGAGCATCGGACAAGCGCCTCGGTCATGGAGGATTGACCGGGCCGGCTGATCGTCGTGGGTGAAGGACGACGGCCGACTGCCAGCAGGACGAACACAATGAAAATTACCGATGTCAAATGCGCGGTTATCGGCGACAATCCGGTGGTTCGGATCGTTACCGATGAAGGAGTGTCCGGTTACGGTGAGGGCGAATACTTCAAACCGTTCTTAAAACCGTTCGTCCTTCACTTTAAAGACGCCATCATCGGGGAGGATCCCACCGACGTGGAGCGCGTGATGATGCGCATCAGAAAGCGCGGCGCGTTCAAGCCTTGGGGCGCGGCGATCAGTATGATCGAGCACGCACTGTGGGACATTGCCGGCAAGGCTGCGGGTGTGCCTGTCTATAAACTTTTGGGCGGCAAGGTGAGGGACGAGGTCCGGGTCTACAACGGTGCCATCCGCACCGAGTCCAGCGGCACTCAACCGGATGACTACGCCAAAGCCGTCAAAGAAATGATGGAACTTCCCCATGGTTTTTCGTTCGTTAAAATGGGGGTTGCCTTCCATAGCCCCATGAAAGACCAGGTGCCCAATTTCCACTACGGGGAGAGGCAAAAGCCGAACCCGTTCCACGGTTTCAACACCAGCGGTCTCATGACAGAGCGTGGCATGGCTCACCTTGTTGACTGCGTGGCGGCGATGAAGGAAGTGCTCGGCGATGAGGTCGGTCTGGCGCTTGACTGCGGGCCCGGCTTCACGGCCATCGATGCCTTAAAATTTGCAAAGGCGATGGAGCCTTTCAACTTGATGTGGTTGGAGGACATGATCACCGGCGACTACACGCCCTTTGTCAACGCCGACGTCTACCGCGACGTGACCCACGCCACCACGACACCCATTCACACCGGTGAGCAGATCTACTTGCGCCAGAATTTTAAATCGCTCATCGAAGGTCATGCGGTAAACATTATAGGGCCTGATCCTTGCGACGTGGGGGGGCTTGCGGAGATCAAGTGGATCGCCGAGTACGCGGACCTCCACGGCATCATGATGGCGCCCCACGGTACCGGGAACGGCCTGCTGGGGCTCGCCGCTCTCGTCCAGGTTAGCGCGACAATGCCGCAAAACTACATCGCCTTTGAGCTTCCCACAGGACGACCCGACTGGTGGTTTGATATTGTGGATGGACTGCCCGACCCGCTGGTAAAGGACGGCATGATCAAGGTTTGGGATAGACCGGGGATGGGAGCTGATCTTAACGTGGAAAGAACTCAACCCTACCTGAAAGATGAAGACAGGGACTTTTTCAAATGACTCACACGCCGGATATCGTCCGGCCCGATCCCAACGTGATCGAGGCGCTCAAGGGGATTGGTGCGGCGACTGCGAGTGCCGAGTTGCACCGCCTCGGCATCCGCCATGCGCATATTGAAGGCGTGTCGAGCTGGACGCCCCAAAAGTCCATTGTGGGTCCGGCACTGACCTTGCAATTCATGCCGCTGCGCGAAGACGTCTACCAGGACGATGAGTACGGCGATCCGGAAGCACAGCTTCATCGTCATGCGCTCTATCATGCGCAATCCGGCGATGTGGTTGTGGTAGACGCGCGCGGAAAGATGGACTCCGGCGTCTTCGGTGAGATGATGATGACCTACCTGAAGGGTCGCGGTGGTGTGGGGGTCATCATCGACGGCTGCCTGCGCGACTGGCCGAACATCCAGAAGGTCGACATCGGTTGCTGGATTAAGGGTGTCACGCCAAACTACCATACGCAGCGGAGCATTTTTCCCTACGCAGTGAACGTTCCGGTGGCTTGCGGAAACTGCTATGTGGCACCAGGTGACATCATCATTGCGGACGACGACGGTGCAGTCGTTGTCCCCATCGCTTTTGTCGAAAGACTCCTTGAACGAGCGAAAACCCACGTCGAGTGGGAGGAGTTTTCACGGCTTCGACTCAGCGAAGGCGGCGACCTTCGCCGCTACTACCCACTGTCGGACGACGCCCAAGGTGAGTACGAGGAGTGGAAGGCGCAGCAAACCAAATGATCGCGCCGGCGCGAGTTACTCGCGCCGACGATTCCACGGAGAGATGAGCGGTGAAAATCGTCGACCTGAAGTGTGCTGTCATCGCAGACAGCCCCGTTATCCGCATCATCACCGATGAAGGGATCACGGGCTGGAGCCAGATCGAGACTCCGAAACCCTATGTGCAGCCGCTCGTTCTACAGCTTAAAGACTGGATCGTCGGCCACGACCCCCGCGATGTGGAGCGCGTCATGCGCCGCATCAGGGTGCGAGGCGGATTTAAACCGTTTGGCTCCGCTGTCAGCGCCATCGAACACGCTCTTTGGGACATCGCGGGTAAGGCGCTGGGCGCGCCTGCCTATCGACTTCTAGGCGGCAAAGTGCGTGACAGAGTGCGCACCTATCGAACGCTTTATCACCACGAGGTGGGCGTCGGTCACACTCTGGACGACTATGTGAAATGGGCCCAATACGCGAAGTCGCTTCCGGAAAACTTTGCCATGTTCAAGCTGCCCACATCCTTTCATTCCGCTATGGTCAAAGACGTGCCCAACTTCTTCTACGGTGACGTGCAACGAGACGCCCCCTTTCCGTATCCCCACAAGGGCGTACTCACCGAGGATGGGATGCGCCACCTGGTCGACTGCGTCACGGCGGCGAAGGAGACCCTCGGCACTCGCTGCGGCCTCGCAGTCGATGCCGGGCCCGGCTACCTGCCACAGGACGCCTTACGGTTTGCCCGGGCTGTGGAGCCGCTCAACCTCCTCTGGATCGAAGATATGATCACCGGCGACTACTCGCCTTTCGTCAACCACGACGTCTACCGCGACGTGACCCACGCCACGACGACACCCATCCACACTGGCGAGCAGATCTATCTTAGGCAGAACTATAAACATCTGATCGAGAACCATGCAGTGAATGTCATTGGCCCAGATCCCTGTGATGTTGGCGGGATAGCGGAAATGAAATTCGTCGCCGAGCATGCCGATCTCCATGGGATCGCCATCGCGCCCCACGGCACGGCGAACGGCATCGTTGGGCTCGCAGCGCTTGTCCAAGTGTGCGCGACGCTACCTGACAACTTCATTGCCTTCGAATATCCCGCGCGGTTCGAGCCCTTCTGGTACGATATCACCGAGGGCTTCGATGGGGTACCCGTGCAAAACGGTATGGTGGATGTGCCTGACCGGCCGGGCCTCGGGGTCAATCTTCTCGAGAAAGCTGCCCGCAAGTATCTCTCCGAAGGCGATGGTGATTTCTTCGACTGACTGTGAACGTCCCGCTGCCCTCTGATGATCTCGTGAGGCCCGGCGAGCGCATCAAGAACGGGCCGAGAGCAAGTGACCATGCGGTCAGGGTGCAGCACCCGGTCCATCGACTGTTCTGGGCGGAAAGCCACTACGCGTCGCGGCCTTCGCAACGTTCAGTTTGTCCGCGAAGCGGCAACTCATGTCATGGCTCCTTCGAGAGTTTCTGAAAAGAAAACTACGGCGAACTCGAGCGCTGTTAGACTAAATCGCAAACGTGGGCCTCGCCTATTGAAGTGTTTCATCCTGAGGTATGGATCTAAGGGGGCGGATGAGGCGGACCTTGATGCCGACGAAGAGGCGCAAGGCTGAAGAGATTGTTGCGAAGCTGCGTCAGGTGAATGTTCTGAGCGGGCAAGGAACTGTGGTTCCTTACGTAGTCCGACAGATCGGCGTGACCGAGGTGACGTCCTCTGGGTGGCGCAACGAGGATGGCGGGTCCTGCGTGCCGCTGCGTGCGGAACGGTCGAACCATGTGTGGTCATATGACTTTATCGAGGATCGGCCTAGCTCAATAGTAAAATGGCCACGACGATAACAACGATTGCGCCACCGGCCAGAAGTAACGTCTTCATTTTTCCACTTCCCGCCGCTACGGGTGCAGTCACAGCCGCAGCACCAGCCGGCGATGCGCTCGCCGCCACGACGCTCGAAAACTTAGAAAAGAACTGACCGGCCAGAATATTGGCAGTGCTCTGGATAAGGCGTGAGCCAAGCTGAGCGATCTTACCGCTCATCTCTGCATCGACATCATAGGCGAGCTTTGTCCCACCATCGGGCATCTGGACCAACTTTACCCGGGCAGCGCCCTTAGCTGCGCCCATGGGGCCGGCGTTCCCTGAACCCTTGAGCGTATAGCCGTTGGGAGGATCAAGGTCGGCGAGTTCCACCTGCCCTTCAAATCGCACCGACACCGGGCCAATGCGGGTAACAACTGTAGCCACGAAGTTATTGTCGCCAGTTTTCTCTAAGCTTTCGCAGCCCGGGATCGCCTGGCGCAGAACTTCGGGATCGTTAAGCCCTTCCCAAACTTTGTTCTGGTCGACCGGGATCACGTTTTCGCCGCTGATCTTCATCTGTCCACTCCTGAGGCGCGTTTGGGATCGGGACCGCGGCGGCGCAACTTTATAATTTCGGCAATGATGGAAATGGCGATCTCGGCCGGCGTACGTGCCCCAAGATCGAGACCTGCGGGGGCACGCAGGCGCGACAGGACGTCGGCGCCGAACCCTTCGCCCGCAAGCTGCTCGCGCCAGTGTGCGGCCTTTTTCGGGCTTGCAACGAAGAAAACGGTTGGACAGCCACTCAAGAGTGCCTTGGTGAGCGCCGCCTTGTCGCCCTGCCCCTGTGTCGCGACCACAATGATGCCGGCACCCAGCCGTTCGGCAGTTGTGGGGCTCTCAAAGTCTATATCGGTTGAAATGACCGCCTGGATCTCCACAGCGGCTGAAAGCTCACGCACCCAGTGGGCGAGCGCCCCCTCTCCAAAAACGGCGAGATAGGGTCTTGGCGCAACCGGCTCGATAAACACACCTACCCGCCCCTGGCTGGGACAGCGGTTCGCAAACGCTACCGCAGCAGGGAGTGGGTCGCTCTCGGCGCCGTCGGGGCGCACATGGATGAGGCGCGGCTCGCCCACCTCGATGGCCTCGAACGCCGCCTTCTTCAAAGCGCCGCGCAGACACCCGCCTCCCACGAACCCGATCACGTCCCCGCCAGTTGTGATGACCGCCCGCGCGCCGGCTTTTGCCGCGGTTGCGCCTTCGGTGTGGATGACGGTTGCAAGCGCATAGGGCTCCGAACCGTCCCAGCTGCGCAAGAATGCCATAACGTCCGCCGCACCCGGCGTGACAGACGCCGCAACCACCGGGCCAAGGCCCGCGGCAAGATCATCAAGCGCGGACAAGAGAATTCTCCAATGCGCTGAGGCTTTCAAGATTGTGGGCGGGGGCGAAGAGGTCGAGGTGCGGCAGCGCAGCGGCCATGGCGTCGGTGGCGGGCTCGTAACCCGTGCGGCCGGCCATAGGATTGAGCCAAAGGACCTTGTGGGTGCGCTGGCTAAGTGCCTTGACCGCGGCGGCCATGCGCTCCGGCGGGCCGGTGTCGTACCCGTCACTCATGATGATGGCGACCGTGCGCGACCCGCCAAACGCCTCTGCGTAGAGCCGGTTGAAGGTTTCGAGCGCCTCGCCGATGCGCGTACCCCCCGACCAGCCCTGGCTGATAAGCGAGACCTTCTCCATCATCTTGATCGGATCGGCCTCCCGCAGCGCGCCGGAAATGTGCACAAGTCGGGTGTGGAACAAGAATGCCTCGGCCGACTGGAACCGCCCGGTCAGGGCGTGGATGAAGCGCATGAAGAAGATCGAATAGGCATCCATCGACCCCGACACGTCGATGAACAGAACAAGCCGCAGTGGCGGCTCGCGCCGCACCCGGCGCACCAGCGCGATGGGAAGGCCGCCGGTGGCCACGCTGCGCCTGAGCGTGCGCCGTAAGTTGAGCTGTCGGCCGTGGGAAGAAACCTTGCGGCGGCGGGCAAGGCGGAATCGCATGCGTGCGCCCAACCGGTCCGCGAGCTCCATCAGTCGCGCCATTTCTTCAGGGTCGGACGACTTGCCGAAGTCGATGCGCGAGGACGACGTAGTGACCGAGGCACCGCCCATGCGGCTCGCGGGCGCTTCTTCAGCGTCCCCATCATCGTTCTTGTCGCCCCACTCAAAATAGGCAGCAAGGCCGCCGCGGGCACCACTTCCCGCGCCTTCCTTCTTCACCCCTGCCGTCATGGTTCCGGTGCGCGAGTGACGCAAGATCGTGCGCTTGCGGCCGACGCGGTGGTTCCAATAAGCATCAAACAACTCATCGAAACGGGAGAGTTCACTGGCTCTCGTGCACGACAACACTTTAAGGGTTGCGCGCACCCGGCGCTCAGCCGGCACACCCGCTGACTCACTGAAAAAGCGTGTTGCATCGGCCACGTCCTCCGCCGACACTTGAAAGCCGTTGTCACGCAAAAGACGGGTGAATTCGATGACCCGCGGCACTAG
>JBCCYN010000120.1:0-14412 GCA_039189655.1 Pseudomonadota bacterium | reverse complement strand
TGGTCGGAAGCGAGCTGCGCCAAAGCGCTACGGAAATCCACCATGTCCACATAGCCGTGTTGCTCAGGGTGGGTGGCGAGGTTGCCGGCGAGCTTTCCGTCGGCGTCTTCAATTTCGCGCTTCTTCTTTCTAAAGTCCGAGTAGTAAACGTTGCGCAGTATGGTGAAGAGCCACGCGCGCATGTTCGTGCCGGCCTCGAACACGTCGATGCTGGCCCACGCCTTCATTAGAGCTTCCTGAACCAAATCGTCTGCACGTTCAGGATTGCCGGAAAGGCTGACAGCAAATGCGCGAAGGCTCGGAATCTGACGGATCAACTCGTCGCGGACGTTCATCGCGTCTCCGGCGGATTGCCGTCGTCCGAATCGCTCGGCAGCGGGATACTCTCAAGTTTAGACAACAATTCCACAATTTTGTCGGGGATGGGCTCAGATAGTACCTTATCATACATTGTGCGAAGCTGGTCGCCGATAAGCGCCTGTATCGCTGGCTCTTCCGTCCCCGCCGCCGTGCCAGCGCTTTCGCTCGCCCGTTCAAGGTTTGGATCGTCGTCCGAGCCACGACGCTCGCGTTTGTCAGACATGAAATCCACCTCGGAACACGTTCTAAGGAGCGGGCCAGGCGCGCGAAAAAGGAGTAGGAAAACTCCGACGCGCTGGCCGACACCCAGTTTTTGCCACAAAGCCGGAACGATTGAGGCCCGTGTTCGTTCCATATCTGCGGTGCGCGCGATGGTGGATTACACCATGATCGACACAGCTTGGCTCAAGACCGCAATGCTCTATTATTCGAGCTAGCCCGGGCATGGTCGGATTACGAAGGAACGAGATGTCACTCGCGCAAACGATTGCTCCCCATATTCCTTACCTTCGTCGCTTCGCGCGTTCACTAACTGGCAGCCAGCCAAGTGGTGATGCGTATGTGGAAGCCGTTCTTCAGGCACTCGTGGCCGACCCTAAACTCTTCGAGTCGTCGCTTCCCGCTCGCGTGGCGATTTATCGGATCCTCGTGAAGGTCTGGGACTCGGTCTCGGTCAATAAGGCTGTGGCCGAGCGCCAGTCGGCTTTCGAAAAGCGCCTTGATGCAATGGTGCCGCGCGCACGCCAGGCGTTTTTGCTCACCACCGTGGAGGGGTTCTCGTTCCAGGAAGCGGCCGCTATATTAAGTGTCACGGTCTCCGAACTTCGCAGCCTTATTGACGAAGCTGGTCGTTCCATCGCTGAGCAAGTGGCCACCAGCGTCCTCATTATTGAGGACGAGCCGATGATCGCGCTCGACCTTGAAATGTTAGTGGAGGGGCTGGGTCATCAGGTAGCGGGGGTGGCGCGCACGCACACCGAGGCGGTGCAGGCGGTTTCCGAGCGTCGGCCCGGTCTCGTCCTTGCCGACATCCAGCTCGCTGACGGCAGTTCGGGGCTTGATGCGGTCAACGAAATCCTGACTTCGGTTAATTTACCGGTGATATTCATCACCGCTTATCCGGAGCGTCTTCTCACGGGCGATCGTCCGGAGCCGGCGTTCCTGATCACAAAACCATTTGAAACCGACACCGTGAAAGCGGTGATCAGTCAGGCGCTTTTTTTCACGAGCAGCAACATGCCGGTGACGCCCGCCCAGGCTGCCGTCGCTTAATCCGCCGAAGCGAATTTCAGCGATACGGAGTAGCGTTTCGTCTTGGAGCGCACGTGATGTTAATAGACGACGCGGGTTTTGCGATCGCGCCTCGGTTTGGGCGGCGATATTGAGTTGGCGACATGCCAAAGGCAGCTCCGAGCGATCCTAACAGGCGCCAATTGATACCACATAGGTTCGAAGAGCTCGGGGCAACTCGGTCCTGAATTCCAGCCTTTCACCGGGTTCCGACCTTTCAGAGCAACGGCGAAGCTTGGCTATCAAGACATTCACCGCAAAGGGTTGTGGCGAGGGCCACTTCATCCAACGCGTCATACGATGGGATTACTTAAACCCAATGACTTTCGGGCGGCATGCCAGGCCATCGTTTCCTCGCACGCGCTCGGTCGCGCGGGCAAACCAATTTTTCGAGCGGGAGTGAACAGGAAGCGCTGATGTCTTGGATTCACAGCGCATTAGCCCAACGCACGTATGCTCCGGCATCGAACTTTCGCTCAAGCCCACTCGCGGTCATTGTGCGGACCTTCCCGAAAATCGCTCGCTCGGGCCAGCCGCGGTCATGCATGCCAAAGAGCCAGGCAATGTTGGCGTAGGAGTTGGTGTCTCGGCCATCCAGCAGGTATTTGTTGTTGAGCTTAATCGCGGTGGCGTACGCTTCTTGGGGTGTTGCCGTGAGGGCCAGCAGACGCTTGCCCCAGTACATGCGCATGTGGTTGTGAAGGTACCCAGATACCTTCATCTCCCGCGTGGCAGCGTTCCAGTAAGGATCGTCAGTCTCACCAGCCTCCAGCTGTTCCGCCGAACAAACGCATGGCCGTTCATCCGAGGCATGGACGTTGAGTGTTTCGCGCGCCCAGCCGGGTAGGCAGTCGAAGGTGTCATACTGAGGTGCGTTGTGCACGAAATTCACAGCAAGCTCGCGCCGTATCAGCATCTCCTCAATGAACGATGATTTGCTGTCCTCAGGGACCACCGCGTCTTTGACGGCATGGTACACATCGAGGGGGGAGATCTGCCCAAAATGGAGATAGGGGCTCAGACGTGAGACGTTGCGCTTCACAATGTCAGCGCGTCCCTCGCCGTAGCTCGGCAGCCCATCGGCCAAGAACGAACTCAGTGTTTTCTCGGCCGCAGCGGTGCCGCCGTAAAAATCAGGGACCGGGCCGACGCTCGCATCCGCCCCAAGGCGTTCGACCAACGCGGGGATATCATCGATGGCGACATCATCATCGCTGGCGAGTCCCTTGGCCTTGCACTCGAGCGCCGTCGGCACCGGCGGGTCAAGGTAGTCCGGCAACGCCCGACGGAGCTTCGGCCTTATCGTTCTGGCACCGATTTCCATCTTGCCAGACGCAACCTCCACGGGAACGATAACGTCTCCTTCAACCATTTCCACGCGCACCGGCGCTTCTGCACCCAGACGTTCGCGCCACTCGACAAGATGCCGCAGGTAACCACGATCGGTAACCACCACGTCGGCGCCTTGGGCCATCCGGACCGCGATTTCAGGCGGCGAACCGAGTTGCAACGAAAAGTGAGCGCCGCGCTGCTCGATGGCCTGCTTTGCCTCCGCGAGGCCCTGGAGCATGAACGTGTAGTGCCGCTCGTTGGCGTCCGGATAGTGCGGATCGAGGACAAAAAGCACCAGCAGCGGTGCGTTTTTCTTGTTCGCCCAAGCCGCAGCCCGCTCCAGCGCGGGGTTTCCGCGCGCCCGTTGGCTGTGCTGCATCCAATAAAGGACGAAAGCGCCGGTTGTCCCCGCTTTGCACGCATTGAGAACGCGCACGCGATCGGTGCTTCCCGCTACCGGACGCAATCTTGCGCTTTCTGGTTAACGACCTTAGGATAATTTCGGTTAGATTTTAGTAACCCGGAATCGGAGTTTATCCGTTTATGGTTTCGGGATGAATGGCGAAATCGTGAGATTTTTTTTCGTCTCGGTTTGCGTGTGTCGCCTTGTGGCAGCTGGGCAACAGCTCCATGTGTGGTCCGAAACGTCGGCCAAGGCGTATTGAGGGATAATCGCGGCAGCCTCGCCCTTTGGAAGGGCCAGGGCTGGGGGAAGGGGAGTTCAGATGTCGATGTTAGGTCGTACAACGCTCGGCGCTCTTGTGTTCGCGGGTTCCGTAGCAGCAGCCGCATATGCGGCAAACAACGCTGAATTCTACGCTTCAGTGAAAAACTCGGTCGCCGATGTCTCGGGACATTTCGTCACCGCGGGCCGCATGGTGTCCGGTGATGCGCATCTCGCGGACCCGGCGGTAATGGAAGCTGGGGACAAACTCTACGACGACCGGATCGCGTCGTCGTCGGTGGTGACCCATGTGGAGGTGATCGGCGGCGGTCCAAAGCAGCGGATCGTACTCCTCAACCCGCAGGGTCAGGAAGTGTTCTCCCACGATCCTGAGGCCAACACGACGATTGTGGCCAAGGACACCATTATTCCGTCCATCACGGTGCGTGACTCCGCGTCGGATACGGCGGAGCTGCGTGTCGTAACGGCGGCTCCGAAGATCGAGGCGCCGGAAGCGTTGCGCGAAGCGCTGGTCGCTGGCGTCTCGGATCAGCCCGAACTGTTTTACCGCGAAGACCTCTGAGCGGTCGCGCCCTGTAAGCAGGTGCGTTATTGATTGGAAGGCGGTGCGTTTGGTAACGCACCGCCTTTTCTTTTAGGCCCCAGAGCGAAACGGCACGTCAGCGTTCACGCTACGATGCGCGCAAATCTAAAGCGCGCTTGCGCAGCACCGTCTCCTATCGTTGAGTACGGGACAAGGCGTGATCGCGGCCGAAGAATCCGCTGAACGTGCAAATTACGTCGGGACGCTCGTATGGCCGAAACCGCGCTGTTGCGCGCGCGAAACATTTCTAAAAGCTTCGCCGCCACGCGCGCCGTCGATGACGTCTCCATAACCCTTCATGAGGGCGAGATTGTCGCACTCCTGGGTGAGAACGGCGCCGGGAAGTCGACCTTGGTGAAACTCATCTTTGGTGCGCTGCAGCCGGACGCCGGCTACTTCAAGTGGCGCGATCAACGTGTCGTTCTCAAAGACCCGGCCACTGCGCGTGCGCTCGGCATCGGCATGGTCCATCAGCATTTTTCGCTTTTTGAGGCGTTCACCGCGACCCAAAATGTTGCCCTCGGCCTTCCCGATGCGCCGCTGCAGGGGCTGGCGGAGCGCACCGCAGCGGTAAGCGCCACCTACGGCTTGCCCCTGGATCCCCATGCAATTGTGGCAGACCTATCGGTGGGTGAGCGCCAGCGCATCGAGATTGTGCGCTGCTTGTTGCAAGATCCCACTTTGATCATCATGGACGAACCCACCTCGGTGCTGACGCCCCAAGAGGCTGAGCGATTGTTCGCCACTTTGCGCCGGCTTCGCGGTGAGGGGCGGACGATCCTTTATATCTCGCACAAGCTTGAAGAGGTGCGCGCGCTTTGCGAACGGGCCATCGTCATGCGGGCGGGCCGGGTGGTCTCGGAGGTCGATCCCAGGCAAACAAGCGCGTCGGCCCTGGCTGAAGCGATGGTGGGCGGCGCCGTTGCTGACGTCGAGCCCGCGGCTGCCCCCCAGATGACAAAGGTTCGCCTGGAAATTCGCAATCTCTCCCAGGTGAGTGATCAGCCCTTTGGCACATCCCTCAGCGATGTAAGCCTCACTGTCTCCGCCGGCGAAGTGCTCGGTATTGCCGGGATGGCTGGAAACGGTCAGAGCGAGTTTTTTGCCTGCCTTTCCGGTGAGACGTTGTGCGAGGGAGCGGCCATCCGCATCGATGGTGAACCGGTGGGCGATGCCGGCATCGACGAACGCCGTGCCCGGGGCGCCGCGTTCATCCCCGAAGAACGGTTCGGCCACAGCGCCGTTCCATCCTTTGACCTTGTGGACAATGTCATCCTGTCCCGGCACCTCAGGACCGACGAAACGGTGGCGGCAGGGGGCTTCCTTAAGCGCGACAAGGCGCGGGCAGCGCTAGCGCGCGTGGTGGCCGCCATGGACGTGCGTGCCCCCCCGGGGCCGGCACCGGCCGGTACGTTCTCGGGTGGTAACCTGCAAAAATTCGTTGTGGGACGCGAACTTGATCGCTCACCGTCGCTTTTGGTGGTCAATCAGCCCACCTGGGGCGTGGACGCGGGCGCGGCGGCCAACATTCGCCAGGCCATTGTGGACCTTGCTGCAGCCGGCGGCGCCGTTTTGGTGATGAGTCAGGATCTCGATGAACTGTTCCAGATTGCCACGCGTCTCGCGGTGATCTCGGGCGGGCGGCTCAGCACCGCGCGGCCCACCAGTTCAGTGACCCGCAGCGACGTGGGTCTCTTGATGGCTGGCAGCAGCTTGCACGAAACCCAGGCCCGAACGAACCACGCCGCGGACGCGCTCCTTGCGCATTGAGCTGACCCCGCGCGAGCGCATCGGCGGTCCCTTGGCGCTCTTCGCGCCACTGGCCGCCATCGCGGTCACGGCACTTATCGGGGCGGCCATTTTTCTTTTCCTCGGAAAGCCGCCGGGCCTGGCGCTCTACACCTATTTTGTCGAGCCCCTAACCGAGTTCTGGTCGTTGCACGAGCTTGCGGTGAAGGCGGCCCCGCTCATCTTAATCGCCGCGGGCCTTTGCGTGTGCTTTCGCTCAAACAACTGGAACATCGGTGCCGAAGGCCAGTTCGTTGCCGGCGCCATCGCTGGCAGTGCGTTGCCGATCCTCCTGCCCGAAGCAGCTGGCTGGTGGCTGTTACCGGCGATGTTCGCCTTTGCAATGGCAGGCGGCGCCGGATGGGCAATGATCCCCGCCATCTGCAAAAATCGGTTCGGCGCCAGTGAAATCCTGGTCTCGCTCATGTTGGTCTACGTCGCCACCCTGCTGCTCGACTATCTGGTGCGTGGACCCTGGCGGAACCCCGAAGGATTTAACTTTCCCGAGTCCAGGGATTTTGGTGCCAGCGCAGTGCTGCCCGAAATTCTCTCGTCTGGCGCCTACGGTGGACGGGCCCACTGGGGCATCTTCATCGCCATCGTCCTTGCCATTTTGACCTTCGTCATCCTCCACCGAACGCTCAAAGGCTTTGAAATCTCGGTGGGCGGCGCGAGCGCCCGCGCCGCTCGGTTCGCAGGCTTCGACCAACGTTCCACCACCTTGTTCGCGTTTCTTTACTCCGGCGCGCTTGCCGGACTTGCCGGCATTATCGAAGTGTCCGGCGCCATAGGGGAACTCCGCCCGTCCATCAGCCCAGGCTATGGTTTCACCGCCATCATCGTCGCCTTCCTCGGAAGGCTTCACCCCATCGCGGTCATTGGCGCTGGGCTGTTGCTCGCCCTCACCTATCTTGGCGGCGAGGCAGCGCAGATCTCCCTGGGCGTCTCCGATGAAGCAACCCGCGTCTTCCAAGGCGTCTTGCTGTTTTCCGTGCTCACCGCCGACACCCTATCGCGCTACCGGGTGCGGCTGCGTTTTGAACGCTGGCCCGCGCCCTCGCCGCCATGATCGAAGCCCTCCTTCTATCGGTCATAACCGCCGCGACCCCGCTGCTCCTGGCTGCAATGGGCGAATTAGTTGCAGAGCGGTCCGGAGTCCTGAACCTTGGCGTCGAGGGCATGATGGTGGTTGGGGCCGTCGCCGCCTTCGCAACCGCTCAATCCACCGGTTCGGCCTATGTCGGTGTTGTTGTGGCTGCAGCTGCCGGAACGGCCATGGCGAGCCTATTCGCTCTGCTGGCGGTGTGGTTTGCCACCAATCAGGTGGCGACCGGGCTTGCGCTCACCCTGTTTGGGATTGGTGTTGCAGGTCTCGTTGGGGAAGGCTTTGTGGGTTTTCCGGGGGTCTCCCTCCCGCCCCTACCAATCCCTTTCCTTTCCGAGATCCCGGGCGCCGGCAGCGTGCTCTTTTCTCAAGATATCCTTTTTTACGCCTCCCTCCTCGTCACGGTGTCGGTGATCCTGTTCCTGTTTCGCAGTCGAGCGGGTTTGCGCCTTCGCGCAGTGGGTGACGCGCCGGCCGCAGCCCACGCGCTCGGGGTCTACGTTTTGATGACGCGGACCGTCGCGGTGATGTTCGGCGGGCTGTGCGCGGGGCTTGCGGGGGCGCAACTCACGCTCGTCTACACTCCGCAGTGGATTGAGAACATCACCGCCGGGCGGGGATGGATCGCCCTTGCGTTGGTGGTGTTCGCCAGTTGGCGGCCGCTGCGGGTGGTGGCTGGCGCCTACCTGTTTGGCGCTGTGACCATCGGGCAGTTTCATGCCCAAGCCCTGGAGGTGGCGTTGCCGACGCAGTTTTTGTCGGCCCTTCCCTATCTTGCGACCATCGTTGTGTTGGTGCTGATTGCCTCAAACAAGCGCTTCACGATGGTCAACACGCCGGCGGCTCTCGGTCGACCGTTCGTACCGGATCGCTAACGGCTGGCTCTGTGAGTTTGGCACATATCCGACGGCGTTGAAGTCGTCGCGCGCGTTGTCTGGGGTCACGATATCGACGACTTCGCCGATGCGGTCCCACGGGCCGGCAAGGGTGCGCTCAGAGGCTCGGGGGGGGGGCGCCTTGAGCTGAGGAACGCGTTTTCTATCGGGTTGAATTCGGGACTGTAAGGAGGGAGGAAGCGCAAGTCGGCCCCCGCTGCCTCGATCATTTCGCGGACCCGGCGGCCTTTGTGGCTGCCAGGATTGTCCATCACCACGATGCCCCCCGGCGACAGAACCGGCAACAGCACTTGTTCCACGTAGTCTTGGAACCAGACGCCGTTGATGGCGCGATACAGCACCATCGGCGCCACGATCCCCTTCAGCGACAACCTGGCGACCAGCGTGGCCGTCTTCCAGTGACCGTGCGTCAAAACCATTCGCAACCGTTCGCCCCTTGGCGCCCGGCCTTGGGTTCGGGCCATCTTCGTATTCGTCCACGTCTCGTCGACGAAGGTCAGCCGGCTCGGGTCGATGTCGCGCTGGGCGCTGGGCGTCGAACCAGGACTGCCACCGCTTCAGGATGTCTGGCCGATCCTGCTCGGCCGCGTGGCCAGTCTTTTTTGTGCGTCATCAGGTGCCGGCGGAAGAAGCGTCCCAAAGCCGCCACGGAGACCGAACGGCCGCGCCGGGAGAGTTCGGCCCTCAGCTCGCGTAGGGTGATGTCGGCCTCAACCTCGAGGATGATAAAAATCGCCTCGCGCTGGGGTTCGGTGTGGTGGGACCAACGTTCGCCACCCCACGGGTTGGGTACGAACGATCCGCTCTGGCGCCATGCACGATACCAGCGGATCGCGCTCGTCACGCTGACATTGAACCGCGCCGCGGCCTGGCGTCACGACAATCCCTACTCGTTGGCGTGGACAACCCGGTGGCGCAGGTCCAACGAAAGCACTTTGGGCATGATGGCCGGCCTCCATCACCAGCCATCATCGTCAATCATATTCGCGCCGCTCTGGGGATCCTCCCGCGAGTCAGACTGAAACAGACACGCTCTAGCAGCTTGCTGATGTGACTGTGTGCAGTCCACTCCACTCCCATTCCTCACCAATTTTAAGAGCGAGCGGTTGTCGCGACCTGAGTGGATCCCCATCAAGCTTTGACCGCTCAAGGACGCGTTTGAGCGAGACGGAACTGAGCATCGTACTGTCGTTGGGATTTTGCGTGCGCGGTCGGTTTTTCATTTCGCCTTAGCTTTTTCTAAAGAAAGCCAGATGAAGCCGGGCCCGCGGGCAGCAGAATAGGTAACGGAGAAAGTGCGCCTTCAGCTTTAAATGGTTTAAGCGCACCGAAAGGACTAGCTCGCCTCGGCAAGTCTTTTCTGGTCGTCCCGCAAAACAGGTACGATCCCCTCCAAGGGAACGATGAGGCGCGCGCTAAGGCCGCCCTCGGCGTGGAAATCGAGGCTCACCTTTGCGCGTAGCGCGCGAGTGAGGTTTCGCTCGATGACCATCGTTCCAAACCCGCGCTTTATGGGCATTTCCGCTGGCGGGCCGCCGGCCTCACGCCATGTGACGTCCAGCATTGTTCCGGCAGCGGTATCTTCTACCGTCCAGGTTACCGAAAGCACCCCGTCGCACACCGAGAGCGCACCGAACTGGATAGCGTTTGTGGCCAGCTCGTGGAAAGCAAGGCCGAGATTCTGGGCTGCTTCCGGCGAAAGCACCACCCTTGGTCCCGAAACGCTGATGCTGGCTTGGGAGGGGGTCGGCTGGTCCCGGAACAAAGCGTTCAGAAGATCATCGATCGCCACCCCTGCCCAGTCGTCCGCCACGATCAGATCCTGAGCCGCCGAAAGCGCCCGAAGCCGGCCTATGAGTGCCGGCACGAACGTGTCAATTTCGTCGGCATAGGTGGAGGTGTGGCGGGCAATGGCAATTACCACCGCAAGGAGGTTTTTCGTCCGGTGGGTGAGCTCGCGCATCACGAGGCGCATCTGCTCTTCGTTGCGCCGGCGATGGGTCACATCGATGGAAGCACAGGTGATACCCGACACCGTGCCATCGGGCTGGATGTTCGGCTCCACGTAAAGCTCAAACCAGCGCCGAGCGCCTCCCTCACCGACGCCCACCTCGCCGGACTGGGGCTGCTTTGTGGTGATGGCGCGCATCTTGATATCGGCAATGGCGGGGCGGTCTGCGGGCGGGATCACTTCTTCGTCGGTGCGGCCCACCACCGAGCCCACCTGAGTTTCGTCGGAATTCGCCCAGGTGTAGCGCAGACCAAGGTCTTGACTGAACACAACGATTTTCTCGCTGCGCAAAGCAAGATTGAACCGCTGCAAGGTCTCAGCCAGGCGCCTTGAAAGATCGGTGCGCATGGTGTCGAGGCGCTTGGCACGGGTAATATCGATGGCAGCGCAAACGATGCCCGTGGGGGCGCCCTCTGCGTCGCTTCCCACAGGAACGATATCGATGCGAAACCACACTTTGTTATCGGCCTCAGGGAATTCGATTTCGAAGGATTGGGTTGACCGTGTGGCAAGGGCCCTTTTCTTGTGTCCGACTACCAAGGCGTGCATGGATTCCGGCAAAACTTCGTAGTCGGTCCGGCCGACCGCATTCTCCGCATCTAACTGCAGACGCGGATTGACGATCCAGCGGTACCGCAAGTCGGCGTCCTGCATGAAAATCGTGATCTGTGAGTTGCGCACCGCAAGTTCCACATACCGGAACATTTCGCTGGCACCTTCGTGCTTCTTGTGTTCGCGCATCAGCAACCGGCGCATGGCTCGCGGGCCGGGATCCAGCTCGCGGGAGACGTTAGGAACTCTGGATCTGCTGGCTGTCCTGACGTTTGGCTCGCTTGTTCTCACCATTGCGAGCACCGCGTACGTCAGACTGACGACGGCCAGTATAGAGACGATTATGGCATAGGTCTCGCTGGCAAAGAGCTCCGGCGCCAGCTGGACGTTGAGCGTCGCCTTGTATGTGATTGGCGCGACCGCCAAAAGCGTCGCTCCGCCGCTCCATAGTGCCACGGCCGCCTCGCGCTTGATGGTGCGGTACGCAAGGAGAAAAAGCGCAATGCCCATCACCACCGGCACCGCAACGATAACAACCTCGCCGACAGCACTCATTTTAGAGGCACGCCTGGCCGGGCGAGTTGTCCTGCGCCACTGCTATTTCTGCCGCACTGGGTGCGTTGGAACGGCTCGGGCATTTCGCAAGATGCGCAACTTGGCTGCGGCGGCAGCGCCCGAGCGAGCGTCACTGGGTGGGGCCGCGGACGTGTGGGCGCGAAGCCGCGAATAGGGGACGCGCGCTGCGCTGCGCCGCGTTCGGCCGACAAGTTCGAGCCGCCCAAGGGCATCGTCATCCGTTTCAAACCGCGCAGCCCGTCCATCCTCAGCGGCACAATGCCAGTGCCTTGCCGGCACGGTGAGACCCTCGCACGGCTCGCAATACGCCGTTGGGTGCCACACGCACCTTTCATCGCCACCGTTCTCCGAACTCTACCGATTGTATAACGGTTATCTGGCGTGTGGGTTTCATCGCCCGACGGTCTGCCCGTACCCATCAAAGATCACACAGTGGATCGCACCTTGGCCAGGCAATCTGTCTCGAGCGGGTCACACGATCATGCGATCTCATGGCCTGCTCTAAGTTCTTGTCTTTCCGCGAGATTCGAGGCGCAACATGCTTCCATCTTGCTGAAACGCGCTCTTGGGGCGAAGGATGCCCAGCCTCAGCATTCGCTACGCTGTTGTTCTTGACAGCCCTTGCGGTGAGCCATGCGGCTCGACGGCGAAAAAGCATTCGCTAACCGACGGTGTCGGCCACATACGCCCCGCGCTGACCAAGGGGCTGCTCTGGCCCGACAGTGGTGTCAACGACAGTCTGGTGCTCAATCTCTGAGTTGAGCCAAGCGCCTAGCAGGAAAATGTACACGGAGATGTAGAGCCAGAACATGAGCGCCACGATGGTTCCCAGCGAACCATACATGCGCGCATAATTTGCGATGTTGGTTATATACCAAGACAACAGCGTGGATGCTGCGATCCATCCGATGGCGGCCAGCACGGCCCCTGTGGCGATCCAGCGCCACCGTGCCGGTCGGCGGCTTGGGCCAACGCGGTAGATGGCCATAGCGCTGAGTGCTACGACGCAAAAGAGCACTGGCATTTTCACCGGAAAACCAAGGCCTTGGATGGCATCTTCAATGACCAGCGGCGTCAGTAGCGGAACCAGCACGATGAGGCCCACCATCATAATGCCGAAAATGATGGCCAGGAGCGTGAACGCGAAGCAGCGGAGGTAAAGTCCCAGGGTGCTGCGCTTTTCGATTTCGCCATAGGCAATGTTCATGGCACCGAACAGCGCCAGCACGGCATTGTTCATGGCCCAAAGCGATAGCACCACGCTCGCCGTGAACGCGATGGAAAGACCTTGCTGTTGAAAAACGCGTAACCGATTGATTTCTTGGGCAATCCAGTCAATGGACTGGTCAGGGAGGTAGCCTTGGAGAAAGTCCACATGGGACGCCAGAGTCACCTGGTCTGCGATCATTCCGTAGGACGCCACCGTGGCGATGATTGCCGGAACGAGCGCTAAGAAAATGTAAAATGTCACCCCGGCGGTAATCAGGCCAAGGTTGTCGATGCCGATGCGCCGGAATGTCCGCACACCGATGTCCCACCACCCAAGAAGGCCGATTCGCCATGGATAGGGAGCCGCTCTGCCCCGCTCTCGGTCGCGCTCGGTTAAACGCTGCAAACCTGCCAACAGTTGGGCGCGCCGACGCAATCGCTCCGAGTGCGGCTTTCCCGTCGGTTGTGCGTCCACCTTGCCGCTCCCAACCCGCCGCGATTATGCGGAAACTCCGCGTGTCCGGGCTTTTCACCATTTTAGAACACGCAAAAGGTTTTGGCGCCCCCTTGACGTGTCCCGTAGGGCCGGCCGCCTACGGCGCTCCACCATACCGCCTCGACGTTTGCCTTGTGACACGGGGCCGGCAATAGCCCTTCCCACGCGTGTATCCGACAAAAATGTGGTATGGCTTCCCAAACCGGAAGTCTAAAATCTACCCATGATACAATTCGATAAATGAAAATTTTAATTAATAAAATGCAGCAACGGTGACGCCCGGATTCGCCACCAGAGTTGCGGTGTTCGCGATGGGCGGATGGCTGGAAAGAAGAAATAAAATGGGCCCGGCCATGGGGTCACGGCCAGGCCATGGGTTTGTGTGAGCACTCGCCATAGGCGCGAGGACTATGCGTTCAGCGCGTCCTTTAGGGGCTTGCCTGCCCGGAATTTCGGCACTTTGGCGGCTTTGATGGTGATTGCCTCGCCTGAGCGCGGGTCCCGCCCTTGGGATTCGGGACGGTCCGTCACAGCGAAGACACCAAAATTCGTGATGCGAACTTCGTCCCCGGACTTCAACGCATCGATGATGGCACCGAACGTGGCGTCCACAGCTTTCGCGGCATCTTTTTGATTGAGGTCGGTGGACTGCGCCACCTCAGCGACCAAGTCAGCTTTCTTCATCCTGATTCTCCTTCTGAGGATGGTCTATTTACTGTCGCATCAGTTCGGGGCTGTGCAAGGGGTGGCAATGCCAAAAACGTGAGTTTCCCTAGGAAAACTGCGCGTGATCCCGTTGTCGACGCCGGACTCGGCTCCCAGCGGCCCATCCATCGGCCCCTTGATACGCAAGATAATGCAAAGGAGATGTAAACATTCTTTTGGATTCATGAAGATCAGATGAACACGATTGGTCGTTTATTCTTTGATCTGACGCGGCGATGGACGTCGATGTGCCACCAATGCAAACCAGCTTCCCGCTGGAAGTGGGGCTCCTGGAAAGGCCATGCTTATTGTCAATGGGCGCACTAGATTGTTGGGCGCGGTTTAGTGGACGAGAATCGTACCTTCAGCATGCCCAAGAAGGCTAACTCTTCGCGAGGTTTGGCGCAAAGACGGGTTTGCGCTGCGTCGTCAAAATCCACCAATTTCTGCGGGTATCATCCGGTGTGAGATTATGGACATGGGTGGCATCGCCGCACTTATCCTTCTGCGTCAGTCCCTCGCGGCCGCACCGCAAACGGACGGTGTCGTAAGCCCACGAAAGGCGTTTCGGCCTGTGTGGAATCCAATCGGGCCGAAAACACCGCTCGCCCCGTGAGGTTGGCGAGCAAAGGAAGCTGACCTGACTGTGTGCAGTCAGACCAGCATTCCCCTAAAGGCGCAGATGCCAGAAGAACGGCAGCCCCATTTTCTTCAGTCGCACCAAACCGCGACGACGGGGGCCGCGCAGGAAGTTCGGGACATCGGTCGTTGACTCAAAACCGAAGGATTTCGGGAGCGCGCTGTAGAGGGACGCTGGCGGATGA
>JBCCYN010000119.1:0-14805 GCA_039189655.1 Pseudomonadota bacterium | reverse complement strand
TACCCAGCGTCTTGTCGGCCGGAGCCGTGTTCCGCCTCCGATCGGAAATGAAACGCCTCCTCGAAGAGGCTTTCGCGGTCACCCTTGATGGCGGTGCCACGGACAGGTTCTTTAGCCTCGACATGATCTGGCAAGAGAACGCCTTGATCAGGGCGTTCGTAACATCACCGCGCATCGCAAAAATTAGCGCTGATCTTCTCGCGGTCCCGGCGGTGCGCCTCTACCACGATAATCTCATGTCAAAGGAGCCTCGCTGCGGACGCACGCCATGGCACTACGACGATCACCATTTTCCGCTTGCTAGCCACGATGTGGTAACGGCCTGGATCCCCGCGCAGCCGATCCCTCGCGCCATGGGACCACTTGCTTTTGCAATGCCCATCGACGCCTACCGCCTGGTCGAGCACGTGGGGTTCAACAAGTTCGACACCAGCTATGACCGACAGGTGGCGCAAGTTTTTCGCGACAACAAGATCGCGGTGGAGGACGGGCCGTTCGCCCTTGGCGAGGTGAGCTTTCATCACAACCTTTCCTTCCACACGGCGGCGGGAAATCACACCACGAGAAGCCGGATGGTGCTCGCCAACACGTTCTTCGCGGACGGGGCGCGCGTTCTTGACCAGCCAACCATGGTTTCGGGGGACTGGAATAAGTTCATCCCCGGTGTCGGACCCGGCGAAATCGCTGCGAGCGATAACAATCCGGTTTGCTGGCCGCCGTCTCCATGAGCGACACCTTCGAACGCAGCCTTGCCCATTGGAGTGAAGCAGGCCGGGAGGGAATGAACGCGTTCTATAGCCTTGCCACCACCGACTACCGTGTCCTTGCCGAAGCGCACAATTGGGCAACCTGGCTGCGGCAGGCTCAAATCAAGGCCGGACGCGCGTTGCGCCTTCTTGATGTGGCGTGCGGGTCCGGAAAATTCCCCGCAGCGCTCCTGCGCCATGGCACCCTCGGGCAAGCCGACCTTCAGCCGATCGCCTATGCGCTCCTCGATCCGTCCGCGTTCTCCATCGCCGAGGCGCGCGGGGTGTTGCAGCCGCCGTTTCACGTGGCGCAGACCTACAACTCCACAATTCAAGACCTCGACGCTGCTGCGGGCGCGTTCGACATCGTCTGGGCAACCCACGCGCTCTACGCCGTCCCTCCTGCGGAGATCCATTCCGCCATCGAACGGTTTGTTGATGTTTGCGCGGGCCAGGGTTTCATCGCTCACGCGGCCTCAAGTTCGCACTACATCGTGTTTGATCGGCTCTACCGCGCCGCCTTCACAAGCGGGGAACGCACCCCCTACACGACCGCTGAAGAGGTTATAGAAAGCCTCAAGAGCCTTGGCGTTAGATTCGTGGTGCGGGACGTGGAATACGAAAGCGTTGCCCCGCGCGATGCGGAGAGCGCGGTGGAAGGGTTCTTGCAGCGATGTGTGTTCGACGATACCCGCACGCTCGACGAGATGATGCGCCACGGCGATGTGGGCGCCTATCTGGCCCGCTGCCGCTTCGATGACAGCTGGCGCTTTCCGCAGACCGTCAAGCTCATCTTCATTGACGTCTAACGCCCTGAACGGTTCCAGCAGAGACATCTCCCAATGACGTGCCAGATCGAAAGTGACTGGATCGCAACCCTTGCGCGCGGTGAGGTGCCGAACGCCGATAGTCTGAAGGAGCACCTGCTTGCGGTGCATCGCGAGCATGCCGGCTTTACCGAACACTGCGCGGGCCGGTGCCGTGACGACGCGGGGCGAACCAGCTACGATTGGCTCGCCGAGCTGTTGGGCGAAGGTGTGAGAGGCCGCCAGAGGATTCTTGATCTGGCGTGCGGGAGCGGACCGCTCCTTTCAGTCTGCGCTGACCGCCAACCTCATTGTGATCTTGTCGGCATCGATATGAGCCTCGATGAACTGTCGCTTGCCCGCACGCGCCTTGGCCCGCGGCCCGTGACCCTCCATCACGCGATGGCGCAAGACATGCCGATGGTCGAAACCGAGAGCGTCGATGTCGTGCTTTGCCACTGGGCGCTCACACTAATGGCGCCACTGGAACCTGTCCTTTCGGAGGTAGCGCGGGTCTTGCGACGCGGCGGACTATTTGCGGCCATCGTCGACGGGCCGCCAGATATCGCGCCAGGCTACACCGCTGTGGATGACACCATCTTCGAAGCGGTGGCGCGCGTTGCGCCCCTATACGGCAGCGTCGACCTCGGTGACCCGCGTGTGCGCAATGCGAACACTCTGCGATCGCTCGCCCGGTCGGCGTTTCCCGAGGCAGAGATTTGCATCGAGCCGTCCGTCATGAAGCTAAAGGGGCCACCCCAGGAACTGGCGTCAGAAGCACTTGGGTTCTTCTATGCAAGCTTTGTACTTGCGCCAGAACATCGCGCGATCCTTCTTGAAGAACTTTCTTCGCAGTTCGAACGCCGTCTTGAGGACTGTATTGCGACGTTTTCTTTGCCTGTGAGCCGCCTCATGGTGCGCCTCCCTCCCGGTTGACCAGAGAACTCCGCTCAATTGAGCCAGGCACCACTCTCGGCTGGCGTTGTGCGCCCCGGAGGAGACTTGCATCAGGAACTCGAAGGGCTTTTTAAGCACCGCAACCTATCTGCCAGAGCCCACTCGACGGACGACCGCCTCGCTCACCAACCAATCGCGTTCGGAAGCCATAGTGCGAGCGGCGGATAGATGAAGAGCACCGCCAGCGCCACCGCTTGCACGCCGATGAACGGGAGCACGCCGCGGTAGATCATCCCCGTGGTGACGCCGGGTGGCGCGGCGCCCTTCAGGAAGAACAGCGCCCAGCCGAAGGGCGGCGTGAGGAAGCTGGTTTGAAGGTTGAGGCAGACCAGCGCGGCGAGCCACACCATGTCGGTCCCGGCGGCCTGGAAGAAGGGCAGGAGGAGTGGCAGCGCGATATAGCTGATCTCGATCCACTCCAGAAAGAAACCAAGCACGAATAACAGCAGCATCAGAAATAGGAGCGCGCCCGTCTCGCCGCCGGGAAGAAGCGCCAGCGTCTCGCGCACCAGATCGTCGCCATTGAGACCGCGAAAAGCAATGGCGAAGACTTGGCTCGCCACCAGTATGAAGAAGATCATCGCCGAAATTTTGAGCGTGCCGCCCGCCGCCTCCCAGATGATCCGAAGGTTAAGCCGGCCGTAGAGCGCTGCAATGAGAAGCGAGAGGGCAGCACCGATCCCCGCAGCCTCCGTCGGTGCGGCAAGCCCGCCGATGATTGACCCAAGCACGCCCCCCACCAGCGCAATGGGTGGCCCGAGGGCTAGAACCGCGCGCACGGCGAGCTTGCCCGCCGACCACTCATTTCGCTCAGAAACCGGAATAGCGGGTGCCAGCGCCGGGTTCACCGCCGCGGCTGTGAGGATGTAGATGACGTAGAGCGCCGCGAGGAGCATTCCTGGAAGCAGTGCTGCGGCAAAGAGCGTTCCGACGCTCTCGCCCATGATGTCGGCAAGGAGGATCAGAACCAGGCTCGGCGGAATGATCTGGCCCAGAGTGCCGGACGCACAGATGGCGCCTGACGCAAAGCCTCCGTCATAACCCCGGCGCAACAGCACCGGGAGCGTCAGAAGCGTCATCGTCACCACAGTGGCGCCGACAATGCCGGTGGACGCGCCCATGAGAACGCCGACTATAACAATAGCAATCGCCATTCCTCCGCGCAGCGAGCCGGCTAGGTGCCCCACCACCTCAAGCATGTCCTCGGCAACGCGGGATTTTTCCAGCATCACCCCCATGAAGACAAAGAGCGGGATGGCGATGAATTCGTACTTGGTGGTGACGCCGAATACGCGCGCCGGCAGTAGGTTAAACAGGAAATCGCCAAACCCGAGCCATCCGAAGACGAAGCCGGCGACGGAAATACCGATGCCCACCGGCATCCCGATCAGAAGAAGGCCGGCAAAAGCGCCGAGCATGCATAGCGCGTAGATTTCGTTGATGGGCATCGCGTCAAGCTCGGGTGAGCGCTGCCGCGTGGCGCAAAGCGAGCGCTGCGCATTGCAGCGACAACAGAGCAAAGCAGACCGGGATCATCGCTTTGAGGACGTAGCGGCCGGGCAATCCGCCGGGATCGGGCGAGCCTTCCAGGCTGGAAAAAGACGTGCCGACGTAGTTCAGCGAGTAGCGCACGAGGAGGATCCCGATCACGGCGCCGCAGACCATGGAGACAAGGTCGATGCTGTGCCGCCACCGGGCGGGCAGCTTGCCATAGATCATGTCCACCCGCACATGGCCCTCTTCGCGCATGAGAGAAACGATGCCTATGAGCGCCACGGGAAGCAGGAGGTGCCACTCCAGCTCCTGCGCCCACACCGGCGCGCCGCCACCCACGTAGCGGCCGAGCACGTTCCATGTAACAAGGGCCACCATGACGAGGATGAGCGCCGCTGCGAGCTTGCCCGCAACGGCGACTATGGCGTCCACAAGATCGGCGGCGCGAAAAAGAGCGCTCACGGTGTGCACCGTTCAAGTGTCCGCAGCCTGTGAACAGCGACGGAGCGGGGTGGCCAACCCGCGGCCCCGCGCACATAATGCGTTCTCAAAATTTTAAGCGCGAAGGTCCGCGTGCCAAACGGCCTCGGAGCGGCCGGCCCAATAGTCGTGGTTCTCCTTAAAGCTGAAGTAGCTGTCCATCACCTTCTTGAACATGGGATCTTCGGCAGCAAGTTCTTCATAGACCGGCCCCATCGCTTCGCGAAGACCTTCTACAACATCGCTCGGAAGCACTCTCACTTCTGTTCCACCGTCGATGAATCCTTTAAGGGCGGCGGCGTTGTTGGTTTCCGCCCAGGAATGGCTGATGAGATTGCAGGCCGCCGCCGCATTTTGAATGATCGCCTTCAAGTCGTCCGGCAGGCCGTCCCATGCGGCTTTGTTGATGGCAAGCTCGGTGACGGTGGTCGGCTCGTGCCAGCCGGTCGTGTAGTAGTATTTAGCGGCATTCTGAAGGCCCAGAATCTTGTCCTGGGCCGGGCCAACCCACTCGGCCGCGTCAATGACACCGCGCTCCAGGGCCGGGAAAATCTCGCCACCCGGCAAGAGCTTGACGTCGACGCCGATGGCCGCGTAGCCCCGGCCCGCGAGCCCCGGAATGCGCATCCTCAGACCTTTAAGGTCGTCCAGGCTGTTGATTTCCTTGTTGAACCAACCCGTCATCTGGACGCCGGTATTGCCCACCGGCATGGCAACGAGGCCAAGCGGCTCGTAGACTTCATTCCAAAGGTCGATGCCGCCGCCCTCGTAGAACCATGCGTTCTGACCCTGGAAACTCATGCCGAAGGGCACGGCGCCGAAGAACTGTGCAGCGGGTACCTTACCGGCCCCGAAGTAAGACACCCAGCCGTTCATCTGGACAATACCTTGCCGAACGGCGTCGAAACCTTCGAACGCTGGAACAAGCTCTCCAGCGTGGAAGACGGTGATGTCCATGCGTCCATCCGACATGGCGCGCACCTGGTCGGCGAAGTACGTGAGCGAGCCGGGGCCAGTGGAGTAGAACGGTTGGCCGGGCGGGAAGGCGGTGGTCAAGCGCCAGGAGTAAGTCTCCTGGGCTCGTGCCACGGCTGGCGCGGCCAGCACGCCCGCCGTTCCGAGTGCGCCACCCTTCAAGAGCTGCCTGCGATCCATCGTGATCCTCATGCGTTGCATTCGGCGCGCGCCATGCATGGGGTGTGCCAGGGCAGGAGGAGGCTTTTATGGCGCGGCTCGATCACCATGGGCGCTACAGCTATAGCGCCATCACGCAACGACTGGTCTATGACTGGCCGGGCGGCAAGCGACTTGCGGTCTACGTGGCCATGAATCTGGAGTGCTTCTCGTTCGGCGATGGGCTCGGCGCAGAGCTGGCGCCCGGGGGGCCGCAACCCGATGTCTTGAACCACGCGTGGCGTGACTACGGGAACCGCGTGGGCGTCTTCCGTCTTGCCGCCATGCTGCGCGAGTTAAGCCTTCCTGTGGCGGTCTTGGTAAACTCTGACATGTACACCCATGCGCCGGCGGCCATCGATGCCTTCCGCGAAGGACCCTACGAGATCGTCGGCCACGGCCGCACCAATTCTGAACGCCAGGGAACACTTGGCGAGGCAGACGAGGCCGCGCTCATCGCCGAGGCAACTTCTGTCATCGCGCACCACGAAGGCGCGGCTCCCAAGGGCTGGCTCGGGCCTTGGATTTCCCAATCGCGGGTGACGCCGGATCTTCTCGCGGAAGCTGGCTACACCTATCACCTCGACTGGTGCCACGACGATCAACCCGTCACCATGGAGACCCGCAGCGGTGCAATACTTTCGGTACCCTATCCGCAGGAACTGAACGACATCCCCGCCATTGTCGCTCGCCGGCAGGAGGCGGATGCATTCGCCAGGGCCATCGTTGATACTTTTGACGTTCTGCGGGCTGAGGCGACGGCGCGGCCGCTGGTGATGGGCATCGCACTCCATCCCTACATCGTGGGTTGGCCCCATCGCGCTGCGGCCCTTCGCACCGCGCTCGCCCGTATGGTCGAGGCCGCCGACCCCCTGGTATGGTTCACAACCCCGGGCGCCATTGCAGACGCGACACCGCAACCGACACCATGACGCATTCTTGGAGGCGCCGCAGCCATCGCAGCTCGCAATACGAGCTGGAAGATTACGCAGCGTTAAGTGGCCCCAATGAAAGCTTTGAGACTGACAAAGCGGTCGAGCGATCACGCCTATGCGAGACCCAAGTCCGTAGCTGCGTCCATGAGGGTGTTGTGGACGTCGGCAAGCACGTCACCATTTGGGAGCCGCAGCCTTACAACAAGACCAACGAGGAGTATTTGTCCCAGTAAACACAGTATAATCAGACACCTACAAATAGATTTATCGGAAACGAAATTTATTTCGGGGAGGCCGTGAAAAGTTGTGTCCGCGGTGAGCTCGGGTATTCAACTAAGCAATAGGCGCTTAGAGTGCGTGCCGGCTACATGGAAAACGCATACAAGCCGCACCGGCTAAAGGCCGGTACCAATGAGCATGGTTCGCATTAAATCAGGCTTTGGCGTTGGTCCTGCATGATGAGTATTAGTGGATCGCATTGGAGATGAGAATGCGGACGTGGCTCAAGAACCCACTGGCCATCCTCGCAGAGGATGCAGGCGGCGGGATCGTCGTTGACGGGAGCCGCATCATTGAACTGGTGCCCACCGGAACTGCGCCAGCTGGCGGGGTGGACGAGGTGTTCGACGCCTCAAATCACGTCGTGATTCCAGGCCTCATCAACACCCACCACCATTTTTTTCAAACCCTCTCGCGCGCACACCCTGCCGGCTACGACAAGGAGCTTTTTCCCTGGCTTCAGGCGCTCTACCCCATATGGAGCCACCTCGACCGAGATATGTTCCGTCTGGGTGCGCGGCTGGCGTTCGCGGAGCTTCTTCTGTCCGGTTGCACGACCGCCATGGACCACAACTTCATGTTCTTTGAGGGGCTTGAGGATGCAGTCGACATTGAGGTCGAAGAGGCGATCGCACTTGGTATCCGCGCCACCGTAACCCGCGGTTCGCTGTCCCTTTCCAAGAAGGACGGTGCCGTGGCGGACGACCACATCGTCCAGGATGCCGATGCTATTCTTGCCGACTCAGAACGCGTGCTGAAGAGGTATCATGACGTCTCAGATGGTGCGATGATCCAGATCGCCCTTGCCCCCTGTGCCCCTTTCAATGTCAGCCGCGAGATCATGCGCGAGAGCGCTTCTTTGGCGGACAAATACGATTGCCGCCTCCACACCCACCTTGCCGAAACCACCGACGAGGAAGCCTGTTGCCTAGAAATGTTCGGCTACCGCCCGCTGGATTGGCTAGAGGATTGTCACTGGCTGCAAGAGCGTGTGTGGCTTGCCCACGGCATTCACTTTACTGATTCGGATATTCATAAACTTGGCTCTCACCGCGTTGGTGTGTGCCACTGTCCCACATCCAATGCGGTGCTGGCGTCGGGCTTTTGCCGAACGCTGGATCTGGAGGCGCACGGCAGTCCCGTTGGTCTGGGCGTCGACGGCTCGGCCTCAGGCGACGCCTCCAACCTCATGGAAGAGGTGCGCCATGCACTCTTGGTCAATCGGCTCGGTTATATGTCGTCCCAGCGGGTGACCCATAAAGATGCGCTTCGATGGGCAACTGAAGGCTCGGCAAAGTGCCTCGGCCGGTCCGACATTGGCGCCATAAAGGTGGGCAAGCAAGCGGACCTAGCGCTCTTTAGTCTCAACGAGCTGCGTTTTTCTGGAGCGCACGATCCCATTGCAGCGCTGGTCCACTGCGGCGCGAATAAGGCCGACCGAGTGATGGTTGCCGGCACGTGGCGGGTAATCGATGGGGTCATCCCCGGCTTCAACGTCGATGCTTTGATTGCTGCGCACTCGCACGCTGCGCAAAAGTTCGCTCCGTGATCCCGGTCATCGACGTCGCCCCGCTTCGCAGCGGCGATGCCGACGGTCTGAAGTCGGTGGCTGACCAGGTTGGGGCGGCATGCCGCGGTATCGGATTTTTTGCGATCACCGGGCATGGCGTTCCCGCGGCCCTGCGTAAGGCGGTGTTCGACGCCTCATCCGCCTTCTTCAGCTTACCAGAAGCTGACAAACTAGCCGTCGTCCATGGACCCCAAACGGGCAACAGGGGCTACGTCCCGATGGAAGGCGAAGCGCTCGATCCGTCAAAACCCGCGGACCTCAAGGAGGCCTATAATATCGGCCTGGACCTTGCGCCGGACGATCCGGAGCTTGTGGCGGGCCAGAAGTTTCGAGCGCCTAATCTTTGGCCGGAGCTACCCGACTTCCGTCAAACGATGCTCGCCTATTTCGACGCCGTTTGGGATCTCGGCCGCACGCTCCACCGGGCTTTTGCGGTGGACCTTGGCCTTAACCCTGATTATTTCGCGGACACCCTTGATCGACCGCTAGCCATCCTGCGTCTCTTACACTACCCGCAACGGTTGGAGGGAGGGCGCGCGGATCAGCTCGGCGCCGGAGCCCACACAGACTACGGGAACGTGACTCTCCTTGCGACCGACGCGGTGGGCGGGCTTGAAATTAGGACCCGCGATGGCCGCTGGATCAATGCGCCGACCTTCCAGGACGCCTTTGTGTGCAACATTGGCGATTGCCTTATGCGTTGGACCAACGACGTCTATGTCTCCACACCGCACAGGGTTACGAACCCGTTGAGCTGCGAGCGATACTCGGTTGCTTTTTTCCTCGATCCAAACCCCAATGCCATCATAGAATGTCTCCCTACATGCACCGATGCAGAAAATCCCCCACGCTATCAACCGATCCGGGGCGATGACTACTTGGAAAGCCGTCTAAAGGCGACTTACGAAGGGCATTGACCGAATTAAGCGCAGCGTGTGATCCCGCCCATGAACCATCTATGCAGTGCTTCAGTAAGATCGAGTTATGATTTCTTAGAGCCTGTCCGAAGTGTTTCCGTGGGCGGTTGAATGATCGTTCCCGGGAAGATTCACCGTTGTTGTTGGCAAGATTCGACGGACGGTCGGCTAGTTTGGACGGCAGCGAGCGCACCGAGCATATACTCGCGCGTCGGCGGGGCGCCAAGAGGAGGGCGGCGTCGAGCTTGATTGCGAGGCGGCCGCACACAGCCGCGCTCGACGCGCCGGCGCCCCGAGACGTCAATGCTGATGAACGCGCCCGCGATCGCAAGATCTTCAGCCGCAAAGCGGATCGGCCGATCCTCAAGTGCTTTCAAAATCGGCTCGATCTCACCGAGCAGTTCGTCGATCTCGTCCGGGAGTTCGTCTGCGGTGGCATAATGGCTTTCGAGCTTCTTGTGTTCCGCCTCAGCGCCGCCTGACTCTTGTCTTCCTCCTCGCTCATCGGCTCGGGCTCACCACGAACGTGTCGCAAACCGTAGGTGTGGCCATAGGAAAAGTCGGTGCCGACCGCTACTCACTTCCAACCCTCGGCGCGGATTGAGGCAGCGTCATTTTCCAGCGTTTTAGCGGCCAACGTCTCGAGCAAGCCGGCGTCCTTCAGCCAGCCGCCGTCGTCAGACTGGAAAAAATCGCGCAATACCTCACCACCGGCCTCGATGTAGTTGCCCACACCGACAAACTGGGTCCGCTATTTTAAGGCGTGCACCGGCCTTACGGTGAAGCTCGCAAGTCGCGTGCGCCGGCGATGTCCCCCGCCAACTCTTCGATCGAGACGCCAGCTTTGATTTGCCGGACATTGGCGTGGCTAAGAACCAGCTTGTTGAAGGGAATGCGGGCTCGGAATTTATTGAAAATCCTCAACGCCCCAGAGATTGCGGTTCTGGCAGACCGCGCGAAGGTAGAAGTTGGCGATACTGAGCGTCTTGGCGCCAACCTCGGAATTCCAGCAATTGAAGCGGCGGAAAAAAGGTCAGGCGAACTATCGGGAAGCGTTCCGGCCTCGACCGGTCAGCGATTGCACGCCATCAAGGACTTCCGCGTGGTCCGCTCTCTCAACAAAATCGAGTGCGACGTCCCGTTCAAACTCGAGCGCTTGGGCGGTCCAGCTCGGTGTCGAGGCTGAGGATGCATGCTGGGATTTCGGTAAACACGTCGTCATCCTGCGCGCCGCGCCACATCAGCACCGCAAAGTGTCCGGCACGATCAAGCACTGTCGCCCCAACATGCCAAACGCCAGGTGCATAGGCGATACCGAGGGTGCCGGGTACCTCAAAGAGCAACGCGTTTTCGGGGCAAGGCGAGCCATCCGGATGCGCGGGCATCACGGTGACCAAGTATCGCGCGACATCCACCGGCAGGAACACCTGTGCCGAATGGGGGTGACGTTCGACCTGCTCAATAGGCGTGTTCGCCTTTGCCGGTGCGACGTGGTTGAGGTGGAAGCTCGGGGCAAGACCTGCGACAGGCGCGAGCCAGCGGTCGTGCCGAGCCCGCGCGCCGGGGGCGTCGGGCGGGGCGATGAAGGCACCGTAGGGGGTGATGGCGGCGCTCGGCGGCTGCGCCCGAAGCGTGATGGGCGCTTTAGACGGCGTGGTGCCGGTCATGCGTCGGCGCGCTCGCGGCGGATCGCCTCGACCACTCCGGCGATGCGCGAAACCGCTTCGTCGATCCGTGGCACGGTTTGGGTGAGCGACATGCGCACGAAATCGTCCGTGTGGTCGCCGTAGACCATACCGGGATAGATCATGACACGACCGTCAGCGAGGAGACGCTCGCAGAACGCACTTGCCGGCAGTCCTATGCCGGACACGTCGGCGTAGACATAAAACGCGCCTTGCGGGTCGGCGTAGGGCAGGCCGATGGAACGTAAACCCGCACAAAGGGCGATGCGGCGGTCGTCATAGGTCTGCCGCATCTCTTCCACGCACTCTTGCGGGCCGGTCAGCGCAGCAAGTGCGGCATGCTGGCTGACAGCTGGCGCACAGATCGCGAAAGCATGGTTTACCTCGGCCATGGCGGGCATCAGCTCCGGCGGGCCGGCAAACCACCCTACCCTCCAACCCGTCATCGCATACGCCTTGGATGCGCCTGAAAGCGTGATGGTACGCTCGGCCATCCCCGGCAGCGCGGCGACTGGCTGGACGGAATTGTTGCCGTACGTCAGGCGCGCATAGATCTCGTCAGAAATGACGATCAGATCGTGCCGTTTGGCGACTTCGGCGATCTTCGCCACATCATCCGGCGGCGTCACCGTGCCGGTAGGATTGTTGGGGTTGATCAGCACCAGCACCTTGGAGCGCGGGGTGATGTGCGCCTCCACCATCTCCGCGGTGACGGTGAAGTTGGTTTCCATCGTGGTGTTGATGTTGACGAGCGTTGCGCCGGAAAGCTCGGCCGCCTGATGGTAGGGGTTGTAGCCCGGGCACGGCACCAGGATCTCATCGCCTTCTTCCAAGAGCGCCAGTGCGATCACGAACATCGCCTGTTGTCCGCCCGGTGTGACGACGATTTGATCGGGACCGTACTCAGCCCCGCCGCTCCGCGCGAAGTCCTGCGCAATTGCGGCGCGCAGCTCGGGCATTCCGAGGGGATGGGTGTAGTGCGTTGCCCCATTGGCAAGGGCCTTCTGCGCCGCTTCCACGATGTGTGGCGGCGTATCGAGATCGGGGTCGCCGCGGCCGAGCTTGATCACGTCGTCAAGCCCCAGCGCCATGTCGGCCATGCGCGTGATGACGTGCTTGTCGCGAAGCTTGATGCGGCCGGCGAGACGAGTGGCGAGGGACATCGGCGGAGTTTCCAAGGACTGGACAGGGTTTCCAAGCACCTGGCGGCGAGGCGCGCGGCCCGTAGATTGTTCTACAGTTAGCCAATAGACTATCGTGTGGATCGTCCCTGAGTGTCAATGGACCGACCGGAGCCTGCCAATGCCCGAACCGCCCGCCTGGCGCTTTCAGAAGATCATCAAGCCGATGTTCGAGGTGCCTGAGGCGAGCGTCGCACTCACCGGCCGCGTGCTCACCATGGCAGGCGAGGTGATCGAAGATGGTGTCGTTGAGATCGAGGGCGGGCGTATCGCTGCGGTCTGCCCTCGCGATGCGATCAGCGGCACGCGCCCGGTGGAGGAGACGGGCGGCACGATCGTACCCGGCCTCATCAACAGTCACGCGCACCTCAATTGGGACGGCATCCACGACCTGGCGCGCCAGTCGATGGACGATCCGGTGCCGATCTCGGTGTTTAAGGCCGCAGGCAACATGCTGAAGTGCCTGCGCGCCGGAATCACAATGGTCCGCGATCTCGGCTTCCACGACCTCAACCTTTACTCCAAACAGGCGGTGACACAGGGGATTTTTCCCGGACCCCGGCTTAAGGTCTGCGGGGCGGCGATTGTCCAGACCGGTGGGCACACCTACTGGGTCTGCCGCGAGGCGTCCGGGCCCGATGAGATGCGCCGCGCTGTGCGTGAGCAGGTGCGCGGCGGCGCCGATCTCATCAAAATCATGGCCTGCCACGACCGGCTGGAGTTCACCGACGCCGAGCTTCACGCGGTGATCGACGAAGCGCACCGCAACGGTCTGCCGATCACCGCGCATGCCACCTTCGACGCCTGTATCGCCCGTGTCGCCGAGGCCGGAATTGATTGCGTCGAGCACGGCGGAAGCCTCTCCGACGTTACCATCACGACGTTGCTGGAGCGAAAAATCCCCATCGTCACCACCTTCGCGCCGCTGGTGCAGCAGAGCCAGCCGGAAATCGCCCGCCGCTTCGATATTCCTGAATGGAAGATTTCTGAGCGACAAAAAGCGGTGGGCGACCCGGCACGCTTTGCGGGGTTGAAAGCGGCTGCGGATGCGGGCGTCCCCATCGTCTTCGGTACCGATTCGGGCTCGCCCGCGGTGGAGCACGACGTTGTCGCGCCAGAGCTCGATTTCATGGTCAAGATCGGCGTCTGCCGAGATGCGATGGACGCTTTGGCCTCGATCACGGCGCGCGCCGCAGAACTCTCGGGCATGGGCGACGAGATCGGCACCTTGGAAGAAGGCAAGGCGGCGGACCTCATCGTCGTCGACGGCAGGCCCGACGAAGATCTCTTTGCGCTCACGCGTGTCCGCCAGACCTATGTCGCCGGGCGGCGGCTTCATTGAGGACACCATGAAAGAAGACAAGTTCGTCGGCATACAGATCAGCCCGATCAGCTTCGTGGACGAGGGTGTCGACACGGTTCTCGACACGCTGAAGGATCGCGTCGGCGTGAACGTGCTGATGCTGGGCACCGTCTCGTGGCTGGGCCTAAAATCCGGCCGCTCGATCAGCCACGCGCTGGACGGTTGGCCGGACCATGGCGTCCCAAAACCCTATCAGATGCGAGGCGGCGCTTACTTCAACCCCGATCCGGCCTACTACCGTGAGACTTTCATGGCCGACTACCGCAGCCGCGACCCGGAGTTTGAAGGCAAGGACATCTTGAAGATGGTCATCCCCGAAGCCCACGCCCGGGGGATGCAGGTCTACATCGAGCTGATGGAGCCCTTCTTCAAATATGCCGGCCACGGCTCGGCGGGCGATGTGGCGATCCCCAACATGCCGCAAGCGATGGATGTGGATATTTTCGGGCGGCTCGCCGGTGAACCCTCCACCTCGAACCCCGGCTACCGACGCTGGATCCACGCGATGATCGAGGACCAGGTGCGCAATCACGACCTCGACGGCGTGATGTGGTGTAATGAACGCAACTCACCGCTCGACACGCTTGTCCAGGGTGGCGCACCGGGCGATTTCTCCGCCCCGTCGCGACGCGAGGCGATGGAGCGCGGGGTCGATGTCGAGGCCTGCCGGCGCGGGCTCTTGCGGCTCTACGATTTCTGCCAGGAGGCAGCGGCTGGCAAGGCCTTTGCCGACGGCACACTGATCACTTTTCTGCGTATGCTTTTTGACAATCCCGAGGTTTTGATCTGGGAAAAATTCTGGCTGGAGCGCAACAAGGACCTCGACCGGGAGCTCTATGGTCTCGTGAAGTGGTGCAAGCCGGACCTGCCGTTTGGGCTCAACGTATGGAACCGCAACCACTTCAACCTCTTCCGCCGGGCGCAGTGGCCCTGGGCGGAGCAAACCCTTTATGCCGACTGGGTCAAACCCATCACCTATCAGCACCAGGCGGGCGAGGTGTGGGCCAAAGAACTCTCGTTCTTCCGTAAGACAATCTTGCGCGACTTCGAGCCCGGTGAAGCAACACACGCCCTCTTTCGCATCCTTGGCTTTGATGAGGGCGTGTGTTGCTTCGCCGGGCTCGAAGTCGCGCAAGATTGTCTTACAGAAGAACGAGAGTTCTTTGGCCCACACCTCGCCCGCCTGGTGCTGATAGGTTATGGGTTTGACCCAGTCGGC
>JBCCYN010000118.1:0-14923 GCA_039189655.1 Pseudomonadota bacterium | reverse complement strand
CGCCGACGTGTTTTACCGGCTGTGGCCCGTACGGGTGCAGGCCGGCGTGGAATTAGTCCTCTACTTCATCTTCTTCTTCCCTGGGGTGCTCGCCCTCATCTTCGCCGGCTGGAAATACGCCGAACGCTCGATCCGCTTCCAAGAAGTCTCGGTGATGAGTCCGGCCGGTGTTCCGATCTTCCAGTTCAAGGTGGTGATCGTTGCTGCCGGCGTTCTTCTGTTCATCCAGGGCGTCGCCCAGGTCTTTCGGTGCATCATCGCTCTAAAGCGAGGGGTCTGGCTGAAGGGCGAAGAGGATGTGGTGGAACTGGAAGAGCAACTCTTGAGTGAGCACGACGACCAAATTCTAAGGCACGGCTCTGAGGCGGTGGATATCGTCAAGCCGCGAGAGATGAAGGACTAGTATGGGCAGGAGAGCCACGCCGTGACCGACCCCCAAGTGGCCGTCTTCATGCTCGGCTCTTTCATCGTCATCATCATGCTGGGCTTTCCCATCGCCTTCACCCTCATGGCGATGGCGGTGGGTTTTGGCTACTACGCCTACTTCGACGTCGCTCGGCAGTGGCGCGTCTACGACCGGCTCGTGGAACAGGGCGAAGCGGGTGGCCTCGAACTGTGGATCGAGTGGTTCCAGGGTCTTCTTAACAACCGCATCTTCGACCTTCTGGTGAACCAGACCTACGGCGTGATGAGCAACGACGTGCTCACCGCGGTGCCGCTCTTCCTGTTCATGGGCTACGTGGTGGAGCGAGCCAACATCGTCGACCGGCTGTTCCAAACCTTGCAAATCGCCGCGCGGCGGATCCCCGGCTCCATGGCCGTGGCGGCACTCATTACCTGCGCCCTCTTCGCCACCGCCACCGGCATCGTCGGCGCTGTCGTGACGCTGATGGGGCTCTTGGCGTTCCCGGCAATGCTGAACGCCCGCTACAACACGAGCTTTGCGTCGGGCGTTATCTGCGCCGGCGGCACGCTGGGCATTTTAATCCCGCCGTCGATCATGCTGATCGTCTACGCGGCCACGTCCAATGTCTCCATCGTTCGCCTTTATGCCGGCGCGCTGTTGCCGGGCCTGCTTCTCGCAGGGCTCTACGTGGTCTATGTGATCGGCCGATCGATCATTCAGCCGAGCGTCGCGCCTAAGCCGCGCGAGGAGGACATTGAGGGCGTTTCCACCGGGCAAGTGGTGGTAATGATGATCACCTCCTTCGTGCCGCTGGCCTTCCTCATCTTCTCAGTGCTTGGCGCGATCCTCTTCGGGCTCGCCACACCGTCCGAGGCGGCGGCCGTGGGCGCCCTCGGCGGCCTCGTACTGGCGCTCGCCTACCGCGCGCTCACCTGGGACCGGCTGCGCGAAAGCGTCTACCTCACGGTCCGCACGTCAGCGATGGTTTGCTGGCTCTTCGTGGGCTCGTGGACGTTTGCTTCGGTGTTTTCCTATCTCGGCGGCGAGCACCTGGTTTCCGATTTCGTGACGGGTCTGAACCTTTCGCCGCTGATGTTCCTGATCCTGGCACAGATCATCATCTTCCTGCTCGGCTGGCCGCTGGAATGGTCGGAAATCATCATCATCTTCGTGCCGATCTTCCTGCCGCTCCTGGCGGTCTTCAACATCGACCCGCTCTTCTTCGGCATCCTTGTGGCGCTCAATCTTCAGACGTCGTTCCTGACGCCTCCCATGGCCATGAGTGCCTACTACCTCAAAGGGATCGCCCCGCCACAAGTGCGTCTGGCGCAGATCTTTGCGGGCTGTATGCCATTCCTCGCCATGGTGTTCATCACGATGTTCATTCTCTACGTCTTCGATGACATCGTCTTCTGGCTGCCGGAGCTCATCTACGGCCGATGAGCACCGCGAGGGCAAGCGATGTGGCAAGGCGCCTTGCCGAAGGCGCGGTAAGCGCTCGCGATGTGGCCGAAGCCTGCTTAGACCGCATTGCCGCCCGCGAGGAAGAGGTACGCGCCTTCGTCCACCTCTCGCCAGAGTATGTGCGCGCCCAGGCCGATGCCATTGATGCCCACCGCAAGGCCGGCCGGCCCCTTGGCGCGCTGCATGGCATCCCCGTGGCGCTCAAAGACATCATCGACACCGTCGACTATCCCACCGAAAACGGCACCGTGCTCGATGCCGGCCGGCGCCCCAGCGTTGACTCTGCCATCGCTGCGCGACTGCGGGCTGCAGGCGCCCTCGTCATCGGCAAGACGGTAACCACCGAGCTTGCCTTCCAATACCCCGGACCAACCCGAAATCCGCACAACCCCAATCATACGCCCGGGGGGTCCTCGTCCGGTTCCGCCGCCGCCGTCGCCGACGGAATGGTTCCCATCGCGTTCGGCACCCAGACGGTGGGCTCAATGATCCGCCCCGCCTCGTTCTGCGGCGTGGTGGGGATTAAACTCACCCACGGCACCGTCCCGATGACCGGCGTCCTTTCCACCGCAGAACCCCTCGATACGGCCGGCGTCTTCGCCCTCAACGTGGCCGATGCGGCCCTCGCCCTCAATGTTTGTCAGGGCCACGACCCGGCCGATCCCCGCACCAGGGTCATTCCCCGCGCTGACCTCTTCGCCGCGGCCCTGGAGCCGCCGCCGGTGACACCGCGCATTGCGATCATCGGCGGCCCATTTTGGGAGGACGTATCAGCGGACGTCCGCGGGCTCTTCGAAGAACTCGAAAACCTTTTGGGCGACGAGGCGGACCGGGTGTCGCTGCCCGAGGTTTTTGGAAACGCGTTTCCGGCGCACATGCAGGTGATGAAGGCCCAGTTCGCCCGCAATCTGCGCAACTACCGCGAGCGTGGCGCCGAAAAGCTAAGCCCTCAGATGACAAGCGCCCTCGCCGAAGGCGCAAAAGTGCTCGCGACGGAGTACCTTTCCGGCCTTGACTGGCAGACGGCGCTGCGGACGGGCCTTGAGCCCATCTTCGACCGCTACGACGTTATCGTGACCCCGTCTGCCGGCGGCGAGGCTCCCCCTGGCTTAGAGTCCACCGGTGACAGCAAATACAACGCCCTTTGGACGTTCGTGGGCGCGCCATGCGCCAACATCCCTGCCGGCAAGGGAACCAACGGACTTCCCATTGGCGTCCAACTGGTCGGCCGAGCGGGCGAAGATGCAAGACTCATCCGCAACGCCGCTTGGCTGGAGCATCGGCTTTCCGAGGCCGGCTAGCTCGGAAAGCAAAAACCACGTCCCCGTTCGTGGGCTGCAAGACTGCGTACCAAAAGCCCGCCAAGCGAAGCATCGTATCGCCTGACCCGCTCAAATTCCTGTTTCACCGCGCGGTTCGGGCCGCACCGTGATTCCATGGTGCTGAAACGCGTGCCAGCCAGCGGCAAGAGCTCCCACCTCTGCGCCACCCATCCCGACCAGTTCTTTTGGTGGGACACCAAAAAGCGACGTTCTTCCGGAGCCGACACAATTTTTAAGCCTGGGCAGCGCCTGATGGGTCAAGGGCAAAGAGCGAAGCGTCCCTTGAGGCATCAGGTGCTGCCCGGGACGATGGATCAAGGCGGGAGAGTCTTGGCCCATTGCCCAGCGGTTGCGCCGATATGAACAACCGTCTTGGAAACGACTCCGAGTCGACACAGCGATTACACGCTGGTCCATTGCTGGGACACCAACAAAGCGACGGCGGCGGAAAAACGGCCAACGCGCGGGCCCACACGAACCCATCACCGTTCGTGCCATCGCATGATTTCGTTACCCGCGATAAGAAGACCCATGTTCCCGGATCTTACTAGCGCCACCTGGGCAGCGGTTGTGGTTGTCGCTGCCCTTGCTGGCTTCGTGAAGGGCTCTGTGGGCTTCGGCATGCCGATGATCATGATCTCCGGCTTGGGCTCGCTCCTCGACCCCAAGCTAGCCCTTGCTGCGCTTTTGATCCCCACCGCCCTTTCCAACGGGCTACTGGCCTTCCGCGATGGCCTCGCCGCTGCAGCGGCGTCCGCAAAGAAATTTAAGCGCTACATCCTCATCGTTCTTTTGATGATTGTGGTGTCCTCCCAGCTGGTGAACGTCATCGCCACCAACACCCTTTTCCTGCTGATCGGCATTCCGGTGGTGGTCTTCGCGACACTCCAGCTCGCGGGCCTACGGTTGCCCCTGACGCCAGACAATCGGCGTAGCGCAGATTTCGCCCTTGGTGGCGCTGCCGGCTTTTTCGGCGGAATTTCTGGCGTTTGGGGTCCGCCGACCGTTCTCTACCTCACATCCCTCGAAACCCCCAAAAAAGAGCAGATGCGGGTGCAAGGGATCGTCTATGGCCTTGCGTCCATCGCCCTTGTGGCCGCGCACATCGGATCGGGCGTGCTTAACCCCAGAACTGCCCCCTTCTCGGCGCTACTTGTGGTGCCGGGGCTGATCGGCATTGCGCTGGGCTTCAAGCTTTCCAACGCCCTCAACCAGGCGCTCTTCCGCAAGGTGACCCTCGTCGTCCTCATCATCGCCGGCCTCAACCTCCTGCGGCGGGGCATTGCGGGCTAGGCATGCTCGACGACAAGCCTCACGCCTGCTAGGAAAAACGGGCCCGAGAGGAGATTGTCCGTGACCCCACTCGACTGGATCTTGTCATTCGTCGGCCTCGGCGGGTTCATCCTGTTTGTGGGAATTATCGCGAGCTTCGTGCCTGAAACCGACCTCATCGTGGTTATCGCTGCGGCGGTTGGGCTTGCGGCGTACGACTTTTGGGTGCGTCCCCTTCGCGGGCGCAAACGCTAGTCTGCTTCCTGCCGGGCAGTTCGTTGCCTCAAAGCAAGGCTGTATTGCTGCGTTTCGTGTGTTTCGGCCATTGCGCTGCACTGCAACATAGTCTACAGCCCATTCGAGAATTTACAGCCTTGGCGTGAACGCGCGGAGTCCGACTTTAGGCATCAATGCCGCAGCCGGATAAGCGTGTGCGCAGGCCATTTCCGCCTCGCGCCAGGGGCCTTGCACAAATTGGAGCGTCACCGCATGGCAGAGCCGGCCCTCGAATCCTTGATCGCCATCGCGCTCGAGGCAGGCGGGGCGATCATGCCCCACTATGAGGGCGGTACCGACGCCCGGCAGAAAGAAGACGGCTCGCCGGTTACCGCCGCTGATGAGGCCGCTGAAGAGATCATCATAAAACGTCTTACCGACGCCGGCGCCAGCAACATCGTTGCGGAGGAAGCCGTGTCAGCCGGAAAAATGCCGCCGCCAGCGGACGTGTTTTACCTGGTGGATCCCCTCGACGGGACCAGGGAATTCATCTCCAAGAACGGCGAATTCACCGTCAACATCGCCCGCGTGGAAGGCGGCGTTCCGGTGGCAGGTGTCGTTTATGCGCCGGCCATCGGCGTAATTTATGCGGGTGATGACACCGGCGCGTGGCGGGCCACCGTGAACGATGGCGCCATTGGCCCCCAGGAAAAGATCACTGTGGCGGCCCCCGAGAAGGCCGTTCGCGTGGTTGCCTCCCGCTCGCACCTGACGGACGAGACCAAGGCCTTTATCGACCGCTACGACGTGGAAAGCTTCGTCTCCTCGGGCTCTTCGCTCAAGTTTTGCCGCGTTGCCGAGGCAGCGGCCGACCTATATCCGCGCATGGGCCGTACCATGGAGTGGGACACCGCCGCAGGCCATGCCGTCCTGAAGGCTGCGGGCGGCAACGTCTATACCCTCGACGGCAAGCCTCTTTTTTATGGCAAGCGCGATGGCGATACGTTCGCAAATCCCTATTTCGTGGCGGCAGGGGCGTTCGATCCCTTCACCCTGGCCGCATAGTATTACGCAAACTCAACGGACCTCACACGCATGGCAGTCGATCGCGGATCGCACCTGAAGCGTCTTGAAGACGAATCCATTCAAATCATTCGCGAGGTGGCGGCCGAGTTCCGCAATCCCGTGATGCTTTATTCCATCGGCAAGGACAGCGCGGTGATGCTTCACCTGGCGCTCAAAGCCTTCTTTCCGTCCAAGCCGCCATTCCCCCTCCTCCACGTGGATACCACGTGGAAATTCAAGGCGATGACGGAATTTCGCGACAACCTCGCCGAGCGACTTGGCCTCGACCTCATCGTGCACATCAACGAGGATGGGGTGCGCCAGGGAGTGGGACCGTTCACCCACGGCTCCAACTACCACACCCAGGTCATGAAGACCGACGCCCTCAAGACCGCACTCACCAAGTACGGCTTTGACGCAGCGTTCGGCGGCGCCCGGCGTGATGAAGAAAAAAGCCGCGCCAAGGAGCGTGTATTCTCCTTCCGCACCGCCAATCACGGCTGGGACCCCAAAACGCAACGCCCAGAGCTATGGCACATCTATAACTGCCGGGTGGCCAAGGGCGAATCCATTCGCGTCTTCCCGCTCTCCAACTGGACCGAGCTCGATATCTGGCAGTACATCATGATGGAAAACATCGAGATCGTACCGCTTTACTTCGCCGCCAAGCGCCCGGTGATCACCCGCGACGGCACGATGATCATGATCGACGACCCCGACCGGATCGAGTTCAAACCGGGCGAAGAGCCGGTGGAGAAGATGGTGCGGTTCCGCACATTGGGCTGCTGGCCTCTCACGGGCGCGACCGAATCGAGCGCCACGACCCTTCCCGAAATCGTCGCCGAAATGCTCATCGCCCGCACGTCCGAACGCGAGGGCCGCGTCATCGACCATGACGAAGCCGGCTCCATGGAAAAGAAAAAACGCGAGGGTTACTTCTGATGCAGCAGACCACGATCGCGGAAAATTTCACCCCAGAGGCTTTTACCGAGTACCTGGAGAGCCAGGAAAAGAAATCCTTCCTGCGCTTCATCACCTGCGGCTCGGTGGACGACGGCAAGTCCACCCTCATCGGCCGGCTGCTTTATGAAACAAAGCTGATTTTCGAAGATCAGCTCGCCGCCATCGAGCGGGATTCTAAAAAGCACGGCACCACCGGTGACGACATCGACCTCGCCCTCCTGGTGGATGGGCTGGAGGCGGAGCGCCAGCAGGGCATTACCATCGACGTTGCCTACCGGTTCTTCACCACCGACAAGCGCAAGTTCATCGTCGCCGACACCCCGGGCCACGAACAGTACACCCGGAACATGGCCACCGGCGCGTCTACGGCCGACCTCGCTGTCCTGCTGGTCGACGCCCGTAACGGGATCCAGGTCCAGACCAAGCGCCACGCCTTTCTCGTGTCGCTCCTTGGCATCCGCCACGTGGTGCTCGCGGTGAACAAGATCGACCTCGTCAAATTCGACCAGGGCCGGTTCGACGCCATCCGCAAGGATTTTGAGCAGTTCGCCCGCTCCTTCGATTTCGACACCATGGAAGCGGTCCCCATGTCGGCGCGCTACGGCGACAACGTGGTGCAAAAGTCCGACCGGACGCCCTGGTATGACGGCCCCTCGCTGCTGGAATTTCTGGAGAACGTCGAGGTCCAGTCTGACCTTGAAAGCCGGCCCTTCCGCATGCCCGTCCAGTGGGTGAACCGCCCGAACCTTGATTTCCGTGGGTTTTCCGGGACCATTTCCACCGGAAAGATCCGCCCCGGCGACCCGGTGGTGGTGGCAGGTTCCGGCCGCGACGCCACCGTTTCGCGCATCGTCACCATGGATGGCGACCTTGAAGAGGCGTCCGCTTCCGATGCGGTGACCATTGTCCTTGACCGGGAAATCGACATTTCCCGCGGCGATGTGCTGGTGCCCCCCAGCCACCGGCCCGAGGTCACAGACCAGTTCGCCGCCCACGTGGTGTGGATGGCCGAGGAAGAGATGTTCCCCGGCCGGCCTTACCTCCTGAAGATCGGCACAAAAACCGTCACCGCGCAGATCACCGAGATCAAGCACCGCATCGACGTCAACACCTTCGATCACCTGGCGGCGAAGGAGCTGGGTCTCAACGAGGTGGGGTTCTGCAACATCTCGCTTTCCGAAGAGATCGCATTCGATCCCTATGAGGCCAACCGCGAGACCGGTTCGTTCATCCTTATCGACCGTCTGACCAACGCCACCGTTGGTGCGGGCATGATCTGGTTTGCCCTGCGGCGCGCCACCAACATTCACTGGCAGGCCCTGGACGTTTCAAAATCGTCGCGCGCGGCCCAGAAGGGACAAAAGCCCACCATATTGTGGTTCACGGGGCTCTCGGGCTCCGGCAAGTCCACCATTGCCAACCTGGTGGAAAAGCGCCTCCAGGCGGCCGGGCGGCACACCTACATCCTCGACGGCGACAACGTGCGCCACGGCCTCAACCGCGACCTGGGCTTCACCGATGCCGACCGGGTGGAAAACATTCGCCGGGTTGCCGAAACCGCAAAACTCTTTGTGGATGCGGGCATGATCGTCATCGTGTCGTTCATCTCGCCCTTCCGGGCCGAGCGGCAAATGGCGCGCGCTTTGGTGGAAGAGGGCGAGTTCCTAGAAGTCTTCATCGACACGCCCATCGAGATCTGCCGGGAGCGCGATCCCAAGGGCCTTTACCAAAAGGCTGACGCCGGCGAGTTGAAGAATTTTACCGGCGTCGACAGCCCTTACGAGACTCCCCAGAATGCCGACATCGTGGTGGACACCACCCTCGGCAACCCGGACGAAAACGCCGAGAAGGTGGTGGCGCTCCTCAAGGAGCAGGGCATCATCGACTAGTCGTCCCGGCGTCCTCGGTCCGCCTGGCGGGCCGTGGGCGACCATGCGGGTTGATCCGCGCGCGCCGCCGTGTCAGGCACCGCGCGGGTCCCCTCATGCTTTCAAAAAGTTGCCATGACCGCGCCAAAGAAGATCGTGCTCGCCTATTCGGGCGGCCTTGATACCTCCGTCATCCTAAAATGGCTCCAGCGCACCTATGACGCTGAGGTGGTGGCTTTCACCGCCGACCTTGGCCAGGGCGAAGAGCTGGAGCCCGCCCGCCAGAAGGCGCAGATGCTCGGCTGCAAGGAAATCTTCGTGGAGGACCTGCGCGAGACCTTCGTGAAGGACTACGTCTTTCCCATGATGCGCGCCAATGCGCTCTACGAAGGCGTCTACCTCCTGGGCACCTCCATCGCCCGCCCCCTCATCGCAAAGCGGCAGATCGAGATTGCCCGCGAGACGGGCGCCGATGCCGTCGCCCACGGCGCCACGGGCAAGGGCAACGACCAGGTGCGTTTCGAGCTGGGCTATGCCGGTTGCGACCCGAAAATCGCGGTGATCGCCCCCTGGCGAGACTGGGAGTTCAAGTCGCGCAGCGACCTCATCGAGTTCGCCAAGCTCAACCAGATCCCGGTGGAGAAAGACAAGGAAGGGGAGGCGCCCTTTTCGGTGGACGCGAACCTCCTGCACTCTTCCTCGGAGGGCAAAGTGTTGGAAGACCCCAATACGGCGCCCCCCTCCATCGTTTTCCAGCGCACTCTTGCGCCGGAGGATGCGCCGGACCGGGCCACCGAAATCGAGATCAGCTTTGAAAACGGCGACGCGGTTGCCATCGACGGCGCGCCCCTGTCACCGGCAACGCTCTTGGCGCGCCTCAACGATCTGGGCCGGGACAACGGCATTGGCCGCATCGACCTGGTGGAGAACCGCTTTGTGGGCATGAAGTCCCGGGGGATCTACGAAACCCCCGGCGGCACCATCTTGCAGACGGCGCACCGGGCTATGGAATCGCTCACCCTCGATCGCGGCGCGGCCCACCTCAAAGACGAGTTGATGCCGCGCTATGCGGAGCTGGTCTACAATGGTTTTTGGTTCTCGCCTGAGAGAGAAATGCTGCAAGCAGCCATCGACCACTCCCAGTCAAGCGTTGAAGGCACGGTGCGTCTGAAACTTTATAAGGGCAACGTCATCGTCACCGGCCGCCGCAGCAAAAAGTCCCTTTACCGCGAGGACATTGTCACCTTCGAGGACGACGCCGGCGCTTATAACCAGGCCGACGCGGCGGGCTTTATCCGTCTCAATGCCCTCCGCCTCAAGATCTTGGCGAACCGCAGCTAGGGCGGGTCGCACGATCATGCGATCGCATGACCTGCTCTAAGTTCTTGTCTTTTCGCGCGGTTCGAGTGGAAACATGATTCCATATTGCTGAAGCGCGCTCTGGCTTAGGAAGCGAAGCACCTCATTCCGGCTGGCCAGCAGCGAGACCTTGGACGAGCGCCGCCACCGAAGCGCCACCTCTCCCTCATCGTTCCTTTGGTGGGACACCAAAAAGCGACGTTCCTTCGGAGCCGACACTTTTTTCAAGCCCGCGCGGCGCCTGATGGGTCAAGGCCGAAGAGCGAAGCGTGCCTTGATGCATCAGGCGCCGCGCGGGAGAATGGTCCAAGGCGGGAGAGTTTTGGCAGGGCGCCCCTTCAACGTCGCCGTTATCAATAACTTCCGCGCAAACAAACTACACACCGGCTTTTTCATTTTAAGGCCTCTGCGTCGAACAAGACCCCCAGCGGTCTACTCCATGACGAGCTTAACGAGCATGCCCGGCCGTAAAGTGCGGTCCTCCCCAAGACCGTTAAGGGTTTCAAACAGTGTTTGTTTTAGCGGTCCTTCAACTCCGTCCATGCGCGCTGAAAGCGATTCAATCGTATCGGTGGGCTGTACCTCGACGATCCGTATGCGCAGCGGCCTTAGGGCTGCACGGTCGGACGGCGACATGATCTTGAATGACGCGAGGGTGCGGCGGAAGGCATCTTCGTAGGCGGCCGCCGGCTGCGAGGACGCGAAAATAAAGCGATAGACCCCGCGTGGACCGCGAACCGCGGCAATGCGGAACGACCAGCCGTCCACCAAGGCCGACGCGGTGGCGGCCTCCAGACCGCGCAGGGTGGTCTTGCGGATGGTATCGGGAATGAGCCCCTTTACCCATCCCGATGCGAGGTACTCGCTCAAAGATTGGCTATCGGGCACCGAAACGGTGTCGAAGCGGATCGCCGTGTTTTGCCCGTCAGTGGCGAGGACCGCATCGGCCGTGTTGCGCAGCGCGTATCCCTCGGGCACTTCGAAGGCGATCCCCAGCTTCACATTGGCGAACTCGCGCCCACGCACATAACCGCGATGGGGGTCATCGCCATAGAGCATCCCGTCGAGGCTTTTTAGGTACCGGTCCCGCTGGGTGACGCCGAGCCCGGGCGCAGCGTGCGAGCGCGCGACACGCTTGGCCTGCGCGACGCGGTTGGGCGTTGAGGGGTGGGAGGACAAGAACCCGGCGCCCCTGCCGCGAGTGGCACTCACCGCTGGAAGCGAAGAGTAGCGGGCCATGGACTGGAGGAAACGCGCGGCCGCAAAGGGATCGAAGCCGGCGTTGGCGAGGGTGTTCACCCCCATGGCGTCCGCCTGGAGTTCCTGACGCTGGCTGAAGGTGGCGCGGCTCAGCTCGGCCACTTCCCGGGTTTCCAGCTTTACTTCCGGATCGGCCACCACGTCGCTGACCCGGCGCGCCAAAGCCGCCGCACGCTGCTGGCGCTGGCGTTGACGGGCATGGTCCTGGGTCACGTGGGCAAGCTCGTGGGCAATCACCGCGGCAAGCTCGCTCTCATCGTTGGCAAGGGCGGTAAGGCCGCGCGTTATATAAAGTTCGCCATCGGGCAGCGCGAACGCATTCACTGCCGGCGAATTCAAAATCGTCACCTTGACCGGCGTCTGCGGCTGATCCGACGCACCCACAAGTCGGCTGACCAGTCCGGCGGCGATGTCCTCGATCTTCTTGAATTCGTATACGCCCCCATAGGCTTCAACGAGCCTTTGGTGCTCTGCGGAGCGTTCGATGTCTTCAGGTTTCGGGGCGGGAGGGATCGCCCCTGGCGGCAGACCTCCGGTCAAGAGGCGTTGTTCGCTGGGTGAGCCACCGCAGGACGCCGCCAGCGCCACAAGTGCCGCCAGCAAGATGGGCTTCAAGCCCTTCAAGCCGCGGCGTTGCGCGGTCAGTCGAGCCGCTCGACCTGCCGCGGATGCTCCAGACGGATCAAGGCGCCGTTCCACGCTTCCAGCACACCCCTCAAGCGGACCTTGCGACCTTCGAGCATTTTCAGCTCATCAACCCAACTCTTCCCATCCCGGCGCCGAATTAATGCTGTGAAATCGGTTTTGTAATCGTCGCCGAAATTTAAGTAAGTGGTGTCTCGCGTCTCGCCGATACTTTTTACTACCCCTTCAACGAGCGCATACATTCCCGCATCATCCGCAAGCTTGGCGTCTTGGGCTTTGCGAATACGTCCGCCGTCAGCCCAAAACCCATTACCCTGCGCTTGCGCCCAGCGCTCGTCCTTGAACATGGCGTCAAGGCACTGCTCCGACATAACAGCGGGGTCTACCAGCGCAAGACCCTCGCGCAGGAGGTGGCGCAAAACGCTCTCCTGTGTTGCGCTGAGGACAAGATCCCCCACCGGGCGCCCATACCGATCTTGGCCAGAAAAATCCGTGCTGCGCGCCAGGGCAACCGGTTCGCCCACCAACGCCTGAAGCCCCCCTTCGGATCGATCCGCGCCAAGCAGGGCGCTGGTAGGAACTATGTCCACCAGGCGAACTTCGGTGCCGTCATCAAGGGTGAGGGAGGCAAATCCGTCGTGGGCCGCGATGCGCCCGGCGGTCCCACTAACACCGGAAAAGCACAATGCGTCCCGTGGCTTGGGGGCCTCCTGCGCCCTGACATCGGCGAGACCGAGGGCAAAGGGCGCCGCGAGCGCCGCAAGAGCTAGGAGAGTTCGCAATCGAACACCACGTCACCATCTTCGAGCGCGATGACGTCCACCTTCGGTCGCAGCGCCCCCGCCAGCGTCTCGATGGGGGGCAGCCCGATCCCCACCGGCCCCGAGCCGATAATGAGCGGCGCGACAAGCACGCAAAGCCGGGACACCACGCCCGCCGCTATGAAGGCGCTGACAGTCGCCGCGCCCCCTTCCACGAGCACCCTGTGGAGCCCCCTGCGGCTAAGATCTGCAAGAATGTCAGCGGGGTCGATGGGGCTGCCGCCGGCCCCCTCGATATACTCGATACCAGGCGCATCCTCGCCAAGGCGCCGGCCGAAAACGATCCTTCGCGTCCCGTCGTCCTGCAACATTTTAAGGCTGGCGCCCGCCCGCCGATTTCGGTCGATCAGAACCCGCGCCGGGCTATCGCCTTCGCAGCGCCGCACCGTCAGCCGGGGATTATCGGCGGTGGCCGTGCCCGCCCCCACCACCACGGCATCCACATGGGCTCGCAGGTGATGGAGTAGCGTGATCGCCGCATCGCCGTTCACGTAGTGGGAGTGGCCGGTGGGCGTTGCAATGCGCCCGTCCAGGGACTGGCCAAGCTGGGCAACCACCAGGGGCGCGCCGCGAGACCGGGCCGCTGCCAGACGCTCCAACGTGATCAGGGAACCTTTCGTGCGCACCGCCGAAACGTCGGGCCTAGGGAGCCCAGCGGCATGGTGGCGCGGCAATGTGAAGCGAATACACGCTTTGGCTGCAACAATGCGATAACTCGCCTTCACACCACCGCGACAACCTAGCCCAGGGCATTCTGCTCGCCGCCGCGACGGGCGGCCGGTCGGGAAATTTCCAATGGCGAGAATTCGTGGCGATGTTGTGGGTCTCCAACGCTCCGCTCCCGGTCGATCCTTCCGCCGTGATCGCCACAAAAAGCCTCAATTTGCTTGGTATGTGACGGGTTGATGAGCGCCGATCGCAACGCCGCCCCACGCTAATTCGTCACGCCTGGAAGAGCGCCAATTGTGAACCATATGGCATCGTCCGTGACCCCTTCGCTGCCACCCCGGCGCAGGAAGATAACCCGATTTCGAGTTGACGCGAGGCGCAGATGACACTTAGCGCTCATGGACTTCCGCAAGCGCGGCCAGGGAACGTTGGACTTATGGACCTTTCCAAAGCGATGGACGCACAGGGTTTGTCGTTCATCTCAGTCACCCCCGTGGAGATCCAGAAGCGCCTGTGGATCTGCATCGGCTTTGAGGAACACAATCGCAATCTCGGCGACAATCCTCACCTTGCCATGCTCTACGCCAGACGTGACTGGCTCAACGAGCCCAATCTAAGTGCGGCGGTCCTTGGTGCCTTCGAGGGCCGAGATCGGGTCATGACGCGCATCCATTCGGAGTGCATCCTGGGTGATGCGTTCGGTTCGTCCATGTGCGATTGCGGCGACCAGATGCGCCTTTCCATGGACGAAATGGAATCCCACGGAGAAGGCCTGTTCATCTACCTGCGCCAGGAAGGCCGAGGGATCGGGCTGCGCAACAAGCTCGACTGTCTAGCGCTCCAGTACGGTTACAGTGAGGGTCAGCGGGGACCGCGCCGCTATTCGTCCGACGAAGCAAATGTGGCCATGGGCTTTGACGTGGACCACCGCGACTATGAGGCGGCGTCCGGGGTCATCCATGCGCTCGGCGTGCAGTCGGTGCAATTGGTGACCGGTAACCCGAACAAGATCGCGGACCTGGAGAAGACGGGTATTCGCGTCAGCGGCGCCATCGATCTTTGGACCAACGGCGCATCGGCCCGCGCCATGGACGAGATCCGCGAGAAGATGTCCCGCGGGTACATTTACCAGCGCTGACGTTTCCGTGGCGCTCGCCCTGACCGAGGACGAGCGCGCGGTTCTCCAGGGCGGTGCTGGCGATGGGGCAGCGACTGCCTACCGCATTGTGGCGGACTCGGGGCAGCTTTTGGGGGCCACCAAGCTCGTCTCCATCCAGTCGGCCCACATCGACGGAGTGCTCTACCACGGCCACAGCAGCACCCGTTTTGCGGAGCACCTCGTCCGGCAAGGGGCCCGGGTCGCGGTGCCGGCCACCCTCAACGTGGGGGCCATCGATCTCCTCAATCCCGAGAACGTTCGCCTTTCCGGCGAAGAACGCCGAAGCGCGCTGCGTCTCATGCGGGCCTACGAAGCGCTGGGGTGTACGGCCAGTTTCACCTGCGCCCCCTACCAAGCAGGCCACCGGCCGCGGGCAGGATCGGACGTCGCCTGGGGCGAGAGCAACGCGGTCGCGTTTTGCAACTCGGTGCTGG
>JBCCYN010000117.1:0-14985 GCA_039189655.1 Pseudomonadota bacterium | reverse complement strand
GCGCCGATTGCCCGGTGGCGGTGGTCTTTCGCGCAAGCTGGCCGGACGAAACCGTCATCGAAGGCACCCTCTCCACCATCGAGGATGCTGTGCGCGCGGCAAAGCTGACGCGCACCGCCCTCATCCTGGTGGGGCGCGTCCTGGGTGAAACGCGCTTTTCCGATTCAGCGCTCTACGACCCGGCCCACAGCCACATTTTCCGCAACCGCAAAACCGCCTCCCAGGGATGACGACGCACCGTAGCGGATCAAGTATAGCGCCGAAGCTTCGCCATCATCTGGTCGACGTTCTCCGCGTTGGGTCGAGGCTGCCCCTCGGGTCGCCTCACCATGTAGACGAGGGTGCGCCGCTCCCGCGCCACCAACAGCTTTGCGGCGGTGGCCTCGCCACCGGAATTCTTCGTCACCAGGGAATCGAATTCGAATCGATCCCAAAGGTCACGCTCGTCGTCAACGACGAACGGGCCGCGATCGGACACCACAGTGACGTCCGGATGGTCGCCCACATCGGGCGGAGCGATGGCGCGGATGACCAGTTTCAAGTCCAGCCGAGGCAAGAATGGCGCGAGGCCTCCCACGCCAACGGCGAGGAACACCACCGAACCCGATGCGATGCGCTCAGCCGCTTCGTCCATGGAGCGAACGTCCACCCATCGATCCGCCGACGCACGACGCCAAGGCCGCCGCTCCAGGCGAAAATAGCGGATGCCCATGGCCCTTGCCGCCGCGCGCGCATTGACGCTGATCACCTGCGCGAACGGGTGGGTGGCGTCGACGATGACGGAGTAACCGTCCGCAGCGATGGCGTGCTTGATCCCCTCCACACCGCCGAACCCGCCAACGCGCACCTTGCCCGGATAGTGCGCGTCGGTCCCGCCAGCGAGCGACACAACGTAGGGCGTCCCGCGCTCGGTGAGCCGATCGCAAAGGGCCCGCGCTTCGCCGGTGCCGCCCAGGACAAGGATGTTCGGCATTACGCCGCTCCGGCTTCGCGATGGGCAACGATGGCGCCCGACCTATCCACCACCATGATATCAACGCTGACGGCCGCGCCGCGCAAGACTTCTTGTGCTGTCTCCCGCGCCCGGGTTGCGACCGCCCCGGCAAGATCCACCCGTCCGCGACTGGCCTCAAGGGCAGCCATGGCTGTGGGTGCGGCACCGACCTCCAGCGCCAGCGTCTCAACCGCCCCGGCCTCTCGAGCCCATCCCGCCAAGCGTTCCATATCTACGGTGGAGCGGGCAGAGTGCAGATCGAGGGCCCCGGCGGCAAGTTTTGCGAGCTTTGCAAAACCTCCGGCAATGGTGAGGCGCGGCACCGGATGGGTGCGTAAATATTTTAGCAGCCCACCGGCAAAGTCACCCATATCGATCATGGCGTGGTCGGGTAGGCCAAGGGCTTCTTGGGCCGTGCGCTCGGAGGTGGAGCCGGTGGAGGCTGCCACATGAAAAAGCCCCTCCGCCCGCGCCACATCGACCCCGCGATGGATGGAATGGATCCACGCCGCGCACGAATAGGGCGTCACGATGCCGGTGGTGCCCAGCACCGAGAGGCCGCCGACAATGCCAAGGCGCGGGTTCCAGGTTTTGGCCGCCAAAGCCTCGCCGCCGGGGATCGAAAGCGTCACGTGGGCTGTGGGCGCCACGCCAAGCTCCGCCGCGGCCTCCTCAATGGCCGCTTGCATCATTTGGCGGGGCACGGGGTTGATGGCTGGCTCTCCCACCGCAAGGGGCAGGCCCGGCCGCGTCACGGTACCGACCCCATTGCCGGCGGCGAATTTTATGCCGACCCCGTCACCTCTCCACACCTTTGCCAGGATCAGAGCACCATGGGTGACGTCAGGATCATCGCCCGCGTCCTTGATGACGCCCGCTTCGGCCCAATCCTGCGCGCGCTTTTCGTGGGCGAGGGCAAAAGCCGCCGATCCGCCGCGCGGCAAGGTCACCGCCACCGGGTCGGGAAACTCCTCGGTGTGGAGCGCCACAAACGCCGCCTTGGTGGCCGCCGTGGCGCAAGCGCCTGTGGTCCAGCCGGAGCGCAGTTTTCTTTCGGAGTTCTTCAATGAGCGCCCGCCAAGACGTGCCGCCCCGGGCTGCAAAATGGTCTTCCCAGGAAAAGCGCAAACGTTTTTCTGAACTCGACCAAGCGCCCTTCCCAAAATTTTTGCCAGGCACGGTGTGGCTCACCGGAGCCGGCCCCGGCGCCCCCGGGTTGTTGACCCTCCTTGCCGCCCACGCCCTTTTTCATGCGGATGTGGTCGTCCACGATAGTCTGGTGGGGAACGAGATTTTGCATTGGGCGTCCGGCGCGCGGCTCATCCATGCCGGCAAGCGCGGCGGAAAGCCCTCGGTGAACCAGTCCGACATTGCCGACCGGCTCATCGAGGAAGCCCAGGCCGGCCATCGGGTGCTGCGCCTCAAGGGCGGCGACCCGTTCATGTTCGGGCGCGGCGGCGAAGAGTGCGAGGCGCTCAAGCGTGCAGGCATTCCCTTCCGGATCGTGCCGGGGGTCTCGGCGGGCCTCGGCGGGCTCGCCTATGCAGGCATTCCGGCAACCCATCGCGATGCCAACCAGTCCGTCACCTTCCTCACCGGGCACGACCTTACGGGCGCGCTCCCCACAGCCATCGACTGGCCGCAGGTGGCGCACTCGGCACCGGTGCTAGTGATGTATATGGCGGTCAAGCACCTGGCGACCATTGCCGAGCGCCTCCTTGCCGCCGGTCGGCCCGCCCATGACCCGGTGGCAGTCATTGCCGATGCGACCCTGCCGAGCCAGACCCACATCGCGCTGACTTTGGCAGAGGCGGCAACGCCGAGGACGCTTCCAACGCCGGCGATCATCGTCGTTGGCGCCACGGTTCCCTACGCGGATCGTTTCGCCTGGTACGACGCTGCCGCCAGCGCCGGCCTCATGGGTTGATACCTGCCTCCCCATACGAGCGCTTGCACGCTCAATAGGCAGCGGAACATTGGTGCCGCGGCATCGGGGGCAGACTTTCCTGTTGTGCCCCTCACCGGACGTCAGCGTTGCCACGCACGCTGTCAGGCTGCCAAGCGCTACGGGGGCGTGTGACAAAGCGGCTCACTTCCCGACTGCAAACACAACCGACAGCAGATACGAAATACTGGCCTCAAAGCTGAAATCAAATGAAAGTCTTGGATCAGTCTTCTTAGTTGTCAGCGCACCGATACAATCTAAGATAGAACCCAGATCAATTGATTCAAAAGCTACTCTAAAGTATGATTTCCGCCTGAATTTTTTATCTAATTGGAATAATTATGGGTGATTTCGGAACTGTAGACTATGTGAAGATGTCGCAGATTGGCCATTGGTCTCGTGCCATCAAGAAGATGGCCCCCTCCTTTGAAACAGAATTCGTCAGATCAAACGGTAATATTCAATACGCGACGATTACTGGAAATCCGATGACTCGGACAGATGCGAGAACCAATAGAAACACCCAAAGATTTGACACGTTCGAAAAATTCTTCAAAAGCATGGGTGAGATCGCACGGTATTGCCAAGTGGAAGACGCAGGTCGCACCAGAGTTCGACCACCTCCTTTGTGGCTTTGCGAAGAAGCCGTGAATTTTTGGGAAAGAGCAGCAGTTGGGGACGTGGAGAGAGGGCTATATCGCAGACGTTTCGGTAACAGGTTCTACATAAATATTAATCTGTCTAACGGCGCGCCTTGGACTGCCGAGACAAGAGAGCAATTGGTCTGGGTATTGCGCGAGCGAGACCGGGTTATTTTCGAGGCGTTTCACTATCTTACCCCTTCAGTTTTCGAACAATTCGCGGGTCATTCCGATATTCTCGAGCGCGCCGTAGCTGACTGGAACGCCAGTATGTACCACTACATTGAGCTCGATTTAATTCGCCCAAGCACAGCAAGGTCGAAGCTTGCCGGGCTAAATCGTGAACTGCACAAAAAAATGATTCAGCTGTTCTTTGGTAAAACTGCAAAGGCGGGCGCGGTGAAGCGAGCCGGAGGACTTGTCCATGACGTGCTCATAAAGTCTATAAAGAGCACTCATAAACCAGTCCACGATTGGTACCAAGATTGGGTACAACCATAGACAACGCGTGAGGGATTGCCCTCGTCTTCGCTAAAGTGCCGGCAGCAATCTAACATACAGCGCGAAGATCTTCGCGCTGTATGTGGGAAGGCAGACAAACCGTCATTAAATCTTGCGTTCAGCGATTTTCAAACGGTCGACGTCGGTCTTTCGGAGAACTGTGGCTCCGAAACCGAACGACTTAGGAACTAGAGGTATCTTCTTGGCTGGACACATCCCTTCCGGAGTGTTCTTGCCCTAAGGCGATAGGCGGGGCGTGAGAAAATGCTCCGCCGGCGGCGAGGCATCGAGACCCAGAAGCTCGGCGATCTTCTGCTGCAAGGCGCGGTCGGCTTCGCTGACCCGGGCGTGGTGGCGCTGGTGGTCGAGCCACGAACCTTCAAGCCACTCTTCCACAAATCTATTCGGATCGGCGGCGTCTTGCATGAGCGTCCAACGGTAGCCGCCGCCACGCCGACGGCTGCTAGAGAGTTCCGTCATGAGTTGGGCAAAGGCCGCGCGCTCAGGGGCACCTACCCGGTACTCAACGCGGATGATCACCGGGCCTTTGGCGGCATCGGCCCCATCGAAAAGGATCGGCGCAGGCCAGTGCATCGACGGGACGTGGTTGATGGCTGCGCCCTCGCTGAGGCGAAAACGCGTCACCAGTGGCAGCATCGCCAAAGCACCCGCCGCGGCCACCAGGAGCGCGCCAGAAATTCCGAAGGACGCCGCCACCTGCCCCCAAAGGAGGCTCCCCATAGCCATCGCACCGAAGAACACGGTGAGGTAGATGGAGAGCCCGCGGGCACGCACCCAGTCCGGTAGCGCGGTTTGCGCCGAAACGTTGAGGCTGGAAAGCACCGCTATCCAAGACACACCGGCGACCGCCGCTGCCGCCAGGGCAACCCCTTGGACGGGCACCACTGCGAGGAGAACCAACACCAGGGCGGTTCCAATAGTCCCGGCGGCGACGGTGCCGTCCGCCCCCCACCGAGCTTTAAGTACCGGCAGAGCCAACGCGCCCAACACCGCACCTGCGCCCACCGCGCCCATGAGGAGACCGTAAAGGGTGGGGCCACCGGCCAGCACATCGCGGGCAATAAGGGGAAGCATTGCCCAGAACGCGCTGGCGAAGATGAAAAACGCAGCCGCACGGGTCACAGTAGCCCGCAGCGGGCGGCTTGCGGCCGCAAAGCTCAGGCCGAGCCGCACGGCCCCAAACACCCGTTCGGGCGGCAAACCGGTCTTTTCCTCCGCGTGCGGACGCCACCACAGGAGCGCGGCCAGGATGGCGACGAAACTGGCCGCGTTCACCGCGAACGGCGCCGCAAGGCCCGCCGCCACAATGAGCACGCCGGCCAGCGCCGGCCCGATGGCGCGGCTCACATTGATGCCCATGGAATTGAGCGCAATGGCGGAGGAGAGTTCAGACCGCGGCACCAGTGCCGGGACCACCGCCTGCCACGCCGGCGCCATGAACGCCGCCCCCGTTCCGAAAAGGAAGGTGAACAGAAGAAGCAGCGAGGGCGTCATCAGCCCGAATTGGACGAGGATTGCGAGCAGCGTTGCCGCCAGTGCCATCGCAAGGTTCACCGTAAGAAGAAGCCGCCTTCGGTCGACGATGTCGGCAAGGGCGCCCGCCACGAGTGCAAACAAAAACACCGGCAGCGTTGTCGCGCTCTGAACGGCAGCCACCATGAGCGGCGAGGGCGACAGCTCCGTCATGAGCCAACCGGCGCCCACATCGTTCATCCATGTGCCGATGTTGGAGACGACGGTGGCGACCCAAAGGAGGGTGAAGGCACGATGGCCGAAGGGCGCCATCGCAGACGGCGCAGCGGCGCGGGTGGTGTCGGGGCTCATTGGGCCGAGCCCGCGGGGCGAACGGTGGAGGTGACGGTGATGCGAAGGCCCGGCCGCAGCACGGTGTCGGGATTGGCCACCGTCGCCCAAACCGTGAGCGCACCGGTCTCAGGGTCCAGCTCGGCGGAGGCATATTCGGGCTTTGTAGTGTACGGATAGGTGGCACCGCCCGGTAGCGTCAGCGTCAACTCAATGCGGTCAAACAGCTCCTCCAAGTTGGCGGCGCTGCTTCCTCGAAGGGCCGCGACCCTGTCAGCATAGGGCACGTCATAGGCAACAAGCACGGGATCGAGGGTGAGGATCGCCGCAAGGGGCGGCCCGGCCTCGGCTTCCACGAAATTGCCCACCGCCACGTTGGACGGCGTAATGACACCCGACACCGGCGCGCGGATGGTGGTGCGCGTCACGTCGAGCTGAGCACGGTCCCGCTCCGCCTGCGCAAGGGCCACAGCCGCCTGCGCAGCGGCGAGGGCAGTGCGCGCACGGCCGGCCACCGCATCGGGGGTAACACCGCGGCTCAAAAGTTCTTCTTGCCGGCCCGCGTTTCGGCGAGCGCCTCCAAGCAAGGCCTCGGCTTCCGCAAGCCGCGCCTCGGCCGCGCGCATGGCAAGTTGGGCGTCCGCCGGATCAAGGTCGATGAGGGGCTGACCCTTCACAACGGTTTCTCCGCCCCGAAAATTCACCGCTGCCACCACTCCATCAATATGGCTCGACAGGACCCCCCGGTTGGATGGTTCAATCAGCCCCGGAAAGACGAACTCGTCGGCCAGGGCGGGTCGCGCGAACACCACTAGCGCGGCCAGAATGGCTGCTATCCGCATCACGCTTTTACTTCCTGTAGCTGCCGCGGCGCGTCGACGAAGCTTTTGTTTTTCAGGCAATGGCCGACGGCAGCGGTGGCGGTCATCTTATTCTTCGCCCAAGAGACGATGTATGGCGTCCATCCCATGGCACTACACCGCAAAGCACGAGCAGCCGAGCGCGCCCCAGAAGGCGTTCTTGTCCGCCACCGGAAGGGGTTTCGTCCACGCAATGCCGTGATCGTGGCCGTGCAAACCGCAGTGGTTCGAGCAGCCGCAGGCGGAGGCAAATTCGCGACCGGTGGGAACGCTGGTACGCTCGCCCGGCGACACTTCCGCGTTCACCGGCGACCAGGATGGCGACGCGGGCGGTATCGGCGGGGCAAGATCCGCGTAGTCGGCCTCGCCGTAGACGATCTGACCACCCACCATGGTGAGCACTGAATTGATGCCACGAATTTCTTCCGGCGGAACACTCAAAAAGTCCGCGGAAAGCACCGCAAGGTCTGCGTACATGCCAGAGCGCAAAATGCCTTTGACGTCCGCCTCGCCGGAAAACCATGCGGACCCGTTGGACCACAGGCGCAAAGCATCTTCGCGGGACAGCACGTTGTTCTCACCGTAAAGCGGCATGCCCCCCAAAGTCTTTCCGGTGGTGAGCCAGTAAAGCCCCACCCAGGGATCGTAGCTGGCAACGCGGGTGGCGTCGGTGCCGCCCCCCACGGGCAGACCCTGGCGCAGCATCTCCCCGATAGGGGGCGTCAACTCAGCCGCCCTGGCACCATAACGATCCACAAAGTATTCGCCCTGAAACGCCATGCGATGCTGAATGGCAATACCACCACCCAACGCTTTGATCCGTTCGATATTCTTGGGCGTAATGGTTTCCGCGTGGTCGATGATGAAGCGGGTGTTGAAAGGTTGCCGCCCATTCACACGCTCAAAAACGCTCAGGAAGCGGTCGATGGTTTCATCGTAGGTGGCGTGGATGCGGAAGGGCCAGTTGTTCGTTGCAAGGAGTTCAACGATGGGCTCCAGCTCTTCTTCCATCACCGGGGAAAGGTCCGGTCGCGGCTCCAGAAAATTCTCGAAGTCGGCGGCGGACCAGGTGAGGTTTTCACCGGCCCCGTTCATGCGCAGCATGTCGGAACCTGCGCCAGGCTCGGTCATGGCGATCCAACGCTCATAGTCAGAAAATTCCGAGCCGGCGTTTTGGGCAAAAAGGTTGTAGGCAACCCGCACCGTTAACTCGCCATCATCGTGAAGGCGCTGGATGACATCATAGTCTTCCGGAAAATTCTGGCCGCCACCACCGGCATCGATGACTGAAGTAATTCCGAGCCGATTCATCTCGCGCATATAGTGGCGCGTGGAATTGATCTGATCTTCCACCGGTAGTTTTGGCCCGCGGGCGAGGGTCGAATAAAGAATAAGCGCGGATGGCTTTGCCACCAAAAGCCCGGTGGGGTTGCCATTTCCATCCTTCTCGATGACGCCGCCCGGCGGGTTGGGCGTGTTCTTGTCGAAGCCCAGGGCTTTGAGGGCAGCACGGTTGAGGAGCGCCCGGCCATAAAGGTGCAGGATGAAAACCGGCGTATCGGGCGCGGCGGCATTGATTTCCTCAAGGGTGGGCATGCGCCGCTCGGCGAACTGAAATTCCGACCAGCCACCCACCACGCGAACCCACTGGGGCGCCGGGGTACGGTCGGCCTGATCTTTCAACATGCGCAAAGCATCAGCGAGGGAGGGAACATTCTCCCAGCGCAGCTCCATGTTGTAGTTGAGGCCGCCGCGGATGAGGTGCGTGTGACTGTCGTTGAGGCCCGGTATGACCCGCCGCCCGCCGCAATCCACAATCTCAGTGTCAGCGCCGGCGTTCGCCATAACGTCGCGCGTTGACCCTACGGCGAGAACGCGGCCGCCCGAAATGGCGATGGCTTCTGCCTCCGCATTGGTGGGGTCGAGGGTGGTGACCTTCGCGTTCAACAAGATTGTTTCCGGTTGGTCAGTCACGGTCTGGCTCCAGGCAATGGTCGGGCGCGAAAGGCCGAGTGCTGAAACGGCGGCGAGCCCCTTCAACACGCCGCGGCGGGGCGTGGTCATGGCTTTTCCTCGTCGGCGGGAGTGAAACGGAAGGGCGCCCGGCTCCCTAGCGGATCGGGCGCTGTCAGCTACGCAGCGGCGGCACCGGGCTCGGCGGCGATGGGTGCAATGCGCTCGCCGTGGGTGACCCGCTCGGGCGCGCCGTGCACCATGGTGTAGGCATAGTCAACGCCCATGCCGTAGGCCCCAGAATGCTCCTTCACCACGTCCATCACGGCATCGTACGTGTCGCGTTTGGCCCAGTCGCGCTGCCATTCCAGCAAAACCTGCTGCCAAGTCACCGGAACGACGCCCGCCTGGATCATGCGCTGCATGGCGTAGTCGTGGGCGTCCTGCGACGTGCCACCCGACGCGTCGGCCACCATGAAGATGCGATACCCGCCCTCAGCCATGGCCGAGAATGCAAACGAGTTGTTGCACACTTCCGTCCAGAGCCCGGACACAATGACGTTCTTGTGCCGGTTGGCAGCAAGGGCATCGCGGACTTTCTGATCGTCCCACGAATTCATGGATGTGCGCTCAAGGATCGGCTCTTGCGGAAAGACGGCCAGTAGCTCCGGATACGTGTGACCGGAAAAACTATCGGTCTCCACCGTCGTAATCGTCGTTGGAATATTGAATATCTTGGCGGACTTCGCCAATGCGACAGTATTATTCTTCAAGGCCTGCCGGTCGATGGATTGAACGCCGAACGCCATCTGCGGCTGGTGATCGATGAAGATGAGCTGACAGTTGTGGGGGGTAAGGAGTTCTGGGGACATGACTACTCTTCCGGCCTATGGGGTCGACATCGGTCGTACGATCCTGGTGTTTTCCCTTCGAAGGGGATTGGATCGCTTCGACTAAAAGCGATATGGTATGCACCAGCGAGGCGTCAAGACGCTTTTAGTCGAAGCGATCTCCGTTTTGCCCTATAAGGTGAGCATGACGAAACGGGAACGAAGCGCAGAAGCCTTGGCCGAGCTGATTCTTCAGCTGGCAAGGTGTGTGGAGGCGGAGGCCAACGCGTCGGATCTAAAGCCGGCGCAGTGGTCGGCGTTGCGCTATCTGGCGCACGCGGCACCGTCCGCGCGCACCAACCGCGCCTTCGCCGCCTTCCATCAGACCACCACCGGCACCGTGACGCTGACGCTCAAAACGTTGGTGGAAAAGGGGCTCTTGTGCCGCGAGAGCGACCCGGCGGACAAGCGTCTGGTGCGCTTTGAATTGACGAGAGCGGGGGCCGAGGCCCTGGCGGACGATCCCCTAAAATCTTTGGCCCAGAGCATAGAAGCGTTGGGGAGAGAGCAACGCGCTCAACTGGCCGACATTTTGACTGAGTTGATGGTCAGCCCAGAACTTATTCCGACCGAGTAACCGGCTGCTCCCGCTAAGCATCGCGGGCGCGCTTGCCCGTTACCGCCGCGATAAATTCGTTGTTGGTGAAGGGTTTGAACAGCGCCGCGTCGACCCCGTGAGCGGCGGCGAGAGCTAGGCCGACGCCCGGCTCCACAGTGCCGCCGCCAGTGATGACCACCACTCGAAGCGCCGGCGTTTCCCGCTTCATGTCGCGCATTAAGGTGATAGAGTTTTCGTCCCGCAGGTTGACGTCGAGCACCGCCACATCGAACGCCGGCCCCTCGATCCATGCCTGGCGCGCATCGCACACCCGCTCCACTGAAACAACGTCATGACCGCTCAAGGTCAAAACACTGCTCAAGGTCGCGTTTACATCTGTATCATCATCCAAAAGAAGTATTCGCATGGACGTTTCTCAACACCATCCCATCGTCTGATCCACCTGCCTGCCCACCCGATTGGAGCACCTCAGGCCCCCGCTGACGCTGTGACATCCTGCGGCACCTCATCGGCCGTGGCGCCGGCAGGCGTTGGTTCTTTGCCTCCCATGCACCTAGAAAACGCACTCTGCAACAGTTCGGTGGAGACCGGCTTGTCGAGGACGGGGACGCCCACCGCCGTAATGTCGAGCCGCATGGCATCGCTGGTGTAACCGCACATCAGGAGGATCGGGATTCTTGGATAGCGCTCGGCAACGATTGTGGCCAGTTCATCGCCCTGCACATCGCCGGGCATCATGACATCGCTCAGGATCACATCGATTTCACCGTCCCCTTCACTCAGGATTTTTAAGGCTTCATTGCCGCTACGACGGGAAACGACCGAGTAACCGAGGAAGGTCAAAATACTCGCGATGGATTCGCGCACATCATCCTCGTCCTCCACCAGTAAAACCGTCTCGCCAGAGCCCTTCTGAAGGGGGTGTGCGCTGGCCGGCGGAACGGCGAAAGGCAGCGCCTCCATGGCACGAACCGGCGCGGTGGGAAGCTCCAAGGTGACGGTGGTCCCCTTCCCGGGCGCGCTGGTCAGGCTGACGAACCCGGCCGATTGCTCGATGAACCCGCGGACCATGCTGAGGCCAAGGCCGGATCCTTCGCCCATGGGCTTGGTGGTGAAGAACGGCTCGAAAACGCTCTCGCGCACATCAGCCGCAATCCCGGTTCCGGTATCGCAAACCTCGATTTTTACAGAGCTCAGCGAAGCCGGCCCCTCGGGGAGTGCAGCAACGCCGGAGGGTGCGGACGCGAGCGCGCGCAAGGTCAGTGCGCCCCCTTCGGCCATGGCATCGCGCGAGTTGAGAACAAGGTTGAGGAGCGCATCCTGCAAAAGAGCAGGGTCCACATAAATCGCCGGCAGGTCCTCTTCCACCTCCACTGTCACAGCAATGCAGGACGGAATGGTGCGCTTCACCAGCTGACCGAAATCATCCAAAAACTGCGCAAGATCCACGGCGGCCGGCTGCAGCGTACGGCGCCGCCCAAACGCCAGAAGCTGCCCCGTGAGACGCGCACCGCGATCGATGGCGCGCATGCACCGCGCAATCATTTCTGGGAACGGCGGCTTGAGGTCGGCGTGCTTTCCCAAAAGTTCCAGATTGCTCTTCAGCACCGTGAGGAGGTTGTTGAAGTCATGGGCGACGCCGCCGGTCAGCCGGCCCAACGCTTCTCGGCTTTGGGTCTGCCGCAACTGCTCGGCGACAGCCCTTTGCTCGGTCACGTTCACCGCCGTGCCGCGATAGCCGATAAACGCACCGTCCGGCCCAAAAATGGGCACTCCGTTTACTTGGATCCACTGGGCCGGCGTGTCGTCGCTATACTGGAGCTGATACTCGAAATTGCGAAAAGGTTTTTGCTCCAAGAGGGTCTGGCGATGGTCGCGCCAATGGGGATCGTTGTCGGGATCGGCATCCACCAGCTCCCACCGGGTCCGTCCCAAAATACGATCCGGATCGGCCCTGCCAGAGTAGTTTGCAGCAAAAATCCAGTTGTAGCGAAGATCCGGGCCCATCTCCCAAAACATATCGGCGCTGGCTTCCAAGAATTGCCGCAGCTTGGCCTCGCTGGCGCGCAGGCGATCTTCGGCCTCCTGCTGCGCGCGAAGCCGTTGGCGAAGGCTCCCTAACGCACGTCCGATGGCGCGGAATTCCGACGGTCCCGCGGAGGGTGCGGCGGGCGTCTCATCGGCGCGGTCCAACCGATCGACGGCAACGGTCAACCGCGACAGCGGACGCATGATGGAAAACACCATCACCGCCAGAAGGAGCGCGGTCCCCAAAACCATGACGGTGACGCTCGCAACGAGGGTGAGCGAAATGTCCCGCGATATCCCGTCGGCGAACCCGAGAATTTGGTCGAACTCCGTCGCCAACGCGGCCGTGTCCGCAACCACCCGCTCATCGATGGCGCCGCGCCGGGCGCGGATGTCTTCAAAACGTGCCGCAGCCGCCTCGGCGTTTCCGGCGGTGGCGTCGCGCAGGTAAGCATCGTGGGAGGCGCGGAACGCTCGCACCAGCGCGAGGATGGACGCCACATCCATCTCCGGCACCAGCGTCTGTAGCCGCTCCGCCTTGGCCGAGACCCCGGCGAGCGCGCTTTCGATCTCCCCGTCAAGGGCCGCCATCCCGCCCGCGTCTCGGTTGAGCGCAAAGCCTTTTCTGGCATCGAGCTGCGCGGCGTAGTCGGCGATGGCGCTTTCCAGATCGACGATGGCGCTGCGACGCTCCAGGCTCCGTTCCAGCTTGGCGATCTCATCGACGGTGGCGGTGGTGCGCGCGCTCAACGTCCACGCCAGGGCGCCCATGGCGAGGGCGAAAAGGACACCCAACAGAAGGAGCCGCCGCGCGATGCTGAGGCCACCCAGAGCGTTTTGCACGCGCGCCAAAACCCTCATCGATCACCCCCAGCCGCAGCGCTCTCGATCCCCATCGCAGTCATGGTTCAAGGGTCACTCTTTCCGATTTCCACGCGCCAGAATTTTTCGCGGTCAACACCGGCCGGCATGATAGGTTTTGCGCATCACCCCCATCAACGCGACCATTGCATCCACCGCTGTTGGCGCGGCTACCCGCCCAAAACGGCGAACGGCGCTCGCACGCGCAAAAATCAACTAGAGGAGTTTTTGGCGCAGGCGCGTCGCGGTCCCGAAATCGTAGGGCGTGTCATTCTCGTTAAAGACTTCAAGGGCCGCATCAACGGCCTGTAACGCCTTAGCCCGATTATTATTCGCCTCCTCCCGGCTAGATAGTCCCGAGAGCGCAAAAAGGGTGGTGGCAAGGTTTTCCTGCGTCCTCGCCCAGTCGAGCGGCATTGTCTCTCGGGTCCACACCTCGAGCGCCTCGCGGTAGGCAGCCATTGCATCCTCAAGTCGTGCCGGATTGCTGTCTCGGATCCCGAGGGTTAGGAATGCGTTGCCGAGGTTATTCTGCGTCGCCGCCCAGTCCAGCGGCACACGTTTCCGAGTCCGCTCTTCGAGGGCCTCTTGGTAGGTGACCACCGCCTCCTCAAGCCGCTCCGTCTCACTCTCCCACTCCCCCAGGGCTCGGAGAGCGTTGCCGAGATTGTTTTGCGCCACCGCCCAGAAAAGCGGAAAAGACCCGCGAGTCCACACCTTGAGCGCCTCGCGGTAGGCGGCGACGGCCTCTTCAAGCCGACCTGGCTCACTTTTCCGTTCCCCAAGGATGCTGAGTGCCTTGCCAAGGTTGTTTTGTGTCGCCGCCCAGGAACGCGGGGCGCTCTTGCGGGTGTACTCCTTTAGCGCCTCACGAAAGGCGCAGACCGCCTCCTCAAGCCGCGCAGGCTCACTTTCCCGCTGGCCTAAGGCCGAGAGCGTGAGACCAAGATTGTTCTGCGTCCCCGCCCAGTCTAGCGGCGCACGTTTCCGAGTCCGCTCCTCAAGGGCCTCTCGGTAAGCGCTGACCGCCTCCTCAAGCCGCGTCGGATCGCTTTCTCGCTCCCCGAGGGTGCCGAGCGCGTTGCCAAGGTCGTTCTGAGTCATCGCCCAGTCCAGCGGCACACGCTCCCGGGTCCGCTCCTTGAGCGCCTCGCGGTAGGCGGCCACCGCCTCCTCAAGCCGGCCCGGATCGCTCTCCCGCTCCCCGAGGGTTTGGAGCGCGATGCCGAGCTCGTTGAGCGCGGTGCCGCGCTCGTCGCCAGTCGTTGCCCTCGCCGAACTTTTGCGCGCAAGCGCGATGGCAACTTTCAGGTCGAAATTCAGCCCCTTGTCACGCCCGCGTTCGTACCATTCCCACCTGACTTTCCGCAAGGCGTCGAACCGTGCAGCCGAATCAGGAACGGGTTCAAGATCGAGCTTCTTGATCTCGTAGCTCGCCGCCTGCTTCGGAGCGTTGCGGTAGATCGCAGTGGCAATGCCCTTGTCGAAAACGCGCATGAGTACGGCGTTGGCTTCGGCTACCGTGTCGGTAAGCGCCGCTTCCTCGACTTCGATGGCCCGCTGCGCATCGTCGAACCGCCCGTCCCCGTTGAGGGCATCCACTCGCGCAAGTACCGCGTTCAACGCATCGGAAAGGTTTGACGGCAGCCGCCCCTTTTCCTCCTCCTGGTGCGCCAACTCAAGCGCGCGCTCCAGACCGGTCAGCGCCGCATCAAAGTTGTTCGGGTTTCCCTCCGCGTAACGCCGCGCCAGCTGAACAAGCATCCCCTCCTTGATGCCGAACTCTCGCGCCTGCGCTTCCACCCGCTGCGCCAGCTTGTCCGCATCCGCCCCATGCTTGATGTCGCGCCCGGCCTGATCGCCAAGCGCAGCGACGAGCTTCTCGGCCAGCGCCGCCAATTCGGAGCGTTCCGCCTCGGACCGGGAATC
>JBCCYN010000116.1:0-14992 GCA_039189655.1 Pseudomonadota bacterium | reverse complement strand
CGTTGGCAGAGCGCACCTGATTGCGGATCTCATCCAAGCCGCCGCTGTAGGTGGTCATCTCCACCCACTCACCGGCCTCATTTCGGTATGGGTTCACGAAGGCCAGCATCTGGCTGCGTGTATAGCTGCCACCCCACGAGACGATGACGAGCTCCTTAGAAGCGGTCTGTGCTGTCGCCGAAAGCGGCACGGATGATGCCACCGCAGCGCTAAAAATCATGATCGCGTGAATGAGGCGCATCGCTCGTCTCTCCGTGACGTCAAGGATGGGGTCACCGGCGGGCGAACCCGCCAGCGAAGCCACGCGCCTAAGCGCGCAGCTCCCGCGCCAACGAGGTCCCGTCGGGCGCGGTGGGCTCGGTGCCGGCGACGACAGCACTCGGATCTTCGCGCAGAGACTTCAAGATGCCGTAGGCCATCATGAGCATGATAACGGAGATCGGTAGCGCCGCCGCGATCGATGCGGTCTGGAGCGCCTTCAGCCCGCCAGCCAACAGCAGCACACCGGCAACAAAACCCTCGCCAAGGCCCCAGATGATGCGGAAGCGCTGGGGCGGCGAGTCATCACCCATGGACAGCATGGTTGTGATCACCAGCGTGCCCGAGTCCGACGACGTGATGAACCACGTCGCCAGAAGGAATGTGGCAAGCGCCGAAACGATCCATTGGAGCGTCGAGATATCGGTCAATTGCTCAATGGTGCCGTAAAGGGCAGCCGGCAGGTTCCATGAGCGCACAAGGTCGACGATGCCGGCAGTCCCAGCTCCACCTTCGGCCATCAGCTCCATGTAGATCGCGTTGCCGCCGAACATGCACAGCCAGAAGAACGCAATGGCTGTGGGAACGAAAAGCACGCCGACCATGAACTCGCGAATTGTGCGGCCCCGGCTGATGCGAGCGATGAACATGCCGACGAAGGGGGCCCACGAAATCCACCAACCCCAGTAAAAGATTGTCCAGCCACCCTGCCAGGCGATACTTTCATCCGTTCCGGCCGTCCAAAAACCCATGGGAATGACGTGCCAGATGTAGTCGCCGACCGAGGTGACGAAGAAGCCAAGGAGCCACTTGGTCGGACCGGCGAACAGGAAGAAAGCGAGCAGCAGTACCGAGAGCCAGATGTTCCACTCGGAGATTATTCTGATCCCGTTGCCGACGCCGGAGACTGCCGAGAACGTTGCGATAACGGAGATGACGGCGATCAGAATGAGCTGTGTGGTGATCCCCGGGTCCACGCCGAAGAGAACGTTGAGCCCGGTTGCCATTTGCGTGACGCCGAGGCCGAGGGACGTTGCAACGCCGAACACGGTTCCGAACACGGCAAGCAGATCAACGCCGTGTCCGATCGGGCCGTAGATCCGCTCACCGATGACCGGGTAGAGGGAGGATCGCATGGTCAACGGCAGTTTCTTGCGGAACCCGAAATAGGCGAGGCAGAGGCCGATCATCACGTAGATCGCCCAGCCGTGGAAACCCCAATGGAAGTAGGTCACCCGCATCGCATTAATGGCGCGGTCCATGCCCATTTCGGTGGCCCCATCGAAGTCCGCATGGGGGTTGTTGGGATATCCGAAAGCGCCCGAGTTATCGAAATAGAAGATTGGTTCGGCCACGCCGAAAAACAGGATCCCGATGCCAACGCCTGCTGAAAACAGCATTGAGAACCAGGAGAAATTGCTGAACTCCGGGCGGGAATCGTCATCACCGAGGCGGATTGAGCCGTATTTCGAGACCATCAGTCCCAAACAGACGAACAACATGATGATCGCTGTCAGGATGTAGTACCAGCTCAGAGTTGCCTCAATCCAACCCCGAGCGGCGGAATAGACGCTGTTTGCGAAGTCGACATTGAGGACCGTGAAGACGACAAAGGCGATGACCATCCCTTTTGCAGCAAGGCCCATTCCCGCGTGAAGCCCCTTCATAGGGCCGGATTCAGCGACCAAGTCCTGCGGGTTGGTAGGTTCTGCCATCGGCTATTCCCTCAATTGTGTTCGGCCCCCCCGGCGGCGGACCGCGTTGACAACCTTATGACCATGACCGCCGCCACACCAAGCGAACGCGGGATATTTTATATTTACAACGCATTTGGACGCCGATGGCAGTGCCCGTCACGAGTTCCGAGCGGCCGGAGGACAGGCGTTTTCAGCCTCGTTTTTTGCAGCGCGTCATCCCGTTGCTGGTCCAGCCGAAAACCACGCGCAAACGAACGATCGTCTGACTGGCGCGTATTCGGAGATCTCGGAGCCGGAACGGTCACTTTCGAGAGAAGGGATGGGCGCTGCGTCCTACTTTGTTGGGTGCGTTTATGATGACGCGAGCTGTTGGAATTGATCTAAGGCGACCGCCCGTCGAAGCGGTTCTTGCAGGCTTGTCCATCCGCCAAGCGGTGCAGCGAATTGGCGTTGGGACCGCGACCGCAGGCTTCTTAGTGCGCGCTGCGGGTTCCGAAGTTGGCTAGATGCGCTCCATAAAGTCTCTGTCCAACGCTCGGTTCAGACCAAACGCCACGAGCGCTGTTGTGAGAACCGGTGCAAGAACGAGCTGCGGTTCTGAGAACAAGAACATCCTATACTCATGGATCATTGCGCCCCATTCGGGCCTGCCGGTGTCGGCCGAAAGACCAAGGAAGCCGAGGGAGGCCACCAAAATAACCGCTCGTCCCGCATCTGCGCCTGCCAGGGCACCAACCGTTGGCCATGCGTTGGGCAACATGTGGCGACGCACTGCACCGATCGTGCTTGAGCCAAGCGCACGACTGGCCATCCAGTACGGCTCGGCGCGCAAACGTTCCAGAAGCGCTGCGATGCTGAGGGCGTAGGGCGCCCAGGTGCTTGCAATCAACGCTGCGGAGACAGCGATCAAACCGGCACCGAAAAGTGCCGAAAGCAGGAGCGCTGTAATGAGCGTCGGTAGCGCCAAAGCGGTTTCGGCAAGCCACCTTAACGGCCGGGAGATCGTGCTTGATCCAAAGCAGATCGTAACCCCGGCGAAGAGGCCGATGCCGAGGCTTGATAAGAGCACAATCAAGATCGCCATGAGCGAGGGTTGGGCACCGGCCAGGAGGCGTGAAGCCACGTCCCGCCCCAGGTGATCCGTGCCGAGCCAGTGATTTGGGGAGGGCGCTTGGAGGACCTGGGTGAGATCCACAGCGTGGGGATCGGCTGGCTGCCAAACCGCACCGACCGCCAGTGTGCCAAGGAGAAGCATGGCGGCAAGGATGCCGACGGGCTGCGACCGGCGGGTCATGGCAGGGCGGTTTCGCTTCGCGGGCGCGGGTCGAGCGCGCGCCGCGTCATGCTGCAGAGCTGGAGGCCAAGAATGATCCAGATGGCGACCAACGCGACATAGGCTTGCAGGACGGGATAGTCCCGTGCGGCCACCGCTTCGATGACCCTTTCGGAGAGCCCTGGCACGCCAAAAACGATTTCCGCAATGGCGGTGCCTCCCACAATCCACGCAAGATCAGGGGCGATACCCGCAAGCAGGACAATGAACGCCCGCCGACGACCGTGACTCCAAAGGGCGCCCGGATAGGAAAGGCCCTTGCCCAGCGCGGTCAACAAATACGGGGCCCGAACGGTCTCAACAAAACCAGCGCGCACAAGGCGGGAAATACTGCCCGCGGAGAAGAATGCGACGAGGGCAATGGGGAGAACGAGCCGTTCGACGGTTCCGCCGGCGAATGGCTTTATCCACCGAAGCTCCGCAGCAAAGAGCCACAATAGGATGACGCCCACCGCGAAAGCTGGCAGCGCTTGGCCTGCTACGGCCATGGCACGGGAGATGCGATCGGCAAGACCGCGAGGCTCTAGCGCGGCCAAGTAACCAAGGGCGGAGCCGATGGCTACTGCGCTGACCATGCCGCCGAAGCCGATCGCTGCAGACCAATAGATCCTGTTAAAAAGTTCGTCGGAAACCGGTCCGCCAGTGGCAAACGAACGACCCCAGTCGAGCGTCAAAAACCCCTTAAGCCATAGGGCGAACTGCACGAGCAGCCCTTGATCAAGTCCCCATTTCGCGCGGTAGGCCGCTATGAGTTCATCGCTCGCACGCACGTTCGTGTGGTTGATGAAGACCTCGACCGGATCGCCCGGAACGAGGCGAATCAAGAGGAAACTCAAGGCGACGGCGGCAAGCCATGACCCGAAGGTCATGGTCGCAAACCGCGCCAGAGTAGAAATCGTCACAAGGACTTCAGTTAACGACTGGTGAGACCGAAGTCGGGTCTTATGACATAGTAATCAGATCCCCATGCTTCGTATTCTGCCAGGCGAGGGGATACGCCAACGTGCCATTCAGGCGTGACGAGGAAGGAAACCGGTGCCCCTTCCGCGATCATCTCTTGTGCTTTCCGGGCAAGCGCGATGCGCTGATCGGGATCGACGGAAGCGCGCAGCGCAGCGATGGTTTCGTCGTAAAGGTCGTTCGACCAGCCAGTATAGTTGCGTGCCGCGTCGGTCTCAAAGAACAAAGACAAGAAGAGGCCGGGGTCACCTGCTGGAGCGGTGTGTTGCGCCCACAAGAAGAGGTCAAAGTCTCCGCTGCCCGCCACATCGCTGGGCGACTCGGTCACCTGTGTTGTGACCGCAATGCCGAGATCGGCCAAAGCAGCCCGGATCACCGGTTGAAACGTGACGAGATCGGGCCGTTGCGGATAAGCCCAAAGCGCCAACGCCAACGGCTCCCCATCCTTGACGCGTACGCCATCGCCACCCATCAGCCAGCCGGCGTCGTCAAGGAGCTGCGCTGCGGCTTCAAGATCGTGCGGTCGCGGGGCATCCGCCGCGAAAGGGTAGGCCGCCGCGAATGCCCCGGTCGCGGGTTGGCCAGCCCGCGCCGCGGCAACGAGGTCGTTCCGGTTCATGGCCAGATCTATGGCTTGGCGCACACGTTTGTCGCTGAGGGCAGGCGAGCGCGTGTTCATCCACATCATGTACTGGTACGCGACGGGAAAGGAGATGACGGATCGCTCGTCGCTCCCATCGAACATGGAAAGCGTCTCGACCGGCAGATTGAAGGCCATGTCGACTTCGCCAGACGCGAAAGCAAGGGCTAAAGATTGCCCGTCGGCGATACGCCGGACGGTGACATCAGGCCGTTGCTCGGCGCTGTCATAGTGCGGGTTGGGCACCATCTCGATGGCCGCGCCGGGCTGAAAATTCTCCACGGCAAAGGGGCCGGTGAATACCGGGTCGTCGCTTGTTTCCAAGTAAACCGGAAACGCCCACTCAGCGAGAATGGAGGGCAAGATGGTCGTCGGTTGCTCGGAACTGACACGAAGCGTTTCCCCATCGAGGGCCTCGAAGGTCAACCGCCCGGCGGTCGCCCGTGCCGATGCGTTGGCTTTGCCCGTGCGGTTCAACGCCTTCTCGACCAAGGCTGCGGTGACCGGCGTTCCATCGGAGAAAAATCGATCAGGAGCGAGTTTGACGACCCACGACCCATCATCTTGCTGCTCGGCCGAGACAGCCAGGTTCGGCACAACTTCGCCATCGCGAGAGACCCGGAATAGCTGCTCGGCAATGCCGTGGGTGACGAGCGCCCATCCGACAGACCCTTCTGCCGGATCAAGGCCTGAGGCAAGGAAGGTTTGGCCGACAGTGATATCGTCGGCAAGACCCGAAGACATCGCAACGGGCGACGTCAGTGCTGCGCCGATGAGCGCTGTGAGCAATAGTTTTCGTCCGGGCCTCAGCTTGATCGGCCGCAGCTTTGGGACGGCGGGAAAAGCACGCGTCACGGCGCTACCTCATGAATTTCAGGTGTGGAGATAAAGGCGAAATCCGGGTCGATGCCCTCGCCCGCGTGGTGAAGAGGCGGCACTCGACCAAGGATGCCTGCGCGTAGCGGTGCTGGCCGCTGCGCGCGCGCCACGTAGCCGTCAGAAGAAGCGGCGTACTGGTGCGCAAGGGCCAAAACAGGTTCCGCGTCAGTCCGCCAATTGAGATCGCCAAAAAGCAACGTGAACTTCGACGGCGCAGAAAGGGCGATGACGCACGGGCGTTTACACTGGCTCATGCAGCGCACACCGCGCAGGGTGAAGCGCGGGATGTGGTGTTTGATCTGATTGGTCATGTCGAGGATGGACCCGGCCAGACGGTAGCCAGGCCGACGCTCGTCAGCTCCAGAAAAATCAGGTGGTCGGCAGCGCGTACAGACCGATAGACACACGTCGTGCTGGGTTGTCATTGACCATCGTCTCCCAAAGCCACAGCAGGTGTTGGGAGACGGGCAATGAAGGCAGGCCGTGTGGGCCCGAAGATTTCGCTAAGAGGTTCTTCGTCATCACATCACCGTCCCGGGACACCCCGCCCGAGGTTAGAGTTTGTGATGGCAGGTCTCCTGACTTGCGGGTCCATGCTTTTCAGCACCTTCCCAGGTCGGCAACGGGCGCCGAACCCAGTGGCTTCACGCTGATCAGCTCTCCGCTCACAGTTGCGGGGGCAGTCACGGATTTGGCGCCTGTTGGCTACACCGCACCGTGTTCCCTTTTCATCCGGCCTGCATCGCTGCCAGGCCAGAACCATCGCCGCCATGCTCGCGAGCCGGCACGGCTTTGTCAACAACGACGAAGGCGCGCGGATTTTGCAATCACGCCCCCCCCCCCTTCGGGACGGCCTGCTTGGCTAGGATTAGCCACAACCCCGGCCAGCGAGTGCGACAAACTCTCCCTCTTTACAACATTTGAACGACTGTTCATATGTTTGGTATGTCGAACCATGACATTCAGCTCGATCAGACGACAGAGTTGGCCGAGACCTTCGGCCTGCTCGCCGACCCTACGCGGTTGTCGATTGTGATTGCCTGCATGGATGAGGAGCGGTCGGTGGGAGAAATTGCTGAACGGCTTGGCTCGTCGGCTTCGCTCACCAGCCATCATCTCAGATTGCTTCGCTCGGCCCGGATCCTGAAATCCGAAAGACGCGGCAAGCAGGTGTTTTATGCGATGGCGGACACCTGTGTGCACAGCGTCCTAAAAATCATGATCGAGCATCTGTTCGTGCATGGTCATGACGATACCAACGAAACCTGATTGGAGATATTCGATGCCTACAGTAACTCAACAAAAATGTGCCTGCGACAGCTGCGTTTGTATTGTTGAAATCAATGATGCCGTGAAGAAAGACGACAAAAACTATTGCAGTGTCGCCTGTGCCGACGGCCATACGCAGGGTGCTGGATGCGGTCATTCGGGGTGTGCGTGCGATAGCTAAGGCGCGCACTCTACAACGTGGAATGATGATGCGACGCGAACCGCGCAAAGAAAAAAGGCCTAAGCCCGGATCTCTAAACCGGGCGGTGAGCTGAGGGGCGATTTCGCGAGTGATCTGCAAGTTCGATGGGTGGATCCAAACGGGGGAGCTGCAGAGGCAGCTTGCCGGAACGGGGACGCGGGACAAGGTGGCACGCTAGCTCGTGAGGGGACGGGGGACGGTTCCTGGTGCGCGGTTCGGCGTGGGTGAGCGCCCCACCAGCAGCGACCAGGAGGACGCCACCTAAACAAGTCTACGGAAAGGCACGCCTGCATAGCGGTTGTGGGGTGCTGTGCGATGCTCGATCAGCATCGACAGCGGCGCTCCACAGTTGCAGCCTCCGATCGCCGTTTTACTCCCCTGCACCGTCAGTTCGCGCTCGCGTGCCGGTCTTATCGGCGCTACCCTGCTCTAGCAGGAGCCAAACGGGAAATCTCGAACCAGCATTACTCGACCTTGGCAGACCATTGCTGGGCAGACACGAAGGACTCCTGCAGGGAAACACATCGCGCATGACTTCGAACAACTCTCCGGCGCCCACTGAGCAGTTATTCCAATTGATGTCTGGTTTTTGGCTCTCCAAGTTAGCTTGCTTGGTGACCAAACTCGGCATTCCGGATTTAATCAAAGACGGCACTGTTCCCGTCAGTGAGTTAGCCGAAAAAGTTGGTGCCGACGAGCGAACCCTTTATCGAGTTCTAAGGGCACTCACCTGTGTCGGTGTTTTCGATGAGGTGTCACCGCGCACGTTCGCAAACAGTGCCATGTCCCACTGCCTTCGTGAGGACGCACCGCAGTCCCTCAAGAGCCTATTTGTTCTCACTGGAGAAGACTGGAAATGGGATTCGTGGGGCAAGATCGAGAAGATCGTTCGGCAGGGGCGGTTCGTACTCGACGAGGTGGCAGGATACGAAAGTATATTCGAGTTCTTCAAGGAAGAGCCCGAGCGTGGGGCAATATTCAACCGCGCCATGTCGGAACACGCGGTCGCTGTTCACGCGGCATCGATTGATGCCTACGACTTTTCGCAGACCAAGAACGTTGTGGATGTTGGCGGCGGAGAAGGCACCTTCATAATCAGTCTTTTGAAGCAGCACGCCCATTTGACCGGATTGGTCTACGATGAGGCGCACGTCGTCGAAAAGGCACAGCGAGCCATCGATCAGGCGGGGCTGAGTGACCGTGCCTCCACCGCGGGCGGCAGCTTCTTCGATCATGTCCCTGCGGGCGGAGACTTATACACCTTCGGCATGATCATGCATGACTGGAGTGATGCCGAGTGCATGAAAATCCTGACCAACACACGTCAGGTGATGGCGCCATCAAGTCGGCTGGTTTTGCTGGAGTACGCTGTCCCGGACGGCAGCGAGCCCCACTTCGCAAAAATCCTCGATGTGGAGATGCTCATCACGTATCGGGACGGCCGCGAACGCACAGAAAAGGAATTTGAAGTGCTTTTTGCCGCCGCCGGACTTCAACTGACACGCGCTATCCCGACGGTTTGCGGCTCGTCGGTTATAGAGGCCACCCCCAAGTAAATTTCCTACCTTGCTTCTAATGAATTGTATTGCCCGTTATGCTTTGAATTCGTAACAGGTTGCTCTCAGATATAAGGCAAGAAGTCTAATAATCATCAGTGAATAACTTTGAGTGCTGCCCTGGCGTCTTGCGGACCGTCTGGCAAAGGTCCGTTCGGCGCCTGGGCGATGGCAGCATGGGTCTTCATTGCAGAGCTTTGCCTTTTGCCTGATGGCTGTTGTGCGTTTGCTCCCCATTCTCGAGGTCTTGAACCGGGTCAAGAATGAGAACGAGACGGGTTTCGCCAGTGCCTTCGATGGGCGGAGAGCGATGCATGACGCCTGCAGGTGGAGACTGCGGCCAGAGCGTGCCGCGCAAGATAATCGGCGACCCGGTGGGCACGGTAAAGATGCGCCGCGGAACATCTCCTTCGGTCAAAATTCCGTATTGGGTGCCGGTCCCGCGGTAGGTGCAGATGAGTCGGCCCGTGATCGCGTCTATGTGGAACTTTGTGCAGGAATTTGTGGCCACCCGCTCCAGACGCAGCTTCAGGAGGGCGCTGCCCATAAGCTCGGCGAAAAGGGTTGCCAACGCTGCGATGTCGTCGACGAGATGGTCTCGCATCGCGCCGGCTGGAGTACCGTCACGGTCGCAAAGGTCGAGGACGGCGGTATGAACCGTGTCGGCGGGCAGCGTCATGCGGCCGCTTGGTAGTATTTTGGGGTCGAGCCCGTCGAGCCATGCCTGAAACGAGGGGAGTGGATGCCGCCGCCAAATTGATGCCGCGCAGCCCGGGCTGTGGATCGCCGACAATCCCTCGGGTTTGTCGGCCACTCCGACGCCGATACCGGCGCCTCTGACCTCGCGACGAACAAAGTGGGTTGGGGTTTCATCCAAAGGCAAGCTCGGGTCCTCAGTCCTCATGATCTGCCTCCACCGCAAGGATGATGAGAGATCGGGGTGCACCGCCCACCTGAAGGCGCTCAGTCTTGAGCGTGTTTGCATCAAGGACCACGATCTCGCCGGCTGCGGGATCGGAGACGACAACGCGGTCCCCGGCGGAAGCCATCATCGGACGCACCACACCGCGCTCCATGGAATAGGTCCCAGTAACGTTCTCAGCCTCGTCTAGGATCCGACCGGTGAGCGCTGAAAAGCGCACGAGCCGGCCATCGGCGAGGATGGCGAAGCCGACGTTGCCAGCCTCATCGAGCACGAAGGCCATGCGCGGTGCCGGCAAGTCCACGAAAGAAAAATCGCCAGTATCAGAAGAGGGGTCGAACACGGTGAGCCGGTCGGCGCCAAAGTTTCCCACAAGGGCCAACGTCTCCCGAGGGCTCAGAAGCGTGCGCACCATGCCTTCCGGCGCGTCGTCTGGATAAGCGAGGAAGCGCGCCTTTGCGGGGGACACGGCGATATCAAACACCGCGACCCCGTCCTCGCATCCGAAAGCGATGAAGGAACCAGCCTTGCCCTCGCCATGAAGGTTTAGGCAGTCGATGCGCGAACGCTCGGTCCCATCCAAGTCCATGACCGCAAGCTCGTCCGGCAGACCCTCGCCCTCGGGGCCCAGCGAGGTGATTACCGTTTCACCCACCGGGACGGTGACACCGTGATGGGGAGCGCCGGTGTCGATGGTAGCGAGCGGTGTAAAGTCGCCGTCTGCCACTGTGGTTGTTTCATGGAGGGTGGCCGTCCCGGTGCCGTCCCAGAACACGGCAATGCGTCCTCCGCCGCTGTTGAAATGGACCGGCCGCTCACCGGTGGCTTTGGCGTTTATGAGCGCCGGTTCGTCGAAAATCAGGGCAGAATGGTCTCCGTGATCCTCTTCAATCCTTCCGGTGTCGATCACCTGGACGGTGCCCGCGTCCCGCTGGATCGCGAAGGCATGGCGGCCGTCGGGGGCCAGATGGAGCCGAACCGTTGAGGCAAGCTCGAACCTGACGGGCGGCGCTCCAGTGCCGAGATCGACGACTTGCACGGTCGGCACTTGCGCGTCGGCAACGAGGAGACGGTAGCGTTGTGCCTCTTCGTCAGCGAGCGCGGGCGCTGCCATCAGGAGGGCAGCAGCGAGGGGGGTGAGCAGTCTCATTTCGGATCTCCTCAAGCAGCGGCTTGGCGGTTCAAGGCCGGCAATGGATTGGGAGGGTGGGGGAATTCGCCATTGTCTGCGGCAAAGTCGTCGGGCAAGGGCGCGCCATCGAGCCTCGCCTTGAGCAGCATCCAGTCGATACTGGCGGCGATGAATACGATTTGCCGACGCCGGTCGCCCAAAAAACTCCTGCCAAGACGCTGCGAGATAAAGTACCGCGCTCCCCTGGTGGACCACCGCTCCTCGCGCATCGAACGGCCTCGCCGAACAGGCAGTGTAAACTCTGAAAAATGTTATACTATAACATCACGTTTGCCAAGGGAGATTGACGCGTCGTGTGCGTCCGGGCGCTTTGGGCAGCGAGACCATCTCTCGTGAGATCAACGCGATCAGCCGGCATCGGCCGCTGGAGCGCCTTCGCCTTCAAGTGCGTGATGGTAATGGCGTCGCGCCTGGGAAAATACTCTGTTCAAGGGATTCTGGTCAGCGCTCGCGATGCCCGGTCCACACCAGCCGACCGGTGGCCACTCGCCTCAGGGACTCTAAGAGCAGCGTTGCGACGAAAAGCGCCGAGGCCGCAACGACGATGGTGGGTCCGGTGGGCGTGTCAAACTGGAACGAGCCATAAAGCCCGCTAAGGGCGGCCAAGGCGGCAAGGATCGCGGCGAGGATGGCCATGGCTTCTGGGGAGCGTGCCAAGGGGCGTGCGGCAGCGGCCGGAATGATGAGCATTGACGCAATCAACAGCGCGCCGACCACCTTGATGGCGACTGCAACGGTGATGGCGAGCGCCAGGGTGAGGAAGAGCTGTTCGCGCTTTGCGTTGATCCCAGTGGCACCGGCGAGGTCCGCGTTCAGCGTCGAGGTGAGGAGTGCTGACCAGCGCCAGGCCAGAAGCCCCACAACCAGCGCTGCGCCACCGTAGATGACGGCAAGGTCGGTGCGGCTGACTGCGAGAATGTCGCCAAACAGGTAAGCCACGAGGTCCATGCGCACGCCGACGAGGAAAGACACCGCCACGAGCCCTGCGGCGAGCGCGCTATGGGCGAGGACGCCAAGGAGGGTGTCCAGGGCAACACCCCGACCCGAGAGCCCCGAGACCGTCATAGCCATCAGGAGCGAGACGGCAATGACACCCAGAAATATTGAAAGGTTGAATGCCAGGGCGAGCGCAACACCGAGGATTGCTGCGTGGGCAGTGGCGTCGCCAAAATAGGCCATGCGGCGCCACACCACAAAGCAGCCCAGAGGGCCGGCGGCGAGCGCGACACCGACGCCGGCGAGTGCGGCGCGGGTCAAGAAGTCGTCGAGCATTCCGGGCAGTCTTCGTGCGGGCGGTGGATGTGGTTGGCGTGGTTATGGTGGCGATAGAGCGCGAGGGCTCCGTCGGTGCCATCGCCAAAAAGTGCGCGGTAGGCGGGTGCGCTTGCCACAAATTCCGGCGTCCCTTCGCAGCACACGTGGCCGGACGAAAGGCACACCACGCGATCAGATGCCGCCATAACCACGTGGAGGTCGTGGCTCACCATAAGAACACCGCAGCCCGTCTCATCGCGCACGGAATCGATAAGCTTGTAGAACGAGGCGGCGCCAGCCTGGTCGAGGCCCTGCGTGGGCTCGTCAAGCATCAATATATCGGGCTGCACGAGGAGTGCGCGGGCCAGAAGCACCCGCTGGAATTCGCCGCCCGAAAGCGCCGTCATCGCTCGGCGCTCAAATCCCGTCAGACCGACACGGTCGAGCACAGCCCTCTGGTCAGCTTGGCGCGCGCGCTGCGGCAGGTTCAAGAAGCGCCCGACACTCAGTGGCATTGTGGGATCAAGCGCCAAGCGCTGCGGCACGTAGCCGACCACGAGACCATCCTTGTGGCTAACCAAGCCCCGACGGGGGGCGAGGATGCCCAGAAGGGTCCGCAGGAGGGTCGATTTTCCCGAGCCGTTCGGGCCAATGACGGTTACGATCTCACCTTGGGCAACGGCAATATCGACGCCGGAAAGGACGGTCCGGTCTCCCAGTAATACCGACAGTTCGGTCCCGCGAAGGAGCGCTACGCGTCGGTCTTGGAGCATTGGCCGCAAACACCTTCCGCTTCGAGCACAGTGCGTTCGATGGTAAAGCCCACGTCTCGCGCCGCACGCCCGAACGCGCCCCTCTTGGCCTCGACGCAGACTTCATCCACGGACCCGCATTCGCGGCAGATCAAAAAGCCCGCGCCGTGGCGTTCCTCAGGATAACGGCAGGCAAGGAAGGTCTTGGTCTCGCGCAGTTTGTGGACAAAACCCTGCTCCATCAAGAAATCGAGCGCGCGGTAGGCAACGGGCGGCTGGCCGGCAATACCTGAGCGTGTAAGTCGCTCCAAAACATCATACGCGCCAAGGGGTCGCTCCGCCTCGAGCAGAATTATCAGTGTCTGGCGGCGGTGCGGCGTCATGCGCTCGCCTCGCTCCTCGCAAAGCCGCTCGGCAAGTTTGAGCGCACCTTCGGTCGACTGGTCGCAGGAGGTTGACGAGATGGGCGGGCGGTGCTGGTACATTATAACCTACAGTCTAAAGCGCGTTGCGCGTCCATTCAAGCAGAGGTGCGAACCATGAAGCCCTATCTCCTCACCGCCGCCTTAATGTCGACGGTGGCGGCGCCTGCCCTTGCCGCGCCGCAAGTCGCTGTGGACATTTTACCCGTACACTCGTTGGTTTCGCGCGTCATGGACGGTGTTGGTGAGCCGACCTTGGTGGTGCAGCCTGGTGCATCGCCCCACGGATACGCCATGCGTCCTTCCGAAGCGGCGGCCGTGGAAGCCGCCGACATCGTGTTTTTCGTCGGCGAAGAGCTCAGCCCGATGTTTGCGCGGTCGGTGGATTCCCTCGCCGGTAACGCGACGAAGGTGCCGCTGCTTGATGTCCCGAGTGTGATCCGACTGGGTTACCGTGAAGGTGCAAGTTTTGATGCCCACGATCACGGCGATGACCACGACGAAGGGCATGAAGAGGCCGCCGCGCACGCTGACGATGACCATGGCCACGACCATGGCAAGGAAGAGGCCGATGCGCACGACGACCATGGGCACGAGGAGGCCGCGGAGGCCCACGACGACCATGACCATGGGCATGAGGAGACCGCAGAGGCCCACGACGATCATGATCATGGGCACAAGGAAGCCGCAGCCGCCGACGATGACCACGACCACGGACATGAGGAAACCGCAGCAGCGGGCGACGATCACGGTCACGATGAGCACGGACACGACCACGGCGGCGTCGATCCCCACGCCTGGCTCGATCCGATGAACGCAAAGGTCTGGGTCGATGCCATCGCGGCTGCACTATCCCAGGTCGACCCCGACAATGCTTCCGTCTATTTCGGCAATGCTGCTGCGGCGAAGGACGAATACGACGCGCTCATCGCCAAGGTGAACGATACAGTGGAGCCGATCCGCGGCCGCGGCTTCGTGGTGTTCCACGACGCCTACCACTATTTCGAGGCGCGCTTTGACACCGAGGCAGCGGGCGCGATCGCTTTGGGCGATGCCGCCGCGCCATCCGCAGCGCGGGTTGCTGAGATCAAGGATGCCATCGCCCAAATGAATGCAGCCTGCGTTTTTGCAGAGCCGCAATTCGAACCGCGCCTGGTGGACACCGTGATCGAAGGAACGAATGCCGGGAAGGGCGTGCTTGATCCGCTCGGCGCCGACATTCCCCCTGGCCCAGACTTTTATCCGACCCTCATCCAGAACATTGCCGACAATCTCGTCGGCTGCCTGGGCCCGGCGAGCTGACGCATTCCAACGCGCCATCTCGCGTGTACTCGCCGCGTCCGGCCTTTCTGGCCCGAGGCGCGGCGACCAGACCTCATCAAACCTTCGACATACAGATAAAGGGCCCATCCGAAACCAGCCATCGCATGTCCGGCATCGGCCACACGACGCCCAGGACCAACGACAAACCGCTGCCGGTCCGTCCTAAGGTGTTCGGCTTGGAGCGCTCGGCTCCACCCAAATGGAGAAGCCGTGCGGAACGACAGCAGCCCATGAACGGGGCGGATGGATGCCGCACAGGGACCTTTAAACCGCCGGTGGGAGTTATATTGCTACCTGAGGGAACGGCATCGGCATCGCCTCCACCGCACCCGG
>JBCCYN010000115.1:0-15050 GCA_039189655.1 Pseudomonadota bacterium | reverse complement strand
TCCACCTCGTCCTCCATCATCGCCCGACACCCCAGGATTTTCCAAGTCTTCGACATCCAGTAGAGTAGACGACGGTCCAATGGTATCAGGCGCTGCGACATGCACTCCACGAGATCGCCCCCCCACCCCAGACCACCGCGATGGGCGCCTTGCTCGCCCATATCACGGGCGGACACCTCTCGCCGGAGCCCACCTCCGAGGACGAAACAGGACCACGTTCCTATCAGCCAATGAACGTAAATTTCGGGCTTTTTCCGCCTGTGGAACAGGAGCGATCGATGCACGGATCAGGCCGCCGCGGACGCAAGCATGGACGCAAATTGGCGTACTGCACGAGGGCCCGGGAAGACTTTGCAGCTTGGAACAAGGGAAATTCGATATGCCCTCCCGGCGGTCGGCGCGTTGACGGTGGCGCCGGCGCGGAAGTCATCGAAAGTATGGCCTAATCGGAGAGGGGCGAAGGTGGGCAGTGCGGTTATTCGCCTGTTCCCCAGGGCGCTAATATGCTAGCGTCACGGTGAGTTGACGCCTCTCAGTGTAAAGGGATTAGGGTGACCCTCAGTCGCGACCCCACAGTTTACTATCGCGACATCGTCAATAGCATTGACGATGCGCTTTTGGTCGTCGACCCGTCCCTGACCGTCCTCTACGCCAACCTCGCGTATTACCAGTTGTTTGCTGACACCGAGGAAGAAACCCTCGGTAAGCCGATCTTTGCGGCGGACCCGGAAATAGCGTCAAACGACAAGCTGATGTCGCTCCTATCCGCCGTAGCGGAACATGGTGTGACGGTGGACAACTTCACTTTTGAGGAAAATTTTCCAATAATTGGGAGCCGCACTTTCACCGTTTCGGCACGGCGGATCAAACGCGATGCGGTGAGCACAAATCGCACAGTGGTGGTGGTGCGTGACGTAACGGAAAGTGCGCGGAAGCGTGCCGAGACCACCCATGCCATTGAACGCGGCCGCACGCAGCTCTTGGAAGTCAACCACCGGGTCAAGAACAATCTCGGTTCCGTGCTTGCAGTGCTGCGGCTCGAACGGCGCGCCTTAGCGGATTCTGAGGCGGCGGCAATCCTCGAGCGGATTGCCTTGCGCGTGGAGTCCATCGCATCGCTTTACGAACTCCTCACCGTCAGCGACTCTGCTTCGACGGTGGAACTGTTGAGCTACGTGGGCCGGGTGTGCCTTTCCATCGAGAAGGTCTCGAGCAACACAAAGCCAGACTGGGCGATCAACGTCGCCGGCGAACCGTTCGACGTCAGCGTCGATGCCGCGGTCAACATAGGCGTAGTCGTCAACGAGCTGGTGGCGAACGCGGCAAAGTATGCGTTCCGCGGCCGCGATCATGGTGGCCATATCGAAGTGACCCTGCGGCGCGAGGATGACGCCCTTCTCCTCACCATTGCCGATGATGGGATTGGCTTGCAGGAACGCGTACCGGAACCGAAGTCCACCGGGCTTGGGATGCGCCTCGTTAGTCTTTACCTCGCAGCCATGAATGGCGAGATGAGCCGGGAAAGCTGGGTGGGCAAAGGCACGACGTACACGCTAAGAATCCCCGTTTCCGCGACGGAAGGGGAAGGAAGCAGCATCTACAAATCTGCGCCCGACGATATCGCCGCGCTGCCGACCATGGCGTTGGTGGGGGGCACTGAAGTGGAAGCGTTGCCCGTACCAAAGCGCCGCTAAGAGCCCACCAACCGACGCTTGCAATGTTGTGCGTTACCGGACGGCGTCCGCGCCACCCCAGCGCAGTTCAAACGATCACGCGATCGCATGACCTCCTCTCGCTGTGAAAGCCATCACCGTGGTTCACGCTAGCGAGCGGCAAGAACTTCCAGCTTTGCGCCACCCATCCCGGTCAGTTCTTTTGGTGGGACACCAAAAAGCGACGTTCTTCCGGAGCCGACACTTTTTTCAAGCCCGGGCATCGCCTGATGGGTCAAGGGCAAAGAGCGAAGCGTCCCTTGAGGCATCAGGCGCTGCCCGGGACGATGGATCAAGGCGGGAGAGTTTTGGCAGGTCGCCCAGCGGTCACGCCGAAATGAGCAACCTTCTTGGAACCGACACCCAAAGCAGGTCACACGGTCATGCGAACGCATGACTCCATCTAAGCCTTTGTTTCACAAAGGGTTTCGATCCGAAACAAGATTCCATAGCGCTGAAACGCGCTTAATGCCCGAAGCGCCGCACGTGTCGCCGCCCACCTCAGCCGCGCTCGCGCAACAGCCGTTGCTTGTCGCGCTGCCAGTCCCGCTGCTTGGTCGCCTCGCGCTTGTCGTGAACCTTCTTGCCCTTGGCAAGGCCGATCAACACCTTCGCCACCCCCCGGGCATTGAAGTAAAATCGTAGTGGGACGATGGTGAGCCCCTCCTGCTGCACAGCGCCGATGAGTTTGCCGATCTCACGACGGTGGAGAAGGAGTTTTCGTGGGCGGCGCAGTTCGTGATTGAACCGGCTCGCCTGCGTGTACTCAGGAATGTGTACGTTGTAGAGCCAAAGTTCACCGCCGCTTTCTCCCGCATAGGATTCGGCGATGGTCGCGCGGCCCTCGCGCAGCGACTTCACCTCTGTGCCTTGCAACTGAATGCCGGCCTCAAAAGTATCCAAAATTTCGTAGTTGAACCGAGCCTTGCGGTTTTCGGCGACCACCCGCGAATTCGGATCAGCATTCTTGGTTTTCGTCATGGTGCGTTTCGCCGTTGGCCGTGGTGGCGGACAGAGCGACCCATATGGGCGTGCCCGGCGTCAATTTAAGCCCTGTTGGAGGGCTCGTCGTCAAACGACCACGGGCGCGGCTCCCCCAAGACGTCGATCGCGCTGCCCTTCCCCATAGTTTCCACGAGGCTCTGGCACACCTCGACGTGCTCGATGTGGAGGGTGTTGGGTATGCGAACCACTTGCGGGCGGGCCGGCTCGGGCGCGTTGCAGGTCTTGATGGCTGCCTGCACCGCCATGCGGCTGGACGCCATCATCATCGGCACTTTCGCCCCCGTCATCACCGTCGATGTGAGGTGGTTTGCGTAAAAGGAGCGAAAGTCGATCTTTCCGAAAAGCGCCTGGGTGCAAATGTCGGCAAGACCGAGACCCGTGGCGTTGCCGCCTGATTTCAGGCTGAGGTCGAGGACGACAAGCCGGCTCGTGCTTTGGGTCGGGTGTACGAACGGGGTGCCGGCTTTTCCGGTGATGTGCGGGTCCATGCCGGTGCCGGAAAACTCCTTGCCCATGGTGTCCACCACGAGGACATCGAGGGGACCGAACAGGAGCCGGGGCATTTGCGTGCGCGCCTCCTCCAGAAGCGCTGGTTCACGCGCCATCATTTCCTCGCCGAAAACCAACTCGGCCCGCGCGATGCGGTCGTAGGGATTCTCCACCGTGGCGAGCCCGAAGAGGATGGGGGCCCGGGTAAGCTTCATGCGCGCGATCGCTTCCACATTGCGGGCCATGGCGCCAAATCCTTCGGCATGGCACGCCTCCGCACCGTGGTGATTGGCAAGACCGATCGCGAGCATTTTGGCAAGACCGCTCTCATAGGCCCCAGAGTAGCTGGTGTGCGGCTTCACGCGGTTGATGAATGCGATGTGGTCCGCCGACATCGCCAGCTTGTCCATCAACACCGCAAGGCCGCCGTCGAGCCGGCCGATCTCGACGGTCTCCATGGATGAACGGATGGGACAGCCGGCGCTCGCTTCATCCACCCCAAGACCGGCAAGCAGCTTCACTTGTCCCTCGGCCGTAGCGCCGCCATGGCTCCCCATGGCCGGAACCAAGAACGGTAGAGCGCCGGCGCTCTTGAGGGCATCGACCGTGGCGCGGACGAGCGCTGGAAGGTGCGCGAGGCCCCGGCTTCCCACGCCTAAGGCCACCGTTTCACCCGGCTTCACGCGATCGGACAAAGCCGACGCTGCGAATAGGTGCGCAAGGTGTGTCTCAAGGTCAGCAATGTGGGTGTCGTCAAAAATCTGCCTGACGGGGACCATGTCTGGCAGACGGATGTGGTCCACCAGATCTTTGACGACGTCCATGCTAGACCTCCCCTCGCGGGTGCTGTGCCAGGCACCTTTTGGCGTCACGACATCATGTCGCGAATTTAATCTCGCCGGATCACCAAGGTCTTAGGAATGGCTTGTAGGGGTATGGTAGCGCAACCCACCTAGGTTCTGGATGCGGGGATCGGCGGCGGCAGTTCGTTTGCGCAAGGGTGCTGTCCCGGTGGCTTGGTGTCCTGCAGGCCGCACGAGTCTTGCCCTCGGGACGGTGTTTTTTCGAACCGCTCCAAACAAGGATGCACGTACGCCGCGCTTGTGCTTGGATGTCGCCGCGCCCGGATGTGGTGCTGCCAAGAAACGAACGACTGTAAGGAGACCGTTGCCCATGAGTACCCAAGGACCCGGGCAGCCGAGCCGAAAGCGAGACCCGTCCACCCTTCGCTCCGCCCGTTGGTTCGCCCACGACGATCTGCGTTCCTTCGGCCACCGATCCCGCGCCATGCAGATGGGATACGGCCACGAGGACTGGGCGGAGCGACCGGTGATCGGCATCCTCAACACCTGGTCGGACATCGGCCACTGCCACGCCCACTTCAAGCATCGCGTGGAGGATGTGAAACGGGGTGTTCTCCAGGCTGGCGGGTTCCCCCTGGAGTTCCCTTGCCTGTCGCTGGCAGAAACCTTCGTCAAGCCAACCACCATGCTTTATCGCAACATGCTTGCCATGGAGGCCGAAGAGCTGATCCGCTCCCACCCGGTGGACGGTGCGGTGCTGATGGGCGGCTGCGATAAGACCACGCCCGGCCTCGTCATGGGCGCCATCTCGGCGGGTCAACCCTTCATCTATTTCCCGGCCGGCCCGATGCTGCGCGGCAACTACCGCGGCGAAAAGCTGGGCTCGGGCTCGGATGTTTGGAAGTATTGGGATGAGCGCCGGGCCGGGAACATCAGCACCGAAGAGTGGCAGGGCGTCGAGGCTGGTATTGCCCGGTCCTACGGCCACTGCATGACCATGGGCACCGCCTCCACGATGACCGCCATCGCCGAGGGCCTCGGCCTGACACTTCCGGGCGCGTCGTCGATCCCGGCTCCCGATGCCAACCACATCCGCATGGCCGCTGCCTGCGGGCGCCGCGCCGTGGACATGGTGTGGGAAGACCTACGCCCCACAGCGATCCTCACTGACGCCTCGGTGCGCAACGCGGTGGTGGTTGCCATGGCGACCGGTTGCTCCACCAACGCCATCATTCATCTCGTCGCCATGGCCCGCCGTGCAGGGGTGGACCTCGACCTTGATGCGTTCGACGCCATCGGGCGCGATGTTCCGGTCCTTGCCAATATCAGGCCCTCCGGCAAGGAATATCTCATGGAGGACTTTTACTACGCCGGCGGTCTGCGCGCGCTGATGGAAGGGCTCGGCGACAAGCTCGACCGCGATGCAATCACCGTCACGGGTCGCCCGCTGGGGGAAACGCTGCGGGGTGCGGAAGTCTTTGACGACGATGTCATCCGACCGCTCTCCAACCCCGTCTACCATGAGGGCTCTTTAGCGGTGTTGAAGGGCAACCTTGCCCCCGACGGATGCGTCATCAAGCCGGCGGCCTGCGATCCGCGCTACCACAAGCACGAGGGTCCAGCGCTCGTCTTCGACAGTTACCCAGAACTCAAGGCGGCCACCGAAGACGAAAACCTCGACGTCACTCCCGACCACATCCTTTGCCTGCGCGGAGCCGGCCCGCAGGGTGGCCCGGGAATGCCTGAGTGGGGTATGCTGCCGATCCCTAAAGCGCTGATCAAGCAGGGCCATAGGGACATGTTGCGGTTGTCGGACGCACGCATGTCCGGCACCAGCTACGGCGCTTGTATTCTCCCTGTGTCGCCGGAAGCCCACGTGGGCGGACCGCTCGCCCTCCTGCGCACCGGCGACATCATCAGGATCGATATCGCCGCCAGATCCATCAACATGTTGGTTTCCGACGAAGAACTGGAGCGGCGCCGGTTGGCGTGGACGCCGCCCGCGCCAAAATTTGCCCGTGGCTATGGCTGGATGTTCGCTCGCCACATTCTCCAGGCAAACGAGGGCTGTGATTTCGACTATCTGGAGACGGCGTTTGGCGAAGATCCGGGCGAACCGGTGATCTACTAGCGCACTCGTCAGGGCTGCTGCGGCATAATGCGGCTCGGTTCGCGCGTGTAGACAAAAAGGACTGCAAGTCGGGCGGACGGATGGTTGCGTGGCCTTACCCATGCTCGACACAACAAAACGGACCGGAACCATGGGGTTTTGGAAGCGCCGTGCGCTCGTGGACGAAGATACAGCGGCTTGGCACTTGGAGAACTTTGCTTGGCTGATGGGCGAGTTCGGAGGGGACGGGGCGTTCGAAGCGCCAATGCTGGTTCTTCCCAAGCCTGGTTTTTTTCCCGTGGACGGTGAGGAAGGCCACGCACTCGCCATACGCCTGTTTGACCAAGTGAAAACCTATTGCGGAATGGCGGATTGGCCCGTTCTCCTTGCACCGAGCGGCCAGCAGACACGGGCCGATGATGGCATCGGGCTCGCGCCTGAACAGCAGACCAGTACCCTTGGCCAGTTTGTTGTCGATGGCGAAGGGGTGATGATCACCTACGATCCCGCGCTCCTCCAGACGCCGCCGAGCCTGATCAGTACCTTCGCGCACGAGCTTGCCCACTACTTGATCGCGACCGCGCAGACCCCGATGGTTTGCGCGCCGGACGAAGAAGAGTTCTTGACCGACCTCGCCGCCACGTTCCTAGGTTTCGGCGTCTTTCTGGCCAACACGCGGTTCAGCAAGACAGTGGCACATACGGAACTGGGCCAAGGAGTCGGCTGGCAACGCAGCGGCTACTTGCCAGAAAATGACCTCGTCTTTGGGACTGCGATTTTTCTTGCGCTGCACGACATTGATCCGACCGAAGCTGGAGAGTGTTTGAAGCCGCATCTGCGCACCGGTTTACGCAAAGCTGTGTCGGACTTGCGTGAGCGCGACGAGATCGAAGAGATGCGAAGAACTGCCGGTATTTTCGCTAGGGACTGACACCGGCATACAAACCTTGCCTAGAACCCTCTCGCTCGCGATTGTGCGTCGTAAGTTCAACAAGAGGCGCGGGCGTCCGCTTAAGGGGAGAACTCACTTGGCTCTGTCGGAAAAGACGCGCGAAGCGTTGAGGGGTGTTTCGGCGGCAACCCTCACCACTGCGCTGTTCAAGAAAGGCTTGCGCAACCAGTTCATCCAGGACGTCCGCCCGCTCGACCCTGGAAAACCCAACATGGTCGGCGAGGCATTCACCCTGCGCTATATCCCGGCGCGCGAAGACCTAAATCCGATTTCGGTTTTTCAGGACAGGACGCACCCGCAGCGAAAGGCGGTGGAAGACTGCCCGGCTGGCGCGGTGATGGTGATCGATTCGCGAAAAGACCCCACCGCGGCGTCGGCGGGCTCGATCCTCGTCGCACGGCTGATGGTGCGCGGCGTTGCCGGTATCGTTACCGACGGCGGCCTTCGCGACAGCCCCGAAATTGCCGACTTATCGATACCCGCCTACCACGCACGCCCTTCGGCGCCCACAAACCTGTCCAAACACCAGGCGATTGACGTCAACGTGCCCATCGGATGTGGCGACGTGGCCGTGTTTCCGGGCGACGTGGTCGTCGGCGATGGCGAGGGGGTCGTCATCATCCCTGCTCACCTCGCCGATGAAATCGCGGCGGAAGCTGTGGAGATGACTGCGTTTGAAGATTTTGTCACCGAGAAGGTGCTGGAGGGACGCTCTATCTTCGGCCTTTATCCACCGACAGACGATAGCACCCACCAAGACTTTGCCGAGTGGCGCGCCCAAAAGGGCCGCTAGGGACGCTCCTTTCCGGTGACGAGGGGCCGCGCCGGATCACCACCCCACTCGGTCCACGAGCCGTCATAGACCTTTGCGTCGACGCCCTGCCGCGACAGAGCGATCGCCAATATTGCTGCCGTTACCCCTGAACCGCAGGTGGTGATGACCGGACGGTCGCGGGAAATGCCGGCTTTGTCGATCATGGCGGCGATGGCGGCATCGTCCTTGAGGCGGCCGTTTTCATTGATGAGCTGCGCATAGTGGAGGTTTTTTGCGCCTGGCATATGGCCCGCCCGCACCCCTTCGCGCGGTTCTGGGGCGGTACCTGCAAACCGTTCAGGGGATCGCACATCGACCACCGTGCCACCGTCGCTCAATGCCTTGGCAACGGCATCGGCGTCGACGAAAAGCGGCAACGGTTGGGGTAGGAACACCGCCGCCTTTCGCGGCCGTGCCGGTCCCGATTCGGTCTCAAAACCCTCTGACCGCCAGCGTGCAAGCCCGCCATCGAGGAGCTTCGCATCATGTCCCATTGCCCGGAACATCCACACGGCGCGCGGCGCTGCGAGCGGCGCACCCGCCTCGTAGACAACAACACTCTCGTTCGAAATCCCAAGCGCCCCGGCGGCAGCCGCAAACGCATCCGGCGATGGCATCGTATGAGGTAGTGGGTTTGCCTCGTCCGCGACCTCATCGATGTCGAAGCGCTGCGCCCCCGGAATATGCGCGTTCTCAAACTCGGTGGCGGCGTCGCGCCCCGAGTCGGGCATATGCCACGAGGCATCGAGCACCACGACCCGCGCCAAATTGTCGGAAAGCCAGGCCGGGGTGACGAGTTCGGGCGGCGGAAGTTTTACGGCAGCCATGGCGGAGACCAGTCTCTCAGTCGTTAAGGGCAATCCGCACACGGCGGTTTTGCCGACCCTTTTTCTCGATCTTCTTGATCGCCAAAGCCCCCACTTCCGCAGTGGAGGCGACATGTGTGCCCCCGCAGGGCTGAAGGTCCACGTCACCGATACGCACAAGTCGCACACGGCCCGATCCCCTGGGCGGCTTGACGGCCATTGTCTTCACAAGGTCCGGCTTGGCATCGAGTTCTTCATCGGTGATCCATTCCGTCGTCACTGGATGATCAGCCACCACCAAGTTCGACAGCTTCTCGGCCAAGTCGTCCTTGTCGGGAGGAGACTCAGGAATGTCGAAATCAAGACGCCCCTCGCCGTCGCCGATCTGCCCACCGGTAACCGGGTAAGGAAGCACCACCGACAGCAAGTGAAGCGCCGTGTGGACACGCATGATCCTATAGCGTCGCTGCCAATCGAGGTGCTGCGTCACATCCGAGCCCACGGGCAAAAGCGTTTCGACGTTTAGCGCGATCGCACTGCGCTCCTTCGCATAGCGTGCGTCGCTGACGGTGATCATAGTCCCATCGGCGGTTTCGAGCCGGCCGGTATCTCCCGGTTGCCCGCCGCCGGCGGCATAAAACACGCTGCGGTCAAGAATGATTGCGTCATCTACCGCATCGATCACCGCGGCGGTGGCGGTGGTGAGGTAGGGGTCGTCGCGGAAAAGGGGCGTGGTCATGGCGCCGGTTTAGCCCATGGGGCGCGCGGCGCCAACGCTCAGCGCGGCGTGCGCGGCGAGATCGCGCTTGGGTCCGTTTTCAGGTCGAGGATGGCCGGCACGCCCGCCGCCCGCGCCCGGGCGAGCGCCGCCGGGAAGGCAGCATTCTCCGAAACCGTTTCGCCAAAGGCACCATAGGACCTTGCCCAGGCGGCAAAGTCCGGGTTTTTCATCGCCGTGCCCGATGGCCTGCCGGGATAATTGCGCTCCTGGTGCATGGCGATGGTGCCGTAGCGGCCGTTGTTCACCAGCAGCACGATGATGTTAGCGCCCACCTCGCACGCGGTCCCGAACTCTTGGCACGTCATCTGGAAGCACCCGTCACCGGCAAGGCACACCACCTCGCGATCCGGATCCTGGAGCTTGGCGGCGATGGCGGCGGGCAGGCCGTAGCCCATGGACCCCGACGTCGGCGCGAGCTGGGTGCGAAAGCTGCCGTATCGGTAGTAGCGATGTAGCCATGCGCTGTAGTTGCCGGCACCATTGGTCAGGATGGCGTCCCGGGGCAGCACCTCATTGAGGTGAGCGATGACCTCTTCCATTTGCAGTTCGCCCGGCGTCGCCTGAGGCTTCTGCCAAGCCTCATAGTCGGCGCGGGCCTCAGCGCGATGGCGTGACCAGACGATGGGAGCGCGGGGGGCGTGCTCGCTCAACGCGATCACGGTGGTTGCCGGCGACGCCGCCACAGCGAGCGATGGTCGGTAGACCCGGCCCAGCTCGTTCGGGTCTGCGTGGACGTGCACGAGCCGCTGGCGGGGCTGGGGCACCGACAGGAGCGTATAGCCGCTCGTCGTCATCTCGCCGAGGCGGGGACCGAGGGCCAACAGCAAGTCCGCACGGCGCACGCGGTCGGAAAGTTTTGGATTAATGCCGATACCCACATCGCCCACGTAGTGGGGCAGGTCATTGTCGAGATAGTCCTGGCAACGGAAAGAAGCGCCGATGGGTAGATCCCAAGCACCGGCAAACTTTGCGAGGGCTTCTGAGGCTCCAGCGGACCAACCACCTCCACCCACAATCACCAGAGGCTCACGGGCTTGGGAAAGCGCTGCAAGAATCCCATCGATTTCGCCCGCTGAAGGGCCGTGCAAGACCGGCGTGGCGGCAGCGGCCGGTTCGGCCTCGCAAGGCGCGGAGAGCATGTCCTCCGGTAAGGCCAAAACCACTGGCCCGGGCCGGCCGGATGCCGCCACATGGAAGGCATGGCTCACGTATTCGGGGATGCGCTCGGTAACTTCGATTTCTGCGGTCCACTTGGCGAGGGGGCCGAACATGGCGCGGTAGTCCACCTCCTGGAACGCTTCGCGGTCTCGCTGTTCCCGGGCCACCTGACCCACGAACAGCACCATGGGTGTCGAATCCTGAAAGGCGATGTGCACGCCTGCCGATGCGTTGGTGGCGCCTGGCCCCCGGGTGACGAAGGCAACGCCCGGCATGCCCGTCACCTTGCCGTGCGCCTCAGCCATCATGGCGGCACCGCCTTCCTGCCGGCACACCACAAGCTCGAGGGCGCTGTCGTAAAGCCCGTCGAGGGCTGCCAGAAAACTCTCTCCGGGGATGGCGAAGACGCGTTTCACGCCTTGGGCGGCAAGAGCGCGTATCAGAACGCGTCCGCCGTGGTGGACGGACGTGTCGGCCTGGGTGGCAACGCTAACCATCGCGACGGGTCCTCAACTGGTGCCAGGCGGATACTCCGCGCGCTTCGCTCTTCCGATTCCCTAGCCTAAGACGGCATTGCGAAACGGAAGAGAAAGTCTTGTCGGCTCGCTCGGCCATGGCCGCTCCTTCTTGATGGGCAAGAACGCCTACCAGAGGAAGCGGTTGCCACACAAACGACCGGTGTGCTGGTCTTCGTCGTGCCGTGCTACCCGGTTGTGCCGAACGGCCCCCAAAAACCTCTGGAGAGTAAAAAGATGCTGCTGGATCATCGCACCTACGTGTGCCGCGCTGGAACGATAAAACTGCAGCTGGCGCTATATGAAGAGCACGGCTATGCGGCGCAGCAGCGCCATCTGGGCAAGCCTCTCGTCTACGCGGCCACCGAAACCGGCGACGTCAGCACCTACATCCACATCTGGGCCTACGACGACGCCGCCGATCGGGAGAAAAAACGCAAGGCCATGGGCGCCGATCCGGACTGGCTTGCCTATCTCAAGCGAAGCCGCGAGGCCGGCTATCTCATCAGCCAGGTCAATACCTTGCTGACACCGGTCCCATTCGTGGATCATGTCCGCCCCTGAGAAGCTTTTCGAAATTTGTTCGAGCGCGCAGGCGGTTCGGCCCCGTTCCCGCGGCTTGACCGGCTCCTTTGATGTCGAAATGATGGCGGGTCCGCGTGCCCTAAAACAATGACATCGCGCTCCCGCCTAGGCGGCAAGGCACCGCGGACGTGGCGTACGGGAGCGCGTCGGACGATCCCGGAGGAAACATGTCCATCATTCGCACCAGCGTCATCACCGCGGCCGCGCTCGCGGTGTGCGGGTCGGCGGCGCTCGCCGATACCTTCACCTTGCGCATTGGGTCCGGCCACCCCAACGGGCCTGCCGTTTATGTCACGGATACAGCGAACTTTTTCGTCAACGAAGTGAAGCGGCGGGTGGCTGAGGAGACCGACCACGAGATCGAATTCGTGGAGGGCTACGGGGGCGCCATTGCAGGGGTCGCCGAAACGTTGGAGGCGGTGCAAAACGGGATCCTGGACATTGGCGCCTACTGCATGTGCTTTGAGCCCGCAAAGCTCTTCCTGCACAACTTTCCCTACTACGCTCCCTTCGGGCCGCAGGATTCAGCGCAGCAGCTCAAGGCGGTTCGGGCGGTCTACGATGAGATTCCCTGGCTCGTAGAAGTGTTTGAGAAGGATTACGGCCAGACGCTTTTGGGCCTCCACGGATGGGACAACTACCACCTGGGCACCACCGATGAGTGGGCAAGCGTCGGAGACCTGGAGGGCGTCAAGGTGGGTGGCGCAGGACCCAACTTGCCGTGGTTGGAGTTCGCCGGAGCGGTCCCGGTGCAGTCGACGCTTCCCGATGGTTACATGTCGCTCCAAACGGGCGTTTACGACGGGTGGCTCATGTTCCCGTCTGCGTATCTCGGCTTTAAGTTCTATGAGCCTGCGCCGCACTATACGCTCATCGGGTTTGGCGCCATGGGAGTGAACGCGCTCACCATGAATACGCGCAGCCTGGAACGCCTTCCTGAAGACGTCCAAAAGATTATCCTTGAGGTGGGGCGAGCCTACGAGGAACAGGCCGGTGAATCTCTCAACGCGGCTCAGGCCCGGGGCCTTGATGGCCTCAAAGGCGTCGGTGCCAACATCAACGAGATCACTCCAGAAGTGCGTGCCGAATGGGCCGCATCGCTGGCGTCGTTCCCCAACCAGCAGGCCAAGGACGCCGATGGACGTGGGATGCCCGGAAGCGAGGTGATGAAGGCGTATCTGGAGGCCGTCAGCGCCACCGGATATGACTGGCCGCAAGCCTACCAGGTGGAATAGACCGAACGGATGCTCTCAGACCGCATTCCCTATGTGGCATCGGTGGACCGCCCGCGCCTTAGCTTGCCGGGCGGTGCGCGGGTGGCGGTCTGGGTGATCGTCAACGTGGAGGTCTGGCGCATCGACCGGGCAATGCCCCGCACGGTGCTGCCACCGCCCATGGGGAAACCGTTGCTCCCGGATGTGCCCAACTGGTCGTGGCATGAGTATGGGATGCGCGCTGGCTTCTGGCGGCACCATGATGCGCTGGTGTCGCGAAACATTCCCGCGACATTGGCCCTCAACGGTCGGGTGGTGGAGACCTATCCGCGAGTGGTCACCGCAGCGAAGGAGGCGGGCTGGGAGTTCATGGGCCATGGCGACGTTCAGGGCCCGATGCATAGCCTGGCCGACCAGGGCGGCGACATAAAACGGGCCCTCGACAGCATCGAGGCAAGCACCGGCGCGCGGCCCCGCTCCTGGGAAAGCCCCGGCCTTACTGAAACCGAGGAAACCCTCGACTTGTTGCGGGCCGAGGGGGTGGAGTTTTTAGCAGACTGGGTGATTGACGACCTTCCCCAAGAGGTATCGACGCCCCATGGACCGATCTACACGATCCCTTATTCGGTGGAGACCAACGACATCACCGTGTTTGCGCTGCAAAACCATCCCGCCGAGGAGTTTTATCGGCGCGGCTGCGCACAGTTCGATCGGCTATACGCGGAAGGCGAGCACAACGCGCGGGTTATGGCGATTTCGGTGCATCCCTATATCACCGGTGTGCCTCATCGCATCGGCGCGCTGGAGGCGCTGCTCGATCACGTCCAGAGCCATGGTAACGCTCTGTTCATGACAGCGAGTGAAATCGGCGACTGGTACAAAGGCGCGGCCGCTTCACAGGGCGCGTGACACAACCTACTTGCGGGATTGCGAGAGCCGCGCGCATTGCTACCGGGCACACGGCTCATCCGATGCAAAAGGACACCCCCATGGTAAAGCTTTCCGCCGGCGCCCTCTGCCTTGCGACCACTCTTGCCCTTGCCACTGTGACCACCGCCGATGCGGCGGCCGTTCGGATCGGCACGCTCACCTGTGAGCTGACGGGCGAAACCAATGCGATCGTCTACAGCACCCAGGATTTTGACTGCAATTTCGCGCCCACCAGCGGGCCGCGCGAGGAGTACACCGGAAAGATCCGTCAGATCGGTGTGGACCTGGAGTTCGTGAACACCCTGACGCTGGTTTGGGCTGTGCTCGCCCCCGCCGCCAGCAATGACCCGGGTGCGCTCGCGGGTGAATATGTGGGCGCGGCGGCGAGCGCCGCAGTGGGCGTCGGCGTCGGCGGCCGTGTCCTGGTGGGCGGCTTTGAGCGCTCCTTCACCCTTCAGCCGCTCAGCGTGTCGGGTTCCACCGGCGGCGGCGCAGATGTCGGCATCGAGCGCTTCACGCTCACCGCTCGCTGACCGGGCAACTGCCCCCTCAGGCGTTAAACGGTTCCGAGCGCGCGCAAAATGCGCTCGGGCGTCATGGGGGTCTGGTGGAGCGCGGCCCCTAGCGGCCGCAGGGCATCGTTGACCGCGTTCATGATCGCCCCGGGCGCGCCGCCGGTGCCGGCTTCCCCTGCCCCCTTCGCACCAAGGACAGAAGTCTTTGTGGGGGTTTCCACGTGTTCAACGACAATGTCGGGCATTTCCGCGGCCATCGGCACCAGATAGTCCGCCATGGTGGCGTTCAGCATCTGGCCGTCTTCGGAATAGAGGCATTCCTCGTATAGGACGCCGCCGATCCCTTGGACCACACCGCCGCGCACCTGCTCGTCCACCAGTTTTGGGTTGATGACCCGGCCGCAGTCCTCGACCGCCCAAAATCCGAGTATCGCGACGAGCCCGGTCTCCACGTCCACTTCCACATGGGCGGCCATAGCGCCGTTGGTGAAGACAAACGGAAAGTCCGTCACCCGGAAGTGGCGCGATGCGATGAGTTCAGGCTTGGTGTCAGGCGGTAGCTCGTTGCCGCGATAGTACACCGTCTGGGCCAAATCCCTGAGACCCATGCGCGGCGCCCCTGTTTCTCGGCTGACGACTTCGCCACCAACGATGTCGAGCG
>JBCCYN010000114.1:0-15158 GCA_039189655.1 Pseudomonadota bacterium | reverse complement strand
CTCCTGCGTGCCCGTGGGGGCAAGCAGCGACGTCGCCCGTGCCATTGCCCCGGCTCTTTCCGAAGGGGCCATTGTCACCGACACCGGTTCGGTCAAACAGGCGGTGATCGACGCCTTTGAGACCACCTTGCCCCCCTCGGCGCGCTTCGTCCCGGGTCATCCCATCGCGGGCTCGGAGCGTTCGGGGCCCGACGCCGGGTTTGCCGGCCTCTTCGACGGCCGCTGGTCCATCATCACGCCCACCGAGCGCACCGATCCGGAGGCGGCACGCGTCGTGTCGGCCATGTGGCGCGCCTTTGGGGCAAACGTTGAGGAGATGGACGTTCCGCACCACGACATGGTGCTTGCGATAACCTCGCACCTGCCGCACCTCATCGCCTACAACATGGTGCGCACGGCAAGCGACATGGAGACGATAACCGACTCCGAGGTGATCAAATTCTCTGCCGGCGGTTTTCGCGATTTTACGCGCCTTGCCGCGTCAGATCCGACCATGTGGCGCGATATCTTCCTCAGCAATCGGGAGTCGGTGCTCGAAATTCTGGGCCGTTTCAGCGAAGACCTTGCCATGCTTCAGCGCGCGATCCGCTGGTCGGATGGGCCATTGCTCTACGACATCTTCGAGCGTACCCGGGCAGTGCGCATCGGTATCGTCGACGCCGGCCAGGACACATCCGTGCCGAACTTTGGTCGTCCGGCTGAGACCGGTGACGACTGAGACGTTTTGGGTGTCACCGGAGCGCGCTGGCGTGTGACCGGCGCAGCCTAAGCCGCCTCTTCCTGAGATGTGTCGAAGTCCACGTGGATATGGTTCCCGGCAGGATCGTGGACATTGTATTGCACGATGGGGGTATCGGGGACGTGCGCCATACTGAATTCGACGCCGACGCCGTTAAGGTGCTCCTCGAACGCCTTCATGCCTTTGGCGCGGAGTGCAAAATGCTCCATAGACCCTTCGTTGGGGCCCGGCCGGTCGGTCTGCAACACCAGATGCACCACCGGGTTTTCGCCGAGATAAAGCCACTCCCCCGCGATGGAGAAAGGCGGGCGGGGTCCTCGCTTTAGGCCCAGCACTTTCTCGTACCAGACCGCCACACCCTCCAGGTCGTCGGTCAAAAGGTTCACGTGGTCGAGTGCTAAGATCATTCGGTTCCCCAGTCTTGGTCGCGATGCCGGCGCCGACGCATGGCTAAGCCTAAAACAGTTCACACGATCATGCGATCGCATGATCGTGTGGCCTGTATTAGGGCCTGATGGGCGGAATGGTGAACAGGGGCAGGATCCCAGCGCGCACCTGTCCGTCGCGGATCTGCAGGGAGATTTTTTTCGCAGCTCGATCGCCGATGGTGGCGGCCGGGGCAAACGCAAGAATATTGGAAAGGAGCGTCGACACCGTCTGCTCGGCCTGGGGCGCGAGCACGGCCATGTAGGGCACTCCCTGGTCGTGACCGGCGACGGCCATGTCGATGGTGCCGTTCAACAGGCCATCGGCCCCAAGGTTCAGCTTTCCGGCGGCCGCGAGCTGCATGTCGCCGCTTTCAAAGGTTGCTGCCTCGATGTCGAACACTGCTCCTTTGGTGAGGAGCGCGCCCAAAAGTGCCTGAGGATTGCCCGCAAGCAACCCGGCGCCGTCTTGGAGCGTGCCGCGCAACGCCAGGGAGGCGGTGTCCACGTCGGGTTGAGGCGCGAGGTTCTGGGCGCGCACCGCAAGATCCATCGCGTTGGGATCGACGGGACTGCGCCGCACATTCAAATCGAACTCCGAAAAGGTGACGGGCAGGGCGCCACCGGCGCTCACCGACCCATCCACGATTTCCACGTCGAGGCGTTCCACGGATTCTTTGGCAAAATCCAGCCGGGTGCTGAGGTGTGCGAGGTCCCAATCGGCGGCCACCTCCGGTGCCCCGGCCGCGGCAAAGCGCAACGGCGATTGGGCTTCCAGGATAATCCGGCTCGGCCGGTAGACCAGCGCTGCGACGGTGAGGCCTTCCAGTTCCACATCCGAGCCCGGCACGCCAAGGTGGGTGCCCGCTTGGCAACGCACTTCAATGCGGAACGGGAAGCCGGTGACATGGCGGTCGGCACACTCGGCAGTCGCCCCCTGCGAGGCGGCTAAGTGCTCCATCTTCTCGGCCTGGCGATCGACGATGGTGGCCGCGACGAACCAGAGCACGGACCAGCCGATAACGACGCACAGGACCACCGCCATCAGCACTTTGTAACGCAGCGTTCGAGATACCCTACTCATCGCGGTCCCCTGCCGGGCAATGGCGATCGCCCGACGCCATCCACAACGCTTGACATGGGGCGGTGTCCACCACAAGGCATCATCGCCGCGACGGAATGTGCACAAAGATGCGGCAACGTGTGCCCGTCCATTTCTTTGACCACGGCGCGGAGGCCCAATGCCGTTCCACGTGTTTGGCTATGGTTCGCTGATGTGGCGGCCCGGCTTCGACTTCGTCGCCCGCCAGAACGGCACCGTGCGGGGCCGGCACCGCCGGCTTTGCGTCTACTCCTGGGTCCATCGCGGGACGAGGGAAAGGCCGGGGCTGGTCCTGGGGCTCGACCGAGGCGGGGCTTGTCGGGGCGTTCTTTTTAAGGTGGCGGACGAGGAGCGGGAGGCGGTAACAGAATACCTCCGTGCGCGCGAGCAGGTGACCAACGTCTACCTGGAGCGAACGCTCCCCGTGCGCTGCGATGACGGCAGCACCGTGGAGGCGCTCACCTATGTGGTGGACCGCCAGCATCCCCAGTACGCCGGCGCTTTGTCACTTGATGAGACGTTGTCGGTGGTTTGCGGCGCGGTGGGCCAATCGGGGCGGAACGAAGAATACGTGCTCTCTACGGCTGCCCATCTGGCGGAAGTGGGGGTGACCGATGATCGGCTTTATGCGGTTGCCGCCGCAGTGCGTCAGCGCGCTGCTTGACGGGCCTCGGCAACGATTTTCGCGGTTTCCTCCTCAATGGCCACCTTCAGCCGTTCCGTCGCCTCGGTGCGTTTGAGCCCTGGGGGAATGGCGGGAAGAAACGAAACGATGATTTTTCCCGGATAGCGAACGAACCGCCGCCGCGGCCAGTAGAGCCCGGAGTTGAGCGCCACCGGCACCAGGGGAACGTTCAACCGGTCGTAGAGGAAGATGGCGCCGGGCTTATAGTCGGGCGGGGCGCCCACAAGCTGCCGCGTCCCTTCCGGGAAAATGATGATCTGAAATCCCTTGGCAATCGCGTCCTTGGCGTCGGTGTCCAGCTGTTTTAGGGCCGCAGCGCCGCCGGTGCGATCCACCGGTATCATCCCGAAAAAGCGCGCGTAGGCTCCGTAGATCGGGATTTTCAGAAGTTCTTTCTTCAAGATGAACGCGCCGCGCGGCAAGATCGGCAACAGCGCCAGCGTTTCCCAAGCGGCCTGGTGTTTCGATGCCACCAGCGCCGGCCCCTGGGGTCGGTTCGCCTCGCCGCGCACTTCGTAGGATTGGCCGCAGATGAGCCGCAGCAAGAAAAGATCGCCGCGCGCCCACCAGATCAAAAAGTGACGCATCTTTTGGGGCGGAAACAGCATCACCCAGACACAAATCGTGGTGGTGAGCAGAAAGTATAAGGTTGCGGTGACGCTGTAGACGGTGGTGCGGACGAGGGCGATGGCGTGGGCCAATCCCCCGCGGCGGGGACCGCGTTCGCTGCTCTCGGTGGTTTCGGTGCGGGCGTCCATGGTCGGCTTATCTCATATTGTGGCGCAGGCGGGCGGAGCGTCTGGCGTATCGCGCGCGCAAATTTTTAAGGCGTTTTCATCACAGCGACAGGTGTTTGAGGTGATGGCGCACCGCAAGGTGCGTGCAAAGGCCGACGAGGGCCACCACGAAAAGCGCCACGACGAAGAGGCCTAAAAAGCCGGCAGCGCCGATGCGGGGGGCGCCCAGGAGCGCGGCGGATTGGGCTGAGGCCGCACCGGCGGAAAAGAGCGACCAGACTTCGAGGGTACCAAAGAGCACCAGCGCTACCGCAAGCCCCAGCGCTGCACCCCGGGCGCCGATGGCCACAAAACGCCGGCGGAAGGCGCGCTGAATGAAACTGTCCTCTGCGCCGAGCAGGTGAAGCACGTCGACGATGGCTGCGTTGCTGGCGATGGTGGCGCGGGTGGCGAACACCACGGCGATGGCTGTTGAGATCAGCATCAGGACGAGGCCCGCCACCGCTGCCGCTGTCACCGATCCGGCCATTGCCGACAGCTGGGCGCTCCAGCCACTATGGTCGTCAAGGGATACGCCTGGGATGGCCGCAAGGGCATCGGCGGCAACGTGAGCGTCAAAACCGTTCGCGCGTTGGGCGCTCACCAATCGCGGCACAGGCAAAAGCGAAAGGTCGGTTCCGCTCCCCAAAAAGGGTTCTAGCAGCGCTTCGGACTGGGAAAGGGAGAGTACGGCGATGTCGGTAAGGCCCGGCACCGCGCTCAGTGCCTCGACCACATCCTCAAGGCGCCGCTCCACCGGATCGCCGTCCAGGGGAAGCACCGTAACACTAATGTCTTCAAGGACCTGGCTACCCCAGTCGTCCGCCGCGCGGTCGACGATCATCGCGCTCCCGAAGAGCACCGCGCACAGGAAAGTCATGATCGCGATCACGATGGTGAGGCCGCGGCCCACCACCGTCTGGGGCGACACGATGGGGCCGTCTTCCACGATGGCATCGCGGTCTGGCTCATCCACCAGCGCGCGGGTTCGTGGCGGCGATACGCTCTGGTGGGGAGCGCTCTCCTCAATCGGGGCCGCAGGTTGAGTGGGCTGTTTGGCTTCAACGGGTACCGCGGCCCGCTGTTGTGGTGGTCGGGAGCGGGGTTCGCCAGGCGCGACGTCGTCTTGCGGTGGGGGTTGCTGCTGCGCCCGGCGCGGTTTGGCGTCCGGTGCACCGTCGTCGCGCTCGCGTTGGGGGAGGGCGCTGCGTCGCCCCCGGGGTGGGCCAGGCGGCGCTGCGCGCTCCTCGCGCACAACTTGCCGTGGAGGCGGCGTGCTGGGCGCTTTGGCTGCCGCGCTGGTGGCGAGGCGTCTGGGGCGCGGAGGCCCCTCCTCGGGCGATGGTTCGGGCGCCTGCTGGCGAGCGGCGACGGGAACCTTCTTGGTTTGCGCCTCGCTTCGCCGCGGACGCTGGCTGGCGCTGGCGCCTGGGGTTGTTGGTGCGGGCTGTTTTCCGCCGGCGGAACGGGCGACGGTCTTGCCATCGCGGGGCGGCCGCTCCTCCCGCCCGGGCCGGCGATCGCGGTTGTTGCCGCGCCGGGCGTCGGTGGGCGGCTCATCCATCAGCGGGCGGCCTCCAGCCGGCCGTCAAACAAGATGAGGCGGCGCGCGTCCACCTCATCCATCAGGGCGATGTCGTGGGTTGCGATGACCACCGAGGTTCCCAGCCGGTTCAGCTCCAAAAAGAGCCGCATCAGCCTTTTTGCCATGGGCGGATCCACGTTCCCGGTGGGCTCGTCCGCCAACAAAATGTCGGGCTGGGTGACGAGCGCGCGGGCAATGGCAGCCCGTTGCTTCTCACCCCCCGACAGCACTGGCGGAAACGCGTGTTGCCGCTCCGACAGGCCAACCCAGCGCAAAAGCTCGTTGACATCGTTGCGGAACGCATGGGTTTCCCGGCCTTGGATGCGCAGGGGAAGGGCGACGTTGTCGAAGGTGGACAGGTGATCGAGCAGGCGAAAATCCTGGAACACCACGCCAATTCGCCGGCGCAAAGCTGGAAGCTGCGGCCGCTGGAGCACGCTCACATCGGCCCCGAAGACGCTCATGAAGCCGCGCGTGGGGCGCAGGGAAAGGGACAGGAGGCGCATCAATGTGGTTTTGCCGGCGCCGCTCGGGCCGGTCAGAAACTGGAACGAGCGCGCCGGAACGTCGAAGGAAATGTCACGCAGAATTTCCGGCCCGTTGCCGTAGCGTAGTCCCACATTGTCCAGCGCGATCATGGGACCCCACCACAAAACGGACCGAAGCCGGAGAGGTCTTCCGGCGTGCCCCGACCCGAGCGCGACAAACCATCGGCTGCACGCCACCGACGCCGGGCTGGGCAACCTTTAAGGGCCTGTAGCATGGTCGGGCCGTGCCGTCCCGCCCAGGGCACCGCTCATCCCCTACGGTATTTTAGCGGCCCGGACCGATCTGTCGCGGTGGGCAGCGAGGCGGGATCAGGTCCGAAAGCGCGTTTCAGCAACATGGAAGCATGTTGCGGCTCGAACCGCGCGGTGAACCAAGAACTTAGAGCAGTTCATGCGACCGCATGATCGTATGAACTGCTCTAGGGCAGCAGACGCTCAAGGTAATCGCGCTCGACCCGGGGCAGGCCCAGGTTGCCCAGCCGCTCGCGCAATTCGCGCAGGATCTGGCGGGCGCGCTGGGCGTCGATCTCGTCGGGGATGGTGACGCGACTGGTGTCCGCGTAGCCGCCTTCGCTCCTTGTACGTCCCAGGGGATCGCGTTGGGGGCCCTGGTCGGGCGCACCCAATTCGTCGCCTGGGGCGCCGCCCTGCTGCGCTTCGGCCAACTGCTGGGCCATGCTTTGGGCGCCCTCTCGCAGGGCTTGCAAGGCATCGCTCTGCTCGCCCACGGCCTCGCCCGTCTGGCCTTCGCCGAGGGATTCGCCGGCATCGCCCATGGACCGCTCAGCGTCGTCCAGCCGCTCGCCTGGGTCAAATCCCTGTTCTTCCAACTGGCGCATCAGCTCGTCTAGCTGCTGCTGCAGGGCCTGTTGATCCTCCTGAAGCCGGCGCAACGCCTCGGCCCGCTCCTGGGGGGACATGCCTTCGCCTTGCTGGCCGCCCTGCTGACCGCGGCCCGATTGTCCGCGCTGGCCGAACTGCTGGCCCGGCTGCCCGCGCTGTCCTTGCTGCCCCTGCTGGCCGGGGCCGCGCTGCTGGCCCTCTTCGCCCTGGTTCATGCCGTAGGTTTCGTCCATCAGCTCTTGCTGGCGCTGGATCATGCGGCCCAGCTCGTCAAGCGTCCGGCCGTTCTGGCCCATGGGATCGCCCTGCTGGTTCTGGCCGCGCTGCGCCATTTGCAGGTTCTGCATCATCTGCTGCAGCTCGGCGAGGAGCGCTTCGGCCTCTTCCTGGCGGCCTTCCTTAAGAAGCTCTTCGATGCGCTTCAGCAGCTGATCGAGCTGGCTTTGGGTAATTTCTTGGGAGTTTTGGTCCATCGCCTGCTGGGGCGCTTGGGGCGCACGCTCGGCCAGCGCTTGCATGTAGCGCTGCATCGCCTCGCGCAGCTCCTGCATTAGCCGCGCGATCTCTTCCTGCGAAGCGCCATCCTCGATGGCCTGGCGGAGCCTTTCCTGCGCGGCTTGCAGCGCGCGCTCGGCCTCACTCATGCCGTCGTCCTCCAGCATAAGCGCCAACTGCCAAAGGCTCTCCAGCATCTCGCGCAGGTCATCGTCCGTCTGCGCCGCGACCAGGTCCGCGTAGGCCGCCTTGGTGGCCAGGAATGCGCCGGGGCTGCCGATTTCCTCGGGGTTGAGGAGGATGAGGTCCAGCGCATCAATGACCGTCACATGCATGTTGGCATCGAGGGCAAGGTTGCGCCGCTGCTCCACCACCGCGCGGGCGACCGGATTGACAAAGGTCCGCGCGGGAAGGCGGAAACTACGCGGTCCGCTGTAGCCCACCTGGCCGACGCCATCGGTGGCCTTTAGCTTGATGGTGGATTCAAGGCCCGCAAAGGGATGGGAGGAGAGATCCTGAACGGTCCGCCCGGCGCCGCGCATACCGGACCCGCCCGGCAGGGTCACGGCAAAGCTGGGATTTTCCACCAAAGGCCGGCGACCCTCGCCCTCCGCGTGGGGCATGATCAGCGCCTCGGCGGACGCGATCCCATAGTCGTCATTGAGGGTGTAGCGAATTTCAAAGCCGTTCCGCTCGTTGCTGCGCGGCGCTTCGTCGAGTTCGGCTGTGGGCGGCATGTCAGGGTCAGCCACAAACTGCCAGCCATCGATGATGCGGCCGCTGCGGCGCACATCGACGCTCATGGCGCCCTCTATGGGAATGACCGCCTGCAAGGCATTTCCCGCCGCCTCGGAAATCACCGGCATTTCCGCCGCGCGGCCGCCCGTCTCGTCGGTGAGATAAAGGTCCACGTCCGAAATGCCCTGGGCGCGGACGGTGAGGGTCGAGCCGGCCGGAACGCGGATGCCATCGGCGGTCTCCACCCGGGTGGTGGAGGACAGGAAGAGCGGCGAGCGGCCCGTGTAGGGCGGCGGTGTCACCCAGGCATCGAGGCGGAACTGCAGGCCGTCGACCGCGGATACGGGCTCGCGGAAGTCGAACGGCGTGATGAGCCGTTCGGCCAGCGCGCCAGTCCCCACGGCAACGCCCATGAAAAGCGCAATGCCCACCACCGAGCGCACCGCCAGGGGGTCGGAGGGCACAATGTCGGCCCGCGGGACCGCTGGTTTCAACGCATTGAGCCGTTCCCTGGCGCGCTTGCGATGGACCCGCCAAAGGCCCTCGGTGATCTGATCGCCTCCGGGTGCAAGGCTGTCCTCGTAGGCGCCGAGGGGCCGGTGACTGAGGTCGGCGTCATCCTCCAGGCGGCGAAGCGCTTCGTCCCGCTCGGGCGCCCGCAATTGGAGTAGCCGCCAGCCGGAAAGAACGAAAAGCACTGCAAAAATGAGCAGCGCCACGATTTTCACCCCGGGCGGAAGACCGATCCAAAGGCCCATCCAGGCGGACGCCAGGAAAAGCGCCACCACGCCCACCATGGGTGCCATGGCCGGCCAAAGCCGTTCCCACCAAAGGGCGACGCGGGCGCTGGCAATGAGTCTGGCCAGCCGTGCGTTGAGTGGTCGCGCCATCTGAACCCCCGGGAAATACGCAGAGCTACATCGTTTCGTTCAGCCTAAACCGGTTTTGCGGCCGAGCAAGGGCGCGGCGACCCCCCGCCTTGCCACGGAGGCAAGCAAGCGGCGCGCCGACAAGCGACGCGCAATGCCTGGCGCGCCTGAGCACGCCGATTGCCGCGCTTCTTCTCTTATGATTGATAGCGCAGAACTGTGCCTTTGAGGAGACCATGAATGCCCATCGTCAATCGGTTTCACGACTTTGCCGACGAAATTGCCGGCTGGCGGCGGGACTTTCACGAAAACCCTGAACTGCTCTACGATGTGGACCGAACGGCCGGTAAAGTGGCAGAGCGGCTGCGGGAATTCGGCGTCGACCATGTGGAGACGGGTGTTGGCCGCACGGGCGTCGTCGGCGTCATTAAGGGCGCGGACACGGCGGGGGGCGTGGTTGGGCTGCGCGCCGACATGGATGCGCTGCCGATCCTTGAAAAGACAGGCAAACCGTGGGCCTCGAAGGTGCCGGGGAAAATGCACGCCTGTGGACACGACGGCCATACGGCCATGCTTCTGGGCGCGGCGAAGTATCTCAGTGAGACGCGCAATTTCAACGGCACCGTGGTGGTGATCTTCCAGCCGGCGGAAGAGGGCGGCGCGGGCGCCAAGGCGATGCTCGATGACGGCCTCGTCACGCGATACGGCATCGAGCGCGTCTATGGCATGCACAACATGCCCGGCGAGCCTGTGGGCAAGTTCCTATTGCGCCCCGGCCCCATGATGGCAGCGGCCGACCGGCTGCGCATTCACATTGAGGGTCTCGGCGGCCATGCGGCGCGGCCTCAGATGTCCCACGATCCCATCGTGGCTGGCGCGGCGATCATCACAGCGGCCCAGTCCATCGTCGCGCGCAGCGTCGATCCCCTCGACGCGGCCGTGGTCTCGGTCACCATGTTCAATGCCGGCACCGCCGACAACATCATCCCCCAGACGGCGGAAATCCGCGGCACCGTGCGCACCCTGCGGGCCGAGGTGCGCGACCTGGTGGAACAGCGCCTTGCCGTGTTGGTGTCCCAGGTGGGGGCCGCCTATGGCGTCAACGCCGAGCTCACCTACCATCGGGACTACCCCGTGACGGTGAATAACGAAGAGCACGCCATTTTCTGCGGCGATGTGGCAGCGAAGGTGGCTGGCGAGAGCCACGTGGACCGCAACGTGGTGCCGACCATGGGCGGCGAGGACTTTTCCTTCATGCTCAACACGGTCCCGGGCGCGTTTATCTTCGCCGGCTGCGGTGAGGATGTCGCGAACCTTCACAACGAAGAGTACGATTTTAACGACGAAATGATCCCCCACGGCTGCTCCTATTGGGCAACTTTGGTGGAAAGTGCGCTCCCCAGGGCAGCGTGATGGAACGCGTCAAATTCACCCAAATGGCGGCGGGTGACCGCGAGGACTACCTGTTCCTCGAGGCGCACGAACGGGCGGCTGCCGCGAAGGTGGGCGATCGCCTCCTGACAGCCTTAAAGGTTCTCGACAATTCCGAATCAGCCTACCGTGTCAGTCGGTTCGAACACTGCGTTCAGGCCGCAACCCGTGCCTGGCGTGACGGTGCCGATACCGATTGGGTGGTTTGCGCGCTCCTGCACGACGTGGGTGATCTTTACGCACCGTACAATCACGATGAGTACGCCCGGGCGATCTTGCGGCCTTACGTGCGGGAGCAGTGCTCCTGGGTGGTGGGCCACCACGGGCTTTTTCAGCGCTACTACTACGCCCATCACTTCGGCGGCGACCGCGATGTGCGCCGGCGCCACAAGGACAGCCCCTACTACGAAGATTGCGTCGCCTTTTGCGAGCGGTGGGACCAGGCGTCTTTCGAGCCGGGCTTTGACAGTTTGCCGCTCGATCATTTCCAGCCGATGGTTGAAACCGTGTTTGCGCGCGAGCCCTATAAGCCGCAGGTGATCGCCGCCGGCGTCCGCTCTCCCCTGCAGGATCCGGTCGTTGCCGCAGCCCGAGAAGCGGGCGCCCCGCGCTAAACGATGGCTTCGATCTCTTCGATGGTGAGCGAGCCCGGCACGATGGTGATGGGAACCGGGAACGATCCGGACTGACCTCCGGCGATGGCGCTCACCAGCGGGCCCGGCCCATCCGGTCCGTTGGCCGCCGCAAGGACCAGCACCGAAATTCCGGGATCTTCTGCAATGGCGGCACGGATCCCGTCTGCGCGGTGGCCAAACACAATTTTGCGCTCTGGGGTTTCGGCATCGTGCTCGGCTAGCCGGGCAAGGGCCTTGTCGAGCATTTCGTTGCCCTCTTCCAACGCCTCCTCGCGCATGCGCTCTTCAATGCCGAGCCAGTGTTGGAACTCTGTGTTGGGCATGACCGCCAAAGCGAGCACGGACGCCCCGGTGCGCTCAGCCCGCTTTGCGGCGAAGATCAGCGCCTGCCAACACTCAGGGGTTTCGTCGATGACGACGAGGAATTTGCGCTTGGTCTCAGCCTCTTCGCTCAACGAATCTTGGTGCGGTAGTTAATTTTGAAATTGCTCTGGTCGAGCTCGAGGCCGGTCTTGACGTTAAAGATGGAAACGCTCGTCTCCTGGCCTTTGCTGTCGACGATGTTCCACTGGCGCAGCGCTTTCGTATCCGCGTCGAAAATGAGCGTGATGGCGCCGTCGCCAAAGGCGGTGTTTTCCTCAATGGTCACCGAGATGAGGTCCGGCTGGACGTTGACGTTGGTGACTTTGCTGTCCTTGGTGAGGTCGACGGTGTTGTCAGCCAAAAAGCGCAAAGGGGTGCGCTTGAGGGGCCAGATGTCCTGGGTGTCGCGCCGGCGGTCGCGGATCGCCACGGACCCGCCATCGGCGATGATGTCGAGGGAGGAGGGCTTGTCATAAAAGAAGCGCAACTTGCCGGGGCGCTGTATGGCGAACCGTCCCGATGTGCGCGACCCGTCCGGGCCGAACTGCACGAATTCGCCGCGCATGGTCTCGATGGAGTTAAAATAGGCGTTGATCTCGGCAAGAGCCTCGGAGCTCGGGCTCGCTTGGCCCGGGCTGGCCGCGAACGAACCGGCTGCCGCAAAGGCCACCACAACCAATGCTCTGATCCAACCCATCGCCTCTACTCCTCAAAACTTCTACCTTTGTGCGACCGCGGCCGGCTTATCGCAGACCGAATGTGCACATTCCGTGAATTGGCTCAAGGAGTAGCCTGCGATTGTGACGCGCCGTAGCGGGCAAGGGTCTTTAGAGAGTCCTGCGCAATCAGGCGGTTTCTTCCTCCGCCGGAACCAGAATTTCCCGTTTTCCAGCGTGATTGGAGGGGCTCACAACCCCTTCCTTTTCCATGCGCTCGATAAGGGTCGCAGCGCGGTTATAGCCGATGGAAAGGCGCCGCTGGACGTAGCTGGTCGACGCCTTCCGGTCGCGCAGAACGAGGGCGACGGCGCGGTCGTAAAGGTCTTCGGACTCGCTCAGCCCCTCAAGGCCGCTGGTGGTTGCTGAAACGTCTTCGTCCTCTTCCGTATCCAGCACCTCGGCCAAGTATTCCGGCATGCCCTGGCGCTTCAGGTGGGCAACCACGTCCTCCACCTCTTCGTCCGCGACGAACGGGCCGTGCACGCGCTGAATGCGCCCGCCACCGGCCATGAACAACATGTCGCCCATGCCCAGAAGCTGCTCGGCACCCATCTCGCCAAGGATGGTGCGGCTGTCGATCTTCGACGTCACCTGGAAAGAGATGCGGGTGGGGAAGTTTGCCTTGATGGTGCCGGTGATGACGTCCACCGACGGCCGCTGGGTCGCCATAATGAGGTGGATGCCGGCGGCGCGCGCCATTTGGGCAAGCCGCTGGATGGCCCCTTCGATTTCTTTGCCGGCCACCATCATCAGGTCGGCCATCTCGTCCACGATGACGACGATGTACGGCATCGGATCGAGGTCGAGCACCTCTTCTTCGAAGATGGCTTCGCCGGTGCGCTTGTCGAAACCGGTCTGAACGATCCTGGTCAGCGGCTCGCCGTTGCCGCCGGCCTCCTTGAGGCGCGCATTGTAGCCGTCGATGTTGCGCACGCCGAGCTTGGCCATCTTGCGGTAGCGGTCTTCCATTTCCCGCACCGCCCACTTGAGCGCCGAAACCGCCTTTTTCGGGTCCGTCACCACCTCGGTGAGAAGATGAGGGATGCCGTCATAGACCGACAGTTCTAGCATTTTCGGGTCGATGAGGATGACCCGGCAACGCTCCGGCTTGTGCCAGTAAAGGAGCGACAGGATCATCGTGTTGACGGAGACCGACTTGCCCGAGCCCGTGGTGCCGGCCACCAAAAGGTGCGGCATGCGCGCAAGGTCTGCGATCACCGCTTCGCCGCCAATGGTTTTGCCTAGGCACATAGGTAGCTTGGCTTTGGTGCGCTCAAAATCGCGGCTTGCCAGAAGCTCGCGCAAATAAACGGTGATGCGCTTGCGGTTGGGAAGCTCGATGCCGATGGCGTTCTTGCCCGGTATCACCGCGACGCGGGCGGAAATGGCGCTCATGGACCGGGCGATATCATCGGCAAGGCCGATCACCCGGGACGATTTTATGCCGGGCGCCGGCTCCAGCTCGTAAAGCGTCACCACCGGACCGGGGCGCACGTGGACGATGGACCCTCGCACCCCAAAGTCTTCCAACACGCCTTCCAGCACCCGTGCGTTGGCTTCGAGCGCATCCTCGGTGAGTTCGGTGTCGACGCCGTCGGCGGGGGGCGCCGCGAGGAGGGCGATCGGAGGAAACTCATACTCTTCGCCGCCCAGGAGGCTCGGCTGGGCTTCCCGCACCACGCGGCGGCCTGGCGTGACAGCACCCACCGGTGCTGCAACCCGCCCCGCGGGCATCGGGGCCGGGCTCTGGCGGCGCGCCACCTCGGCCTCGAAGGGGTCTTCCTCGTCAGTGCCGTCCTCAAACACGTCTAGGGGAAGCGCGCCGGGGTCGTCTTCAAGGAATTCCCCCTCGTCGTCGGCGAACTCTTCGACGGGTGCTTCGTCCACGTAGGCCATTTCGGATTCGGCGTCCGCCATGGGCTCGGCGTCCAAAGGTTCCGGTTCAGCCTCCATTTGATCGCGCAGGCGAGCGGCCGGTCCGCGCAGGGGGGCCATGTAGCTGTGGGTGCTACGCTCAACGGGGGCCGCCGGGGGCGCCGGACGCGCGGCAGGGGGAGCAGCGGCGGCGCGCTGTTCGCGAACGATCCGCTCCTGCGGGGGCGGGCCATCGGCGCGGTGGTAAGCGGCGGCGGGTTCAGGGGCTGCCGATTGAGGGTGCGGCTGATGCGAGCGGGCCCGGTAGACAGACGCGTCGTGCTCGTCATCATCCATGGTGCGCGAGAGCGCATCGCTCAGGTGGGGCGCGGTGCGATGGGTGGGCAGATCCGGCCGGCGCAGGCGCGCTCGCACCGAAAGCACCGCATGGGCAAGGGCGCCGCGCCAAATATCGAGCCGGGAGGGTTCGGTCTCATAGGCGTCGGTCTCGTCGAGGCCGTATTCGTCGTCCGCCGGTGCACTGCGTTTGATCTGGAAGCCGAGTTGAGTTTCCCGCAGCGGGATCCTGGGCGGGCTCACGGCCCGATAAAGGGCAAAGGCGGCCCCTAAGCCAAGAATGCCGCCGAAAATTCCGCGCGCGAACCCTGAGGTGGCACCGAAGAGGGCGACCGGCAGTTCGCCCCAGAACTCGCCCAGAACGCCACCCAATCCGAGCGGCAGCGGCCAGGCTGACGTGACAGGAAAGGCATTGAAGAAGCCCGGCGCGAGGAGGAGCGCGGCAATCCCTGGAAGGGCGCGATCGGGGCCAATCCCCAGGGGGCGGCCTGCCATCAGTCGAGTGCCCCAAAGGGCAAAGGGGGCAAGGAGAAGGGGGGCTGCAAGGCCGAAGAGCTGCATGATCGGGTCGGCCATGGCCGCACCGGGCGCGCCCATCCAGTTGCGCACGGGCGAGGCTGTGGCGTGGGTTAGGCTCGGGTCACTTACCGTCCAGGTGGCGAGGGCAAGACCCAGAAAGATCGCGACACCCCACAGCAGCAGCCCTGCCATGAATGCCACCGCTCGGCGGGCAAACAGCACCGACGGATCTTCTACGAGCTGCTCCAACGCCCTTAAACGCAAAACGCTCACAAGCACTGTCCCCGGACCGGTTTCCTTTTGGGGGCCTGCCGCGTTGATGGAACGCCTAGCGCTTCGGCGCGAAACCCCGTTGGGGGCACTCTTGCCAAGATGTCGTTAAGGCTGGGTAACCTCTACCGGTTTGCGCGTCGCGCGATGGTTTTCAACGAAGTGGCGAAGGCGGGTGAGGGCTTCTTTGGTGGTGGCGCGGTCG
>JBCCYN010000113.1:0-15611 GCA_039189655.1 Pseudomonadota bacterium | reverse complement strand
CCTTCGATATAGTATATCACAGCCTGATGTCTGGGCTACTCATTCTGCGCGTTGGGTATGATAATTTGATAAAGTCCTCTTTTGTAAGACCCCATGGACGCTTTCAGCTTGCAGGAGCCTCCTTATCTCAGGGCTAGAATTGGTCTCCGTTATGAAAAAATAAAGCTTCCAAGCTCTGCAGGCTGGTATCGAGAACCAAACACCCCACAACAGACCGCAGCACTGCTCTTCTACAACAGACCATCTGCTCTTTTACACGAAGGCGGGTGAGGGCTTCTTTGGTGGTGGCGCGGTCGCTCACCAGGGCCAGGCGTACCCGCCCGCGCCCCGGATCGCCGCCCAATCCGCCATCGGCCGTCAAGAAACTTCCCGGTACAGCGCGAACGCCGCAGGTGCGCCAGAGTTCGCGCACGAAGTCCACATCGTCACCGCCCACGTCGAGCCAAAGGAAGAAGCCTGCTGCCGGGATCACATCGTCGAAGAGGGAACCGAGAATCGCCTGGGCATCGGCAAACTTCTCATCGTAGAGGCGGCGGTTTTCGATGACGTGGTCTTCGTCGTCGTAGACGGCGGCCGCGGCTTCCAGGAGCGGCACCGGCACCTGGGGTCCCACCTGATTGCGGAAGGCGCGCACGGCGGCTATGGGCGCTGCTCCGCCGGCCATGAAACCAACCCGCATTCCCGCAAGGTTTGAGCGCTTTGAGAGGGAGTTGAAGACGAACAGCCGTTCGAGGGCGCCGGGTCGCGATAGGGCTGCCGTCAACGCTCCCACCGGTGGGCCAGCGTTTTCCCGGTAGACTTCCGAGTAGCACTCATCGGCGAAGATGAAAAAGTCGTGGCGTTCGGCCACATCGAACAAGCGATGCCATTGGGCGGTGTCGGCCGACTGTCCCTGGGGGTTGGACGGAGAGCAGAAGTAGTAGGCAATAGCGCGGTCGAGGAGATCCCTGGGCACCTTGTCGAAATCTGGCAAAACGCGGCCGCCGGTGGCGAGGGGGGCCGATGTGGCGCCTATGGCGTGGGCGGCGCTGGGGTAGGCCTGGTAAAAGGGGTTGGCGAACAGCACCACCGGATCGGTCTTTTGCAAAAAGTCCCGGGCGGTGATGGCGCTCAGGAAAAGCCCCTCGCGGCTGCCATTGAGGGGAAGGATCGCGCCGTCTTTGTGCCAGTTCTCACCGATGCCGAACCGTCGGGCGCAAAACGCCTGCACCGCTCGTTGGAAATTTTCCGTCCCTGCAATGGGCGGGTAGTCGCGGAAAGCTGAGACGTGGCGTGCCATCACCTCGCCGATGAAGGCTGGCGGTGCATGTCTGGGGCTCCCCACGGTGAAATTGATGGGGTCGGCACCCGGCGCAATTCCCGCAAGGAGTGATTTGAGCCTGTCAAAGGGCGATTGGCTTAAAAACATGACCTCACCATGGCGCGCGTCGCAGGCTCTTCACAAGCGACAAGGCGGGTGGGATGCCGGCGGGAGGCTTGATCGTGATCCGCTGCGGCTTTAGCGCAAGGGGCCGCAGGAGGTAAGAAATGCTTGAGTTCGTCCCGTCGTTGCCCGTTCTCGTCAGCTACACGGTGGCGGTGATCGCGCTCACCATTACGCCGGGTCCGGACATGACGCTCTTTTTGTCCCAGACCGTGAGCCATTCGCGCGCGGCCGGCATTGCCGCGTTCCTGGGCGCATCCACCGGGCTTCTCGTCCACTCTGCCTTTGTGGCGCTGGGCCTTTCGGCGCTCCTCATTGCTTCGGCCACCGCGTTCAACGTGTTGAAAGTGGTGGGCGCCATCTATTTGTTGTGGCTTGCCATCGATGCCCTGCGCAACGGCTCGTCGTTCCATCTCGATCAGGACGACAAGCCTAAGGCGCGGCTGACGAGCATTTACCTCAAGGGCCTGCTCATCAACATCTTGAACCCGAAGATTATCGTCTTCTTCCTGACGTTCCTGCCCCAATTCGTCTCGCCCACGGACCCCGACGCGGCGCCAAAACTCTTCGTTCTGGGTGTCCTCTTCGTGCTCATCGCCAGTCCCATTGTCGTCGCGATGATCTTGTTTGCGGGCTCGTTGGCGCAGTTCTTAAAACGCTCGCCCATGGCAACGCGTATCGTCGATTACCTCTTCGCGGGCGTCTTGGGCGGGTTTGCCATCAAGCTTCTGGCGACCCGCTCGGGCTAAGCTGCCCTGCGCTGCTGTTATGGGCGCTCACGGCCCTGGAAAAGCCATCCGAAGACCGCAACGGCGAGAAGACTGCCGGCGCATTGGGCGAGGATGAACATGGGAACGTCCGCAGGGCGGATCCCTGAAAACGTGTCGGTGAAGGCACGGGCGATCGCCACCGCCGGGTTCGCGAAGGAGGTGGACGCGGTGTACCAATAGCCCGCCGTGATCACGAGACCCACGAGCCATGGGATGGCCTCGGGCCGAAACCGCAGGCCGCCCAAAATAGCCCCCAGCAGTGCAAAGGTGGCCACCATTTCCGCAAGCCACTGGGCCGGCCCGGTGCGCACGGTGGTGGCGGCTTGGATCACCGGCAGCGCGAACATGGCATGGGCGAGAAATGCCCCCAAGATCCCCGACGCCACCTGGACCACGACGTAAAGAGCCGCCTCACCGGGTGGAATGGCGCGGCGAATGACCATGGCGAGGGTGACGGCCGGGTTAAAGTGTGCGCCGGAAACCGGACCCAGGATGGCGATGAGAACCACCAGAATTGCACCGGTGGGGATGGTGTTACCGAGGAGCGCGAGCCCGGTGTCGTCGGTGAGGCTGTCGGCCATGATGCCGGAGCCGACCACCGTCGTCACTAAAAGCGCAGTGCCGATGCCCTCCGCAAAGAGGCGGCGGCGGAGGTCGAATTTCTCGCTCACCGCCGGTCCGCGCCGAGGGAATGGATTTTAGCCGAGAACACCGCGGCGCAACTGTCCGTCCCCGAGCCGATTCGCTCGTTCAAAAAGCACGGCCAATGGCCGCGCGGGCCGAGCCTGGGCCGCAGGTATCGAATGTTCCGCGTCAGGCCGCGTCTGCGCCGCCGGCGTCCCCTTCGTCGGACGTACTCGCTGGTTCGGCAGTCGTCGGCTGGGCGACGAAGCGCGATGTCATGATGTCGCGCAGACGCCGGTTGAAAGCGGCCGGGTCGGAGGGCGCTTCCCCGTCGAGAATCTGCGCTGAGCCGAACAAGAGCCACGCCGCGTCCTCGACTTCTTTGGCTGCGCCGCCCTTGGTCGCTTGCTCGGCAAGGGTCCTGATCAACTCGTGGCGCGGGTTGAGTTCCAAGATGGGCTTGCCGCCAAACCCGGTCTGGCCGTGGCGGGAGACGATTTTCTCCATGGCCTTGTCGTAGCCCATGTCCGCGGCCACCAGGCACGCCGGGCTGGTGGCAAGGCGGGTGGAGGCACGCACCTCCGAAACGCGCTCTTCCAGCGCCTGCTTTACCAGCGCCGAAAGGGTCGCAATTTCCGACTCCTTCGCAGACGGTTCGCCATCTTCATCGTCTCCGGCGAGGGGCACCGTGTCGAGGTCCGCCGAACCCTGGGTGACTGACTTGAACGGCTTTCCGTCAAAACCGATGGCCCCGCGCACCCAAAAGGCGTCGACGGGATCGGACAGGAGCAGAACTTCCACCTCCCGCGCGGCAAACCCTTCCAAGTGGGGCGAAGCCTTGAGGCGCTCCTTGTCGTCTCCGACGGCGTAGAAAATCGCCGTTTGGTTCTCCTTCATGTCCGCCACATAGTCCGCGAGGGAGCGTTTTCCCTCCGGCGCTTTGGTGGTGGCAAACCGGCAAAGGGCGTAAATTTCGTCGCGACGCTCGGCGTCTTCGTAGAGGCCTTCCTTCAGAACGGCGCCGAAGGCATCCCACACCTTGGCGAACGTCTCTTCATCCTTTTCGGAGAGCTTTTTCATCTCGCCCAGGATGCGCTTCGTCATGGCCGTGCCGATCTGGCTCAGCATCGGATTGGTTTGCAGCATCTCGCGCGACAGGTTGAGCGGAAGGTCTTCTGAATCGATGAGCCCGCGCACAAAGCGTAAGTAGGCCGGCAGCATCTGCGCATCATCGGTGATGAACACCCGGCGGACGTAAAGTTTTACGCGGCCCTTGCGGTCCGGATCGAAGAGATCGAAGGGCGCCATTTCTGGGACGAACAACAGCGCGGTGTATTCGTGCCGGCCTTCCGCGCGGGTGTGGAGCGTGAGCGCCGGCTTGTCGAAGGCCCCGGCGGTGAACCGGTAAAACTCGGTATATTCGTCCTCGGTGATCTCGGACTTGGGTTTGGCCCAAAGCGCGGTGCCGTCGACGATTTCGCGCCGGGCGTCCTCGCCCGCCTTGGCGATGGTAATGGGAACCGGCACGTGCGCCGAATGGTGTTTTATGAGCCGTTCGATGGTGGCGTCTTCGGCGTAGGAGTCGTGGTCATCTCGCAGGAATAGCTTGACCGTTGTGCCCCTTGCCGGCGCGTCCTCGTCGGGCGCGGGCGCCACGGAAAACTCGCCCGAGCCGTCCGAGCGCCACTCAAAACCCCCTTCGGCTCCCGCAGCGCGGCTCGTGACCACCACGTCCTTCGCCACCATGAAGGCCGAATAAAAGCCGACGCCGAACTGGCCGATCAACGCCTTCCCATCGTCCTTTTCCTCCAGCGCCTTGCGGAATTTTTCCGTACCGGAGCGGGCCATGGTGCCCAGATTTTCGATGAGTTCCTCGCGCGTCATACCAACGCCGTTATCGGCAATGACGATGGTTTTTGCGTCCGCGTCGACGGTTATGGCGATTTTGAGGTCTGGATCGCCGGCCAACAGCGCGTTGTCGGTGAGCGCCATCTGGCGCAGCTTTTCGCACGCGTCGGCGGCGTTGGAGACCAGTTCGCGTAGGAACACGTCAGGGGTGGAGTAGACGGAGTGCACCATGAGGTGCAGGAGGCGCGCGACATCGGCCTCGAAGGGGCGTGTTTCGGCGGTTTCGGTCATGGTTCAATCACAGTGGCTGGAATTAGGGCATAAATGCGGGCAGACGGCGCCATGATCAAGGGCGGTTGCGCTGGGCGCCAAGACGGTCCAGGCTTTGATGGCTAATATTCAGGAAGGAGGCGCCATGGCGGATGGTGAAGAGGCAAGTCGAGTGGTGCCGCTGCGGCCTCATTATTCAGTCGCAGCAAAGGCCATATCCACTCCCAAAACTGTCGCGGCCCAAAAGCCTGTTGCGCCGCTGATCGCATTTCACCGCACCGAACTCTCAGAGATATTAAAGGTTTATGGCCGGATGGTCGCCGCCGGTGAGTGGCGCGACTATGCCCTCGACCACGGCCGCGACCAGGCGGTGTTCTCCATCTATCGCAGGATGGGCGAGGTGCCCATGTACCGCATCACCAAGACGCCAAGGAACGCGCGGAAGAACGGCACCTATGCTGTGCTGTCCTCCCTCGGGGTCGTTTTGAAGCGAGGCCACGAGCTGGCGCAGGTGTTGCGGGTTTTTGAGCGAAAACGCCACCTCACCCTGGTGAGCGAGTAGGAGCAGGCAAGGGGCCTAAGGGGAGGCCGGTTTGCGACGCAAGAGCCAGGCGATGGCTGTGATGTTTGCCGGTCTCGTCGCCTCGACGGCGGCTGCCACAGCCCTCGATCTGCCGGTAAAACCCGACGGCGCCATCCGTTTTGCCACCTATAACGTTGCCCTCGCAGGCGAGACCGCGGGCGGCATCATCGAGCGCCTCACAACCCTTGACGATCCCCAGGCCACGCGCTCTGCCGCGGTCATCCAAGCTGTCCGGCCCGATGTTCTCCTTGTCCAGGAACTCGACCGTGACGACGATGGCCGCGCGCTCAGTCTTTACGCAGGAAATTATCTGGCACGTCCCCAGGACGGCGGAGAGGCCATCAACTATCCGCACCGCGTGCTCTTGCCCACGAACACAGGCGTCCCCAGCGGTGTAGATCTCGACGGTGATGGTGAAATCGGCGGTGAGGGGATCGACCATGCCGTGGATGCCCTCGGGTTTGGCCGCTACCCAGGCCAGTACGCCTTTGCGCTCCTATCGATGCTTCCTGTGGGTGAGCCGCGCACGTTCACCGAATTTCTCTGGCGCGATATGCCGGGCCACCGCATGGCGCCAGACATTTCCGAAGCAGTGAGGGAGGTGCTGCCACTCTCTTCCAAAACCCATGCGCTGATCCCCGTCGAGGTCGGCGAGACAGTCATCACGGTGGTCGCCGCCCATCCCACACCCCCGATTAGGCCGCCGCTGGTGCCGCGCAATGCTGATGAAATCCGGCTCGTCGTGGATCTTCTGCACGAGGCAAGAAGTCAGTATGCGATCGACGACAAGGGCGTGCGCGGCGGGCTTGCCCCGGGTGGTTCAGCGGTGGTCATGGGTGATCTGAACGCTGATCCACGGCCTGAGGCAGGCAATTCCGCCGTAGGCGCGATCCGCTACCTCCTTGACGATCCAGCGGTCATCGACCCTGAGCCTCGCTCTGACGAAGCGGGAACCGCGACGGCGGCCTTCAGTATCGGTCAGTTGCGAGTGGACTACGTCGTCCCGACCGCCGACCTGGAGGTATTGCAAAGCGGTGTTTACTGGCCGCCCGAAGGCGATCCGGCTCACGAGGCATCCGACCACTACCTGGTCTGGGTGGATGTGCGACCGCGGTCGGTCGCGAAGTAAAGCGCCACTGTCACCGTACGACCTGTAACGCCGATGCGGGCTTTGGGGGTCGCTCGGTTGAAACAAGCGAAGAAAAATCCGTCTCCGAACCTACCCGGCGCCGGACGGCGCGGGTGAAGCGCCGCAAAGCGTGCTGAGGTGGGTCTCCACGTTGCGCGGTGCCGGGGCCGGCATGGCCTGCACCACCTCGCGGCCCCAGCCGGGCTCGGCCGTCACCTCGCCATCGCGCATCACCGGCTTGCCGCGCACGATCGTCGCCACCGGCCAGGCGGAAACCGTCATCCCTTCGAAGGGCGACACCTTTCCCTTCGACGAAAGACGCGCCGCCGAGAGGGTTTCGCGCCGGCGAAGGTCCACCAAGACGAGATCGGCGTCGGCACCGGGCTGGATGACCCCCTTGCGGCCGTAAAGCCCGAACGCTCGGGCGGGATTGGCTGAGGACACCGCCACATAGCGCGTCAGCGGCATGAGCCCGTCGTTCACCAGCGACAGCAGCACCGGCAATTGGCTCTCCAGCCCCGGAAAACCGCAGGCGATATCCCAGATCCGGTTTCCGGCCTTTTCTTCCGGCGTGTGGGGGGCGTGATCGGTGGAAATCATGTCGATGGGGCCTTTGGCGAGGGCATCGCGCAAGGGTCCCTGCTGCCAGCGTTCGCGGATGGGCGGGTTCATGCGCGCCACCGCCCCCGCTGCTCCGGTCATGTCCTCCACTGCAAGCGTCAGATATTGGGGGAGCGTCTCTACGGTCAGATCGACGCCGCGGGCTTTGAAAAACTCGATGTAGGGGAGGGAGCGGGCGCAGGATTCATGGACGATATGAATGCGCGCACCGGTCCATTCGGCAAAGACGCAGCTCCTCGTGAGGGCTTCCAGCGCCACCACATCGGTGCGGGCCAGAAGGTGGTCCAAGGCTTCGTTGCGCCCCGCGGCCTTCAGCCGATCTTCCCGCCAGAACAGGATGGGCGAGTTTTCCGCGTGGATCGACACCCGCTTGCCGAGGCCCGCAATGATCTCAAAGGCTTCAAGGACCGCGCCGTCGGAGGGGCAGGGGAGGTTTCCCGTGGTGTTGCCAAGAAAAAGCTTGAAGCCGATGACGCCCGCCTCGGCCATTGGGGCAAGATCCGCAAGGTTGTCCTCCGAGAGGACGCCGTAGAGGCCAAAATCCACCACGGCCTTGGCGTCCGCGATGGCTCGCTTTTGCCGGTAGCGCTCTGCTGTGCTCACCGGCGGAGAGGTGTTGGGCATTTCAAAGACCGTGGTGACGCCGCCCATGGCCGCCGCGCGGGTGCCGGTCTCCCAGTCCTCCTTGTGGTCCATGCCGGGCTCGCGAAAGTGCACGTGCACATCGATGACGCCGGGGAGCACATGGAGCCCGGCCGCGTCGATGGTTTCGGCCGCCGCCGGCATATCCGCCGCCGCTCCCAACGCGCAGATCCGGCCGTCGCGCACCGCGATCGAGGCCTCGAACACCGCCGTTTCCGTCGCAACCATGCCGTTCTTGATCACCAGATCAGCGGTTTCCATGGGTCTCACTCCCGTTGCCGTGCAAGATTAGCCTCGCCCGGTGGGCATGGTCGATGCATTCTCCGGTCCAAACCAATTTTCATGGGGAGAGGTCTGTGGATCTTGCCGGCAAGACCGCGTTCGTGACGGGACCCGCGAAGGGGATGGGGGAGGCCGTGACGCTGGCCCTTGCTCGCGAGGGGGCGAATCTTGCCCTAGCCGGCCGGGACCTTGCGCCCATCGAAGCGGTGGCCGGGGATGCCCGCGCCACAGGTCGAACGGTTTCGGTCCACCGCTGCGATGTGACCGCCGAGGAGGAGGTGCAAGGTGCGGTGACAGCGGCCATAGAAGCGCACGGCCAGATCGACATTTTGGTGAATGTGGCCGGGGGGCGCGGCCCCATCGGCAAGACCGGCGTCGAAACGACCCGCGAAGAGTTCGATGATATTTTGACCCTCAACGTCACCGGTGTGTTTTTGACCATGCGCGCGGTGCTGCCGGACATGATGGCGCGGCAGTCTGGCAAAATTGTCAACGTTGGCGGAACGTTCGGCCTGCGCGGGCGAGCCGGGCGGCTTGGCTACAGCGCCTCGAAGTGGGGAATGCGCGGCCTTACGAAGAGTTTTGCCCTGGAGGCCGGACCCCACAACATCAACGTCAACTCCGTTTGTCCGGGGATGGTGGAGGGACCGCGCTTTTTAAAAGTGTGCGGAGAAATGGCCGAGCGCCTCGGGATTTCCCTGGACGAGGCGAAGGCAAAGCACGCCGAGGACTATGCGCTGCGCCGCATCTCCACCGACGTCGATGTGGCCAACGCGGTGGTGTTTCTGGCGAGCGAAAAGGCAAGGCAGATCACCGGGCAGGATATTGCGGTCGACGGCGGCTGGGTGATTTGAACTCCTGGTGCCGGACGACCAGCAAGACGGCGTGGCAAGACGCCTTTTCGAAGTGGCCGGGAAAGACGATGATTTCCGGCTGAGCCCCTATTGCTGGCGCACGCGCATGGCGCTTGCCCACAAGGGCCTCCCGTTCACCCCGGTTCCCTGGCGCATCGTGGAAAAGGACCGCATTGCCCGCTCGGGGGGTGGCACGGCGCCGGTCCTGGTGGACGGGGAGCGATGGCTGCGAGAGTCCTTCGAGATCGCCATTTACCTCGATGAGCACTACCCAGATCGTCCGGCGCTCTTCCGCGATGAGGGCGAGCGGGCGACGGCACGCCTGGTGGACGCCTGGGTGAGCCGCGAACTCCACCCCATCATGTTTCGCGCCGTGGTGAGCGATCAGATCCCGCTTTTAGCGGACAAGGACCAAGCGTTTTATCGCCAGCGCAACATCGAAAAGTTCGGCACCACGCTGGCGGAGCTGGGTGCGCATCCCGACGCTGCCATAGAGACATTGCAGCCAAGGCTCGCGCCGTTGGAAGCGGCCCTGAGCGACCACGCTTTCCTGGGCGGAACGGCGCCGCGTTATGTGGACTACATTGCGTTCGGCGCGTTCCAGTGGGCACGGGTGGCAAGCACCCGCCGGCTTTACCCGCCGGAAAGTCCCATCGGCCCCTGGTTCGAGCGGCTGTTGAGCGCCTTTGACGGTTTTGCCGCCCGCCAACCGTCACGCGCCTATTGGAAAACCCCGGCCACACCCGACGAGGCATAGCGCGGACCCTGGTCCGATACTTGCCTCCAACCACGGACACCAAAACAAAAACGGAGCACCGGCATGAATCTTCGCAGAACCTTTCGCGCCGCCTTGGGGGCAGCAGTTATCGCAGCAGCGCCCGGGGCGGCATCGGCTGAGACCGATGTGGAGTTCGTGCTCGACTGGGCCTGGCAAGCCATGCACGGGCCGTTCTTGATTGCCCTCGACAAGGGTTACTACGCCGACGAGGGTCTGAACGTCACCATCGACCGCGGCTTTGGGTCTGGTGACACCATCGCGAAAGTGGCCTCCGGCGCCTACGATATCGGCTTTGCGGAAGGCACCGGCCTCCTCAAATTCAATGACGAGAACCCTGAAGACGCCGTGGTCACCGTCATGGTGATCAACGACCAGTCGCCCACCGGCGTCATCTCGCTGAAAAAGAATGGCGTTGAAGGCCCCGAAGACCTTGCGGGCAAAAAGATTTCCGCCACCCAAAACGCCGCCACGGTTTTGGCCTGGCCGGTGTTTGCCAAGCTCAACGAGCTTGACCCGGAAAGCATCGAGTACCTGTTCGTGGAGCCGAATCTGCGCGATGCCATGGTCATCCAGGGTCAGGCCGACGCCACCTTCGGCTTTACCACCACGACGGTGCTCAACATGATCCAGGCGGGGATGGATCCCAGCGAGGTGACTTACTTCACCCTCGCCCAGCATGGCCTTCAGCCCTATTCGTCCGGGATCATCGTCAAGCAGTCGTTCGCAGAAGAAAATCCGGAAGTGGTGAAGGGTTTTGTGGCCGCCACCGTCAAAGGTCTTCAGGATATGTTGGCCGATCCGCAGGCGGGGCTCGACCTTTTGAAGGCGCGTGAGCCGCTGGTGGATCTTGAGGTGGAGGCTGACCGCTGGGAGCTTGCCAAAGAGCTTTCCATCCTGACACCGGGTGTCATGGAGCGCGGCATTTCCAACATCGACCAGGCCCGTTTCGAGACTGCGGCAGGACAGATTGCGGACGCGTTTGGCCTCGAAATCGAACCGAAGATGGAGAACTACTACGACGGCAGTTTCCTGCCGCCGGTGGAAGCTCGCCAGATTTCAGATGCGGTGAAAGCGGCCCAGTAGTCGCCTTCAGGCGCCGGCAGACATAGCGCCCGGCCGGCGCCTACCCTTCGATCCCCAACACGTCGTTCATAGAGTAAAGACCGGCTTTTTTTCCTCGCAACCATAAAGCTGCGGCCACCGCACCGTTTGCAAACACGGTGCGGTCTTCTGCGATGTGACCCAGCGTGACCCGCTCGGAATTGAGGGCGAGGATCACCTCGTGCTCGCCGATGACGGTTCCGCCCCGCAAGGTGGCAAAGCCGATGGTGCCAGCCTCCCGCGGTCCTGTCTGACCTTCGCGGGACATCACCGCCTTTTGCGAAAGGTTCACGCCTCGGCCCTTTGCGGCGGCGTTGCCGAGCAAGAGCGCGGTGCCTGACGGGGCGTCCACCTTGCGCCGGTGATGCATTTCCAGAACTTCAAGGTCCGCCCCCGGAAGCGCACGGGCCGCTTGCTCCACCAACGCTGCCAGGAGGTTCACGCCCAGGGACATGTTGCCGGACTTTACGATCGGAATGCGCTGGGCCGGCGCTTCGAAACGGGCGTCCTGGGCGGCGGTGAAGCCAGTGGTGCCGACCACGTGGGCAACACCCATCTGCGAAAGCTGTTCGGCAAGGTCCGCGCTCGCATCCGGTGCGGTGAAATCGAGCACGGCCTCGCAATCGGCAAACACCGCGGGGTCATCGGTGATCTCAACACCGGTTTGGCCAATGCCCGCCATCTGGCCGGCATCGGCGCCGCGCATGCCAAGCCCGGAACGCTCGGTGGCAGCCTGAAGGGTGGTTTCCTCGTTTTCGTGGATCGCGCGGATGAGCGCGCGACCCATGCGCCCGGAGGCGCCAAACACACCAACTTTCATTGGTCGCCCGGCTGCGGACCTTCGTAGCCCTCGATGACCAGAAAATCGCCCTCGGCATACTTGCGTCGGTGGGCAACGGCCTCCTGGTAGTCCGCCGATTTCGCGCAATCGAGCGCTGCCTGGTAGGACGGAAATTCCACCACAACGCTCCGCGCCCGCTGGGTGCCTTCAAAGAGTTCGCTCTGGCCGCCGCGCACCAAAAACTTGCCGCCGTGTTCCGCGATGGGCTTGGCGTTCCGCGCCACATATTCCTTCACGTAGTTGTCCTGATCGTGCACGTCCATGCGCACGAACCAATATCCCTTGGGCATCAATCTTCTCCGTCGGTGCCTTGTTCGCTCACGCGCGCGGCCTTGAGGGCGTAGAGAATTTCGAGCGCGTCCCTGGGGGATAGGCTGTCGGGTTCGGTGCCGTCCAGTATTTCCAGTGCCCGCGATGGCGCTGTTTTGGCATCCTCCGGCGGGATGGCGGCAAAAAGGGGAAGGTCGGAGGCAAGGGCGGCGCGGGCGGCGCCACGGTCGGTTTCCTCCAGGCGGGCGAGCACATCCTTTGCCCGGCGGACCACTTGAACCGGGAGGCCAGCAAGGCGCGCCACCTGGACCCCGTAGGAGCGGTCCGCCGCGCCCGGCTCTACCTGGTGCAAGAACACGATGTCGCCGCGCCACTCTCGCACCCGCATGGTGGCGTTGGAAATGCGGGCGCGCCGGTCCGCGAGGGCCGTGAGTTCGTGATAGTGGGTGGCGAAGATGGTGCGGCAGCCGATCTCATCGAGCCGCTCCAGCGCTGCCCAAGCAATGGAAAGGCCATCGAAGGTGGCAGTGCCGCGCCCGATCTCATCGAGAATGACGAGGGCGCCCGGTCCTGCCTGGTTCAGGATCGCTGCGAGCTCGACCATTTCCACCATGAACGTGGAACGCCCCGCTGCCAGATCGTCCGAGGCGCCAATGCGGCTGAAGAGTCGGTCGACGATGCCGATGCGGGCTGCCTTCGCCGGCACGAAGGACCCCGCCTGGGCGAGAATGGCGATGAGCGCGTTTTGGCGCAAATAGGTGGATTTGCCGCCCATGTTGGGGCCGGTGAGAATTTTTGAGCGCGCCGCAGTGTCTTCCTCGCCGGGGCCGAGATCGCAGTCGTTGGGTACGAAGCGCGAGGCGTCGTCGAGGGCTGCCTCCACCACCGGATGGCGCCCGCCCTCCACGGCGAAGGCGAGGGTTTCTTCCACCTTGGGCCGGCTCCACCGGGCGGTGGCTGCGGTTTCGGCAAGGCTTGCCATCACATCAAGCTCGGCCATGGCGTCCGCGATGGCCGAAAGACCCGGCCGCGCGGCAGTGATGGCCGCCACCAAGTCGGCAAAAATGGCAGCCTCGCGGGTGCGCGCTTCATCGCTGGCGGCGAGGATCCGGCTTTCCAGATCCCTTAGCCGCTCGGTGGTGAAGCGCACCGCTGAGGCCAGGGTCTGGCGGTGGGTGTAGCCCTTTGCGCGCAGGGCTGCGTCGTGGGCAGCGGGGGCCTCGATAAACCAGCCGAGCACTGCATTGTGCTTTATTTTGAGGGACTTGACGCCCGTCTCGCCTTGGTACTCCGCCTGGAGCGCGGCAACGACCCGGCGGCTTTCGTCCCGCAGAGTGCGCGCTTCGTCCAGGGTGCGGTCAACGCCCGGCGCCACAAAACCATCCGGTGCGTTGGCGGCGGCCGCCTTCGGCTCAAGGGTGCGGGCAAGCTGCTCGCCCAGCGGTCCGGGTGCGGCTTCAAGGTACTTGGCAGCGCTCGCGAGGATTTCCGGCCGTTCCACCGGCAGCGCCTGAAATGCCGCGGCGGCGGCGTCCAATGCCCTCAAAATACCGAGGGCGTCCCGGGGCTGGCCACGGCCAGCGGCCAGGCGACCCACCGCGCGCAAAATGTCCGGCGCGCCCTTGAGTGCTGACCGCACCCCCGACCGGGCCGCCGGATCGTCCACGAATGCGGCAACCGCATCGTGGCGTGCTGCAATCACCGGGATCTGCGTGGAGGGACTCGCCAAGCGTTCGGCCAGACGCTGGGTCCCCGGGCCGGTCACAGTCTTATCCACCACCGAGAGCAATGTGGGGCCGCCCTCGCGCGATGGCCGCGTGAGGTCAAGGCTTGCGCGGGTGGCGGCGTCGATGGCCATGACCGTGGCGGGGGTGTCTTTGCGCGGCGGATCAAGGGGCGGCGCATTTTCCAGCTGCGTCTCGCCAAGGTACTGGACGAGGACGAGGCCGGCCATGGCTTCCGGGTCGCTGAACGTGCCGAAGGCGGCAAGGTCGGCAACGCTAAAGGCTTCGGCGAGTCGCTTGCGAACGTCACTGCCTCGAAACGCCGCTGCAGGTCGTTGGGTGACGGTCACCCGCTGCGGCAAGAACGGCAGGTCAAAGTCGTCCGGCACCAAGAGTTCAGCGGGATCGATCCGCGCCAATTCCGCCAGCAAGCCTTCGGGCTCGGCCTCGGTCAGGGAAAACCGCCCCGTTGCCACATCCGCCACGGCAATTCCCACGGCCGCTTTGGTCGGCGCGATGGTGGCAAGCAGCGAGGGGCGGCCGGGGTCAAGAAGCTCGTCTTCGGTGATGGTGCCGGGGGTGACGATGCGCGTCACGGCCCGGGCGACCACCGCCTTGGCGCCGCGCTTTTTGGCTTCGGCGGGGTCTTCCACCTGCTCGGCAATCACGACGCGGAAATTTTGGGCGATCAGTTTGGACAGGTAGTCCTGTGCGGCGTGCACGGGGACGCCAGCCATGGGAATGGGTTTCCCGGCGTGGGTCCCCCGGGTCGTGCAGTGGATTTTGAGCGCGCGGGAGGCGATCTCGGCGTCTTCAAAGAAAAGCTCGTAAAAATCGCCCATGCGATAAAACAGCAAACCGTCCGGGTTCTGGGCCTTGATAGCCAGGTACTGCGCCATCATCGGCGTGGCGGTCGCCGTGCTTGGGTTGATTTCCCCGTCCCCTATTTTGAAGCTCCCTCTCGCTAGCGGTTGCGCGACCGCAGATCGACTGAACGAGGGCCGATCTTTGTGGCGATTGAGGCGATTTCATAGGCCACGCGGTTGCCGCGACGAAGTTCCTTGTGGATGGGGCGTGGGCGGGCATACTCAGCGCAAGGACTGAAGGGGAGGCAATTGGTGGACGCACACACCAACAAGCAGGGTCGTCCGGCGATCACAGACAACGAGGCGCTTGAGTTTCACAGCCGCGGCCGGCCGGGGAAACTGGAAGTCTCGCCCACCAAGCCCATGGCGACCCAGCGGGACCTTTCGCTGGCCTATTCACCCGGCGTTGCCGTGCCGGTGCGCGCCATCGCCGATGAGCCCGACCGCGCTTTCGACCTTACCACCCGCGGCAACGTGGTGGCGGTCATCTCCAACGGCTCGGCGATATTGGGCCTCGGCAACCTCGGTGCGCTCGCCTCCAAGCCGGTGATGGAAGGCAAGGCCGTTCTGTTCAAGCGCTTTGCCGACATCGATGGCATCGACATTGAGGTGGATACCCAGGACGTCGAAGCTTTTATCAACGCGGTGCGGTACCTCGGTCCGTCCTTCGGCGGGATCAACCTTGAGGACATTAAGGCGCCGGACTGCTTCCTGATCGAATCGCAGCTGCGCGAACTGATGGACATTCCCGTCTTCCACGACGATCAGCACGGCACGGCGATCATCGCTGCAGCAGGCCTCATCAACGCCGCGCATCTCACGGACCGAAAACTTTCTGACCTCAAGATTGTTTGCAACGGCGCCGGGTCTGCAGGGATCGCCTGCGTGGAACTCATCAAGGCTATGGGCGTCCCCCACGACAACATCATCCTTTGCGACACCAAGGGCCCGGTCTATGCCGGACGCGAAGAAGGGATGAATCAGT
>JBCCYN010000112.1:0-16128 GCA_039189655.1 Pseudomonadota bacterium | reverse complement strand
GGGCTGGCGCACGATGGCCCGGGCAAGAGCCACCCGCTGCCGCTGGCCGCCGGAAAGGGCCGCGGGTTTGCGGTGGAGAAACTCGGTGAGTTCCACCATCTCGGCCGCCTTCATCACCCGATCGTCGTGCTCTGCCTCGGGGATTTTTCGCACTTTTAGGGGAAAGCGGATGTTTTCGTAGACGTTCATGTTGGGGTAGAGGCCGTAGGATTGGAACACCATGGCCACATCCCGGTCCTTGGGTTCCAGATCGTTGACCACACGCCCACCGATGACGATCTGCCCATCGGTAGCTTCCTCCAGCCCTGCAATCATGCGCATGGTGGTGGTCTTGCCGCACCCCGACGGTCCGAGGAGAACAAGGAACTCGCGGTCGGCGATGGTGAGGTCGAAGTTCGCAACGCCGACGTAGTTGCCCCACCGCTTGGAGACATTCCTCAGCTGCACCTCAGCCATGATTGCCTCCGTCTTCGTCCATGTTTGACTGGATGAATATCGACATATGAGGGTCGAGACTGGACTGGAAATTTTCTGACGGCAACAAGGAATTTTGCCGAACTTTTTACAAGGAAAGACGATGGACGACCCCCGCGCCGGTATAAAAAACCGGTTGGATGCCTTGCTAAACGTGCCCTTTGGTAGCCTCGCCACCGCCGCGCAGGACGCCATTGCCGAGGACGCGACCTTTGACCTCGCCTTCCCCCTCAATCGCCTCCAAGGGCGCGATGCGTTTGTGGAAGACTTCATCATTCCGCTGCGGACGGCGTTGCCCCACGTGCGGCGCCGGGACGAGATTTTTATCGGCGGACACAATACCCGGGCCGACGGGGGATGGTGGGCGGCATCCGTCACCCACTATGTGGGCTGCCACGCCGGGCCCTTTTTGGGGGCGTTGCCCTCCGGCCGCCTTGCCTACTTCCGGGCTGGAGAGTTTTACGAGGTGGCGGACGGAAAGATTGTTCGTGCGCGGATCATCTTCGACTTGCCGGACTTGATGCGCCAGGCCGGACACTCGCCTTTTCCCAACGATCTTGGGGCCGAAATTCTCTTTCCTTCGCCGGAGACCCACGACGGGGTGTTCCCGAACTCTCCCGTCAATGGCGAGAGCGCGCTGCAGACTGTGGAGCGCATGTTCGCCGGCCTCCACGCCTACGACCCCAAGACCTACGCATCGGCGGGGCAGATCGGCGAAGGCGGCACCTGGGACGATGGGCTCATGTGGTACGGCCCCGGCGGCATCGGCTCCAACACCCGCTGGGAAGGATTTGTGGCCGATCACCGCCGCTCGTTCCTGGATGCCTTTCCCGATCGGGCGGGGGGCAATCACTACTGCCGCATCAGCGATGGGCCCTATGCGGCGGTCTCCGGCTGGCCGTCCATGACCATGACCCACAGCGGCCCCTATCTGGGCCTGCCCGAGACCGGCAAAGCGCTGACGTTGCGCGTGATGGATTTTTATCGCTGCGCCGGCGGGCGGATCATGGAGAACTGGGTCCTCCTCGACCTTGGCGATCTTTACGGGCAAATGGGCGGCGACATCTTTGCCCGTCAGCCGCCACCGCAGGCGTAGTTGGCGGCGGCCATCTCGCCGCTGCACCCGTCCTGATCTTCGGCCTCCAGCAACTCATCCATCGTGCGGCTCATGCCGTCCTGTTCGGTCCCTTCCTCCGACACCTCGTTCACCTCGTCGGCGATGGACTCCAGACCGCGTTCTTTGCGGATTTCTTCCGCTTGGGCCGCCTTCGTCTTGGCGGATTTACGCTCCTCCGCCGAAGCACTGGCGAGCGCGAGAAAAACAGCGCAAAGGCTGACTAAGATGCTGCGGACCATGACAACTCCTTAAAGATACGCAACGGACTCTCATCCCACCGATGACCCCCTTGGGTGGCTTTGTCGAGGGGGCGGAACCGCCGTCGCGAACCGCTGTAGGGCCAAGGGACGCCCGAGGCAGCACTTTATTCAAAGATCGCGCCCCTGCTGTCGAACCACAAGATTGCCAACCGTCTATGGCCATATGCGCAACGAAGGAGGACGCAGCATGGCCGAACTCGTGATTATGGGGCCACCCCAGAGCAGCTTTGTCTGGGCGACCCGCATTGCCACTGCCCAAAAGGGCGTTCCCCATCGCCTGGAGGTGGCTCTGCCCCATACCCCGGCGGTTGACGCAATCCATCCGCTGGGGCGCGTCCCCGTCATGCGCCATGGCGACCTGGCGCTGTGCGAATCGCGAGCCATCGTTTCTTATGTGGATAGCGCATTCCCCGGGCCGCGCCTGCAGGCCACCGACGCCGTGGAGGCGGCGAAGGACGAAGCTTGGATCTCGCTCCTTTGCACCGGGTTCGATCAGGTGCTCGTGCGCGAGTACATCCTTGCATACTATTTCCCCGGCACCCCGGACGGATCGCCCGACAAAGCGCGCATCGAGGCGGCTTTGCCCAAAGTAAAGAGCCAGGTGGCTGCCATTGAGCGCGCGGTCGTTGAAGGTCGGCTTCTGGGCGAAGCGTTCCGCGTTCCCGACGCCTGGTTGATCCCGCCCCTTTATTACCTTCGCGCTTTGCCGGACTGGGCGGATATCAGCGCCGAAGCGCCTGCTACGAAAGCGGCATTGGCGAAGGCCGCTGAGCGAGACAGCGTGGTCTCCACCATGCCGCCGCCGCCCTCGTCCGCCGGGTCCGCGGAAGCTGCCGCCGAGTAGTTCGGCCCGCCGGGGGAGGGAAACTCGCCCCGGCACCTAACCATTTTCTCGCGAGCACGCAGCGCCAACCCGTCGTTTCGACCTGAATCAGCGTGCCGCGCCAAACCGTCGTTGCGGTGCGCGATCTCCGCGACGGGATTTTGCGCGCGAACCAGCGGAGCGTTCCGTGACGCCTTTTCAGAGCCGCGCCTCATCGCCGGGCCGATGGCCCGGCCCCCCGCGTCCGTATTTCCTCTTGTAGAAATGGAATAAATATAATTTCTTCGGTGGCACGCCGTCCCGGCCCTCGGCCAGACTTGCCGCGAATCCATTGTCAGGGGCTGCGCGGTGCCGACCATCGGGCGGGAGTGCAATATGCCGTTGATGTTTTTTGGGCTGGCGCTGTTCTTCGGAACCCACTCGCTGCCCATGGCGAGCCGCTTGCGGGCGGCCATCAAGAGGTTGGTGGGTGAGATCCCGTACCGGATCGTGTTCTCCCTGGTTGCACTGGGGGGCATGATCGCCATCGCCGAAGGATTTAAGGCCTGGAAGTACCAGACAGGGTCGGCGTTCCTCTACTTTCCGACGCCGACGCTTCGGCATATTGCGTTGCTTTTAATGGCATTTTCCTTCGTGGCGCTCGCCGCGATGTACGGCAAAAGCCACATCCGGAAGGTCCTGAAGCATCCCATGCTGGTGGCCATAAAATTCTGGGCATTGGCGCATTTGTTGGCGAACGGCGACGTGGCGGGGGTGACCTTGTTCGGCGCCTTCCTGGTGTGGGCCGTGGTGGACCGCATTTCGGTCAAACGCCGTGAGCGCGCCGGTCTGGCGGCCCCCCTCGACTTTGAACCCAGAATCCGCGACGACATCATTGCCGTTACCATTGGCCTTTCCGTTTACGTGTTGTTTGTGTGGAAGGTGCATTTGTGGCTAATAGGCGTCTCGCCGATCGCCATGTGATAGCCGCAAGCCCTGCGGCTCGCCCTCGCGGTTGGCACGTGTTCGGGTAGACGATGGGCCGGATGGCTATCCATGAGCGATATTTTCCAGGAAGTAGAAGAAGACCTTCGCCGCGAGCGGCTGAAGCGGATTTGGGACCGGTACGGCATCTTCGTCATCGCGGGCGCGGTGCTCATCGTTCTGGTGACCGCTGGCTTTCGGGGCTACGACGCCTGGAAAACGGGCCGCGAGCGTGCTGCCGGGGATGAGTTTGCTGCCGTGTTGGCGCAGGCGCAGGAACTGAACACCGTAAGCGTCGCGGACGAGCTCGTCGCATTCGGTGAGAACGCGCCCGGCGGGTATGCGATGCTCGCCGACTTTCGCGCCGGAACCGCCTACGCTGAGGCCGGCGAGAGCGAACAGGCCCAGCAAGTGTTCCGTGCCCTTGCCGAAGACACCAGCGTGCCCGCACCCTATCGCGACCTTGCAGGGATACGCCTCGGACACCTTCTGATCGACGCTGGCGACTATGACGCAGCCCGCGATACGCTGCTGCCCATTGCGGAAAACACCGGTAACCCTTTTCACCGCTCCGCTCAGGAACTCGTGGGTCTTGCCGCCTTTTCGAGCGGCGACACGGACGAAGCGCTGCGCTGGTTTACGGCACTGCGCGAAGAAGCCGGCACACCCCCCGCGATCCAGGGGCGGGCGCAGTTCATGCTTGGCTTGATCGCGCAAACCGTAGAGGTGGAGGCGCCGGCAAACGGCGGAACCCCCGCGGCGAGCGAGGAGGAAACCAACTGATGTCTAAAGCCATTCTCGTTCCGACGCTGGCGCTCGTGTTGGCTGGCTGCGGTTCCATATCCGATCTCAATCCCTTCGGCGCCAAAGACACGATCCTGTTGGGCGACCGCGAGACCGTCTTTGCCACCAACACCGAGATGATGGACGCCGATGCGATGCGTCCTGCGTCCATCTCCCCTGCCCGAGCCAACAACGACTGGCCGCAGCCGGGGGGCAATGCCCAGAACGCGCCCGGTCACCTTGCCTTTTCGGGCGGCGGTTCCCGAGCCTGGCGGGCCAAGGTGGGCGGTTCTGCTCTCGGAAGCATTTCGACGGTTACAAGGCGCGGTTCGGCGCGGGTGTCGGCTCGCCCGGTGGCGGCGGGTGACAGAGTTTTCGTCTATGCGCCAGACGGAACGGTGACGGCCGTTTCGGCTTCGTCCGGCGGAAAAGTCTGGAGCACATCGCTGCAACCGGAAGGGGAGGGCGATCCCGCCGCCGGCGGTGGGGTGACGGTGGCGGATGGGCGCGTGTTCGCCGCTACAGGCTATGGTGAGGCGGTAGCCCTCAACGCCAGCAACGGCGACGTCATCTGGCGCGTTAACCTTCGGGTACCGGCGCGCTCGGCACCCACGGCGGGCGCTGGCAAAGTCTTCATCGTCAGCCAGAAGAACCAAGTCTACGCCCTCAGCCAAGAGGATGGCGCGGAGGTTTTTAGCTACGACGGCATTCCCGAGCAGGCTGGTCTTGTGGCCGCCTCGTCCCCGGCGGTCTCCGGCGACAAGGTTGTGATCCCCTATTCGTCCGGCGAGGTGATGGCTTTCTCGGTGGAGAGCGGCGAGCCCCAATGGCAGGAATTCGTCACTCGCTCCATGCGAACGCTCGCGGTGTCTGGCCTCACCGATGTTTCCGGGAGCCCCGTGATCGTTGATGGCGTGGTCTATGCCACCGGAGTTGCGGGGCGCACCATTGCCGTCAACCTTTCGGACGGCACCATCTTTTGGGAGCGCAACATCGGTTCGGCGCACACGCCGGTGGTTTCGGGAAATGCGGTGTTCATGGTGGATCTGGGGGACCGCATGGTGGCCCTCGACAAGAGCTCTGGCGAAACCCTTTGGATGACGGCGCTGCCCAAGCCCAAGAAGCGGCGCGACGGCACCTACGCCGGGCCCGTCCTCGCCGGCGGATCCCTCTACGCGGTTTCCAACGATGGGCGACTTGCCCAGGTGGACCCGGTATCGGGCTCGTTGACCTCCGACCGCGATATCGGCGCGTCGGCCTATACCTCGCCAATTGTTGCGAGGGGGCAGATGATTTTCGTCTCCGACGCCGGTGAAATCACCGCGCTGCGCTGACCGCTGGTGCGCCGCGAGGGTGTGGGTTTGAAGGGGCGAGGCCATGAAGGTCGCCATCGCGGGGCGGGCGAATGTGGGAAAGTCCACCCTCTTCAATCGCCTGGCCGGCAAACGCCTTGCCATCGTGGACGACACGCCGGGGGTGACACGCGATGTGCGCGAGGCGCCTGGCCGGCTCGCTGACCTTTCCTTCGACCTCATCGATACCGCCGGCTTTGAGGGCGCCGATGCGCAGAGCCTTGAGGGGCGCATGTGGAACCACATGGCGGCGGCCCTCGCCGAGGCGGACGTTTTCCTTTTTGTGGTGGATGCCCGGGCAGGCGTGACGCCCCTTGACGAGGTACTGGCGCAGGACGTGCGTCGCCGAGGCAAGCCGGTAGTGCTCGTCGCCAACAAGGCGGAAGGCCGTTCGGGCGATCTCATGAGCCTTGACGCCTATTCTCTGGGCCTTGGGGACCCCATTGCCCTTTCCGCAGAGCACGGCGATGGCCTGCCAGACCTGCGTGATGCCCTGGCGGACGCCTTTGCCCTCATCGAAGGGCACGATAGCGCCGAGGAAGAGGACGGGGGATTAGATCCCGGTCGAGCCATTTCCATGGCCATCATCGGGCGACCGAATGTGGGAAAATCGACGCTGCTGAACCGCATCATCGGCGAAGAACGGATGCTGACCGGCCCCGAAGCAGGGCTCACCCGCGACGCCATCGCCGTGGAGTTCACCGCGGGGGAGCAGCGGTTTCGCCTTGTGGATACCGCCGGGCTTAGGCGACGGGCCAAGGTGGTCGAAGCGCTGGAGAAGGCCTCCACCGGCGACACCATAAGGGCGCTCAAATACGCCGAGGCGGTGGCGGTGGTCCTTGATGCGACGCAGCCCTTTGAGAAGCAGGACTTGCAGATCATCGATCTCATCGTGCGGGAAGGGCGCGCGGTGGTGATTGCCCTGAACAAGTGGGACCTCGTGGAGGACCGCGATCGCACGATTAAGGCGGCCCGGGAGGCGGCGAGCCGGCTGGTGCCCCAGGCGTCGGGGGTGCGGGTGGTGCCGGTGTCGGCCCTATCGGGGCGGGGGATCGACAAGCTCCTGGAGACCGTGGTGGAGGCAGTGGAGCGGTGGTCGGTGCGCATTTCCACCGGGCGGCTCAACCGTTGGCTGGAGGGGGCATTGTCGCGCCATCCACCTCCTGCGGTGGGCGGGCGTCGCATCAAGCTGCGTTACATGACCCAGGCCAAATCGCGGCCACCCACCTTCGTGGCGTTCTGCTCCCGGCCCGATGATCTGCCAGCGGCGTACAAGCGGTACCTCGTGAATGGGATCCGGGAAAAATTCGATCTTCCCGGGGTGCCGATCCGGCTTCACCTGCGCAAGGGGGACAATCCCTACGCCTAAGCCGGGGCTGGGCCTGTGGCGGTGAGGGGGGATGGGCCGAAGCGATCTCGTGATTTGGGTCACTGCGCGGGGCGGAAGGACGTGGTTTTGCTCCGCCCGGTGTTGCGCGCTGTGGGCGCGAACGCGAGGTCCACGGGCATCTGTGTTACCCTTAGCGGTGCGGATGCTCCTCAAATTGGAGGATAGGAATTGTTGATGAACGCTTTGAAACGCACTTTCATGGTTGCTGCTGCCGGCGTAACGGCCCTTGCGGGCATCTCGGTGGCGACCCCGGCTGAGGCCCAATTCGCGGCGCTCACCCAGGCCCGGATCAGCGCGCTCACGCCCCGCTGTCGCGAGTTTCCGGATGCCCCGATTATCGGCCGGGTGGCGGCGTACTACTCGGGCGATGCGCGCTCGGTACAGCTCAACTTCGTCGGCTGCTTTTACTCGTTCGCGGAGTGCAACTCCTGGCGCAAAGAGGCCATGCGGCCCCTGAACCCGCCGGTGGTGCACAATCGCTGCGAGGAGCGGTTTTAAGTTTTGTGCCCGGTGGCGGGGATCGTCATCGGGCGCAAAAGCTTCTGGTCGGGCGTCGCTGGTGCACACGTACGCCAGCGAATGGGGGAGCGCTTCCTCGATCCTGACGCGTTTGTGTTCCTGGACGAAACCGGCGCCGACACCAAGATGACGCGCCGCACCGGATGGGCGCCCCTGGGTAAGCGGGCGGTCGAAGGTCGAATTGGTGCGCAATCGTCTTAGCCCGTGGCCCTGGCCAATCGCCCCTGACGCCCCGTCACGGTTCTACGCGGTCTCACTGCGCAGGGGCCGTACTCGCCTAAGTCGAGCGATTGCTGACGACATCACACGGCGGGACAAATTAACGGACGTTCAAGGGGCGGCATGGCGAAACGGGTGCGCCGACAATCGATTACGCTTATGGTCCCCGCGCGCGGTGAATAATCGCCGCAGCAACCGGGCGGCCCCCTGCCATCACCGACAACCAATCCCCAATGGTCTCGAAATCGCACCCTTTTTTGCACGGCGCGGCCAGCGCCTTTTCGCTGCCGGCCCTGGTGCTCATGGGCGCGCAGGTGGGGTTTGCCGCCCTTGCCAGGGAGGCGGGGCTGGGGTTGGGGCCCACACTTCTTCTCACCGTTGGTGTTTGGGCGCTGCCTAGCCAAGTGGTGTTTGTGGGTCTTGTGGGTGCTGGGGCGTCCGCTGCCTCGGTGGCCGTTGCGGTGGCGCTCTCGGCGGTGCGCTTCATGCCGATGACAATGGCGTGGACCCCGGTCGTGCGCAGCGCCGATACCAGGCAATGGGTTCTCGTCGTCGCCTCATGCTATGTGGCGATCACGGCCTGGGTTTATTCCATGTCGCGGCTACCGAAGCTGGAACGGCCGGCGCGTTTGCCGTTCTTCGCCGGCTTTGCCGCCACGCTGACGCTTCTCAATGCCGTTATCGTGGTGGTTGCCTACAACGCCATCGATGCCATGCCAGCGCTTGTGGCCGCCGCGCTCGTTTTCCTCATGCCAATTTATTTCGTGCTCACCCTTTGGGGGGCGGCCCGTTCCAGGGCTGACAGGATCGCGCTAGGAGCGGGGTTTCTTCTGGGGCCGCTGTTTTCGCTGTTCGCCGCTGCCGCGGATCTCCTTCTTGCCGGCTTCGTGGGGGGGACGGCAGCCTACGTCATTGGCCGGCTCCTCGGCTCCCAAGAGCCGGCGGCGTGAGCGGCGATACGGTCGGCGAATTGTGGGGCCTTTCGCCGGCGTTGGCGATCCTGCTCATTGCAGCGCTGCCGACCCACATCTGGCGGTGGCTTGGCGTTTTGTTTGCCGGCCGCCTTGATGAGCGTTCGCAGGTGTTCGTCTGGGTAAAGTGCGTTGCGACCGCATTGGTGGCCGCAATGATTGCAAAGCTTGTGCTGGCGCCCACCGGCCCGCTTCTGGCTGTTCCGTTCGCCGCGCGGCTTGGCGCCATTGCCGTCGGGTTCGGCGCCTACATTTTTTCAGGACGCAAGCTGCTCGTCGGCGTGATCGGCGGTGAAGTGGCGCTGATTGCCGCCTGGTTCACTCTTCTTTGAGTGCCGCGCGCAACTTTTCTGCAGCCGCTTTCACGAGATGCGCCGGAGCGACCTCACTGCTGTGAGGTTTAAGGGCGACGCCTTCTTTGCGGGGCAGGACGTGCCAGTGGGTGTGGTAGACCATCTGCCCGCCGGCGCTTTCGCAAAAGTGCTGCACGGTGATGCCATCAGCGTCAAAAGCTTTCATCGCCGCCTTGGCAACCCGCTGGACGGTGACGATACAGGCGGCAAGATCGTCAGGCGAGACGTCGAGCACATTGCGCGAGGGAGACTTCGGCATCACCAGCGCATGCCCTTCCGCACGCGGCATGATATCCATAATAACGCGCGTCACGGCGTCTTCGTAGACGGTTTCTGACGGCAGGTCGCCGCGCAGAATTTTTGCAAAGATGTTGTCGGGGTCGTACGCGCTCATGCGTGCCCAATCTCTGGTTTTGTGCTGTCAGGAGGCCGCTACACCAAGTGGCTTGGCTGAGCCTTGCAGATCAGTTCTTCGGCAAACTATAGCGAGTTGCATCGGGCGCGCCAGGTTTTCGCGCTTCGTTAGTGTAGCCCTTGAGTTGTGCTGGTATTTTGCTTTTGCGCGCGTCGGGCTGCCGGCTGAACGAACACGGGAATGTGAGCCTGCCGGGTCCCTTAGGGCGTAAAATTCTTTCGCGTAGCGCGGGTCGCCATGGCGCGCCAGTTTGATGAAATGCCCTTGGGCCCGCGGCCTTCCTTGGCGGGTGTTCTCAGCCGAGACGAAGCGTGCTGGAGGGCGGCGGAATAAAGCGCCACCTCCTCGGTGAGCGCTTCGGCAAGGGATTTGCGTGTTTCCAGGTCCACTGATTTCGGCCCCTGGTTGACATTGCGTTCTGTACCGACATCACGCAGGCCGATGAGCGGCAGCATCTGGGGCATCAACTCGGTCACGCCCAGAAAGCCGAACCCGTCTACGCCGATGGGTTCCACGTATCGCCTTTGGAAGCGTGAAATGCGGGGCAGGGCAGAAAACTCGGCCAAAGTAATTCCATCGCGTTGCACGGCAGTGAGCATGGCGTTTCGGCTGGCCGAGCCGTCCGCGCGGCGGAAGTGGCCATAGTGGGAGACGGTGCGGGAGATGGGCTCTCGCAGCCAGATCCAGAACCGCTCCGGCTCCGGGTAGGCGTTAAGGAGGGCCTCCGTCCTGGCGTGGGTGTGGAGGACGGCAACGCCTTCGTTTTGGAGGTCGCGAAACATTTGGGCGTCAAAGCCGCCAACTTCTCGCCGCGCGAGGGGGTGGGTGCGCGGGTCGTCGGCGCCGTAGTAGTAGGCAAGGCGCTTGCCGTAACGTTTTTCAAGGGCTGCTGCGAAGGTGTTACCGCCGGTCTTCGGTACGTGGACCGAGACGATAAGACCACCCTTGGCGGCAGGGTCAGCCATCGGACTTTCTGAACGGCGCGTAGGTGTTGAGCACTTCGTTCTGCCGCTCCACCGCCCGCCGCTCGCCTTGAAGATAGTCTTCGATGGCGTCACGCAGGCCGGCATGGCGCATGAAGTGGGCTGACCGCGTCTGACATGCTTCATAGCCGCGCGCCAGCTTGTGCTGTCCCTGGGCGCCCGCTTCCACCCGGCCTAGGCCACGCGCAATGGCAAAATCGATGGCCTGATAGTAGCACACCTCAAAATGGAGGAAGGGGTGGTCCTCGACGCAGCCCCAGTAGCGGCCAAAAAGGGTTTCCGAGCCGATCATGTTGAGCGCACCGGCCACCGGCCGGCCATCCCGATCGGCCATAATGAGGCACACCGTTTCGCCCAGACGCTCGCCAAGGAGAGAGAAAAACTCTCGGTTCAGGTACGGCCGGCCCCATTTGCGCGAGCCGGTGTCCATGTAGAAGCCGTAAAAGGCGTCCCAGTCGGCCTCGGTGATATCGGTGCCTGTGACCCAGCGAATGGAAATGCCGTTGGCAAGGGCATCGCGGCGCTCCCGCCGGATCTGCTTGCGCTTGCGCGAGGCGAGGGCGCCCAGGAAATCCTCGGTGGTGGCATAGCCGCGATTGACGAAGTGGAACTGAGTGTCGTGGCGGGGGAGGTATCCGGCCTCGGTGAGGGCTTCGAAGTCATCTTCCTCGGCGAAGGTCACGTGGACGGAGGAGGCGTTGGTTTGCTCCGCAAGGGCCACCAGCGCGCTGGCGACGAGATTGCGGCGGTCGGCGTGGTTGGCATTTCCCACCAGGAGCCTTGGTCCCTGGGCGGGGGTGAAGGGGACGGAGACCTGGACTTTTGGATAATAGCGTCCGCCGGCCCGCTCGAAGGCATCGGCCCAGCCGTAGTCGAAGACGTATTCGCCCTGGCTGTGGCCCTTGAGGTAGGCGGGCGCTGCGGCCATGGCGCTTCCGTCCGGTCCACGCAAGATGAGGTGGCGGGGATGCCAGCCGGTGCGGCCGCCCACGCAGCCCGCGTCCTCTAGCGCGCTCAAAAAGTCGTAGGTCACGAAGGGATTGAAGGGATCGGCGTCGTGAACTTCCTGTTCCACAGCGCCGCGCGCGCAAAGCCGCCAGCCCGGATTGGCGAGGGCGTCCCACTGGGACCTGTCGATTTGCGCAAGGCTGCCGACCGCTTCGATGCTGAGCGCGTCCATGGAGCTATCCTCTTGGGCTTCAGCAGCACTTGGTGCAAGAGGCACGGAAGCGGTATCGCCGGACCGCGCGACATGGCGGCGCGGGCGACGCCACCGCCGCCAGCGCGCCCTACGGCCGGAAGTTCTCAAAGATGATCTGGTCCACGTGGGGGGCAAGGCGGGTCGCTTCTGCCGCTGACCGCACCGTCCAGGCAAGAACCGGGCGCTTGCGTCGGTGAAAGCTGACCGCCGGATGGGGCAGCGCCGTGGCGTAGTAGCCCACAAAATCCGGCTTGGTTCGCGGGGTGTGAAGCATGGCGTCGCGCCCGAAGCGGGACACCAGAGAGGCGGTGGACGGCTCATCGCCCGCCAAAATGCCGAGCGGCGTATCGGGCAGGGCCTTGCGCAAGAGTGCCAGAAGATCGGTGTCGAAGGTCATCACTGCAGCCGCGCCGCCGTAGCGCCCGAGCGCCCTTGTCATGGCAGCGGCCATAGCCGCCTTTTCCGGCTGCGTGCTGGGCGACTTCAACTCGATGAGAAGCGGTGCGCGTCCGCTGGTGAGGGCGAACAAATCCTCCACAGACGAGAGTGTCTCATCGATGCCGCGCATGGGCACACTACGCAAATCATCGAGGGTACGGTCGAGCACCAGTCCGGTTCCTTCGGTGGTGCGCTCCAGGGTCTCGTCGTGGATGACGATCAGGCCGCCATCGGAGGTGAGCTGCAGATCGACCTCCACCGCGTAGCCAGCCCCGATGGCCGCCTCCACGGCCACTAGGGAGTTTTCCGGGGTTTCACTATCGTGCAGGCCACGGTGGGCGACCGGCGTGCGGGTCAGCCAGTCAGGGGTAAGACCGGTTATGATTCGATCTCCACGATCGCTTCCACCTCCACCGAAACGCCAAGGGGCAGCGCGGCCACGCCGACGGCGGCCCGGGCGTGGCGACCCTTGTCGCCAAAGATGCTCACCAAGAAGTCCGACGCACCGTTGACCACCTTGGGATGGTCGGTGAAGGCGGGTGTGGAATTGACATAGCCGTTCAGCTTCACGATCCGGCTCACCTTATCGAGGGACCCAATCGCGTTTTTCACCTGCGCCAGGATGTTCATGGCGCAAAGTTTCGCAGCCGCTTGCGCGTCCTCCAGGGATACATTTTCCCCGCAACGGCCAATGTATTGGGGGCCATCGGGGCCCATGGGAATTTGGCCTGCCACATAAAGGAGGTTGCCGGTGCGCACGACGGGCACATAGGAGCCGGCGGGGGTGGAGGGGTTGGGAAGGCTCACACCCTGCGCTTGGAGGGCAGCTTCGATGTCGCTCATGGTGGTTTGCTCCAGGTCGGTTCGCCGTTCGGTAGAAGGGTTCGTCCTCGCCTGCAAGCATCCACGGCCCCGCGACGTCATTGAGCTTGAAGGCTACCGCGGTTTCACTTGACGTATGGCGGTTACGCTGCGTTTAAGCGGGGCGTTGCGGCGCCCATGGCGCGCCCCGCACGGAATCGCTCCGGGGGTGTCCACGCTGGTGTGCGGCGGGCGATAGATGGGCCTAGGCGCGCCGTAGAAAAAGCTGGGGCGGCCGTGACAGGCCCCTCGTTGCGCTTGACAGATCCCTGCAACTCACCGGGGTTGCGCGGGTGCGGTAGGGCGCAGTGTAGCAAGGAGGGTTGAGTGGTTCAGTTCCGCAAGTGCGTGGTGCGGCTTTGGGCGTTGACGGCAGTCGGATTGTTGAGCGGCGGCGTTGCAGCCGCTGACTCCCTTCTGCCGCACCGCGCCATCTACGATCTTGCGCTGAGCAACGCCGAGCCGAGCACCAGCCTGGTGGCTGCGTCCGGCCGTCTGGTCTTTGAGCTAACTGGTTCAGTTTGCGACGGGTTCACGGTGGACTTCCGCAACGTCACCCAGGTCACCGACCGGGAAGGCACCAGACGGGTGACGGACTTGCGCTCGTCGACCAAGGAAACCATCGCACCGCCGGTCCTGACCTTTTCCCACTCCACCTTTGTGGATGAGGAGCTGGCCAGCGAGGTGAAGGGCGAGGCAACGGCCCGGGCAGATGGCGTTGCTGTGGAGATCAGCGAGCCGAAGGTAAGCGAATTCCAGTTGGCGCGGGGAATTTTCCCCACCGCCCACACGCGCCTTATTCTTGAGGCGGCGCAAGCGGGCGAACGGATTTTGGAAGCCACCGTCTATGATGGCGGTGACGATGCTGACACGCTCTATGAAACCGCGACGGTGATTGGACCGGGCGAGACGGGCTTACCCGGGGCGTCTGGCATGGCTCGGGAAGAGCTGCTCAATATCCCCGGCGCGGTGGATCGCACCGCCTGGCGCCTGGTGGTGAGCTACTTTAAGCCGGGCGGCGCCGAAGGGGAGCGGGTCCCGGAGTACGAACTCACCTTCACCATGCTGGACAACGGCGTCAGCTACGATGTGGTGTTCAACTACGGTGCTTTTTCGCTGAGCGGCGACATCACCGAGCTGTCGGTCCACGACGCGCCTGAATGCGTCGAAGAATAGCGCCGTTCTTAAAAAGGCTTGCAGCGGCCGTCGTTTGAGCGGCGTGCGGGACGGCTGCGCTGTCTGCGACGGTGAAGCGTTTTGCCGCCGCCAAAACCGCCTTAGAAGAGGCTGAGGCCCAAAAGCCCGCTGCCGGAGGCCTCGGGCAAATATTCTTCAATCAGTTCCGTCATCTTCTTGTTGCGCGCCGTCCCGCTCTTGGCGCCGATCACCACCGCGATCAGGTGTTTGCCATCGCGCCGCACCGAGGCGGTGAGGTTTGAGCCCGACGCCCGGATGTAGCCGGTCTTGATCCCGTCGACACCGTCCACCGTTTTCAAGAGCTTGTTGGTGTTGCGCCATTTGCGGTTGTTGAAGGTGAACTCCGGCGTCGAAAAATAGCGGAAATAGCGGGGGAAACGGTCCGACAGGGCGCGACCCAGCACCGCCATGTCCTGGGCTGTGGAAACCTGCCGCGGATCCGGCAGGCCCGAGGCGTTAACGAACGTGGTCTGGCGCATGCCGATGGCGCGGGCCTTTCGGGTCATGGCGAGGGCGAACGCTTCCTCGGACCCTGAAAGATTTTCCGCCACCACCACGGCAACGTCGTTGGCCGAACGAACGGCAAGGGCGCGAATCGCGGTATCGACGGTGATGGCCGTTCCTGCCTTCACGCCAATCTTCGCGGGCGGGCGCGACGCAGCTTCCTCACTCACCGTCAGGGGCGAGCGCACCGTCAGACGGCCAGATTCCAGTTGCTCGAAGAGGAGATAGAGCGTCATCATCTTTGTGAGCGACGCCGGATAGCGCAGGCTGCGGGCGCTCGTCTCGTGGAGGATTTTTCCGCTCTTGGCATCGACGACGATGGCCGCGTAGGCCCGCTGGGAAACCACCGGCGCGCTGGCCAACAGCACCGGCTGGGCAACAATCGGGGAAAGGGGACTTTCGGGGCTCGCCGTGGTCTGAGGCGCAGGCCGGGTCGCATTGCACCCGGCCACAAGGGTCGCCACCAAAATCAAAGGGAGCCAGCGCATTGGCGGTGCCTTTTCTCAGTACCTTCCGGGCATAGCCGCGCTGCGCCGGCGGCGTCCCCGTTTCCACAACCTCTGCGGTGTCCGGCGGGTGTTTTTTGCCCAAGGGCGTTGCGCGAATGCCGCGCCGGCGGGCCGTACGCCCTTGGGGTGCGTCCGATGGCTTGAGTGAATGCGATTCTGAGTGCATTGGCTGGTAATGAGCGCGGTCAGCAGACTCATCATCATCGGTCTTTTGTGCGCGATGGCCGCGGGGTGCGGCATGCCGCGCTTCGGCCTTGGGCTTGGCGATAAGCCGAAGTCCGTCCCGAACGTGCCGCGCGAACGCAGCGTTGACCCGAACCGCGCGGTGGCACTTATCAACGCCCATCGCAGCGACAAAGGCCGGCTACCTATCCGGCACGATCCTCGGCTCTCTCGGATCGCCGCTGAAACCGCCCGCGAGCTCGCCCGCCGCAACACCCTCAACACGGAAATGCACAGCGCAAAGGGGATGGCCGACAGGCTTGAGGCGGCGAACTATTCGGCGTCTCGCGCGGCCGAAAACCTTGGGGCAGGATATCCGACGCTGGTGCTCGCGGTGGAGGGTTGGAAGGATTCCCGCCGGCACAACAAGAACCTTCTCAACCGCGATTTGACCCATGGCGGCATTGGCCTTGCCCTCACGGACGCCGGGGATTTCAAGTCGTTTTGGGTCCTGATTCTTGCCACACCCGATGAGCCGAGCGGATGACACCTTGGCCGCAGTCCCCAGTGCGCATTGCGCCATCCATTCTGGCGGCCGACTTTGGAAACCTTGCGGCCGAGGCGCGGGCTGCCG
>JBCCYN010000111.1:0-16156 GCA_039189655.1 Pseudomonadota bacterium | reverse complement strand
GGCTCTAGAAAGACCGGTGTCAGGCGGCGGCGCGGGCGAAGCAGTCGCGGACCGGGGCAAAGCTTCGGCGATGGTGGATAGTGGGCCCAAGTTCCAGAAGGGCCTTGCGGTGCTGGGCGGTGCCGTAGCCCTTGTGAGCCTCAAAGCCGTAGCCGGGACAGGCCTCGGCAAGGCGGATCATCAGCCGGTCGCGAACCACTTTGGCGACGATGGACGCCGCCGCGATGGAGACCGAGCGCGCATCGCCCCGCACCAGCGCCCTCCCCTTAGGCCCAAGACCGGGAGGAATCGCATTGCCATCGATGAGCGCCACCGTGGGCGTGGTCGGCAAGCCGTCGATGGCAAGGGCCATCGCGTGGAGGGAGGCGGCGCGGATGTTCATGGCGTCGATGCGCCGGGGACCCACCAGCGCCGTAGCCACCGCCGCGCGACGGACGATTTCGTCAAACAACTGCTCGCGGGCCGCCGCCGTCAGCTTCTTGGAATCGTCCAGGCCGTCGATGGGATCATCGCGGCAAAGGATAACCGCAGCTGCCACCACTGGCCCCGCCCAGGGCCCGCGCCCCGCCTCATCCACCCCGCAGATCACTTGGCCGTGCCGACTTCCCATTCGCCCCATGGGCCACTCCCGCGTCCAAACCATTGCGCAAAACCTTTCACGCAGCCCGGCGCGCGTGAAGGCGGTGTGGCTGCAACTCCACGACTGCCGCCAGTGCCCAGTGGAACGGTCTGTGCAAAACCCAGCAAAGGCTTTGCTTGGGAGCCCGAAGCCCCGTCCAATTCGGTTGTGGAAGCCGGAACGCCCGTTTGATTCGCGTAGGCCGGCTTGGCGACACGGATACGGGGAAAGCCCATGCTGAAGGGGAATGGCGGACGGCGACACCACGACGACAGCGGCCCGGTCATCACCCCTCGCGGTTGCTCCGCCACCGCAGAGCGCCCCAAGGTGACCGAAGTTCAAGTTTCCGGCCAAGGTCGAGCCATCGCCCGTCGCACCAGCCTTGAAACGGAACTGGCGGATCGTTCCAAGGCGCTGGCCAAGGCCTCAGACGAGGTCCGGCGCCGTCCCAAGGCGGCAGGCGGGAAGCCGGACTTTGAGGGCCTTGCGGACTATATCGAAAGAGCGCGCCCCAAGGACGCGCGTGCCCCCGCAAGCGAGGTGAAGGCGCGGCGGCGCCGTACCGAAGCAGGCGAAAGACGCGCTGAACGAAAGACGTTGCGGTCCAAGGCCAGCGCTGCGGAACGCCCCCAAAGCGCAGAGCAGCGGCGCGAGTTGCCAACCAAGGCCACCGCCGGCCCATCGAATACGCAGAACCCGCATACCCTGGTGACCCTGTTGCGCGACCTAGAAATCCGCGTGGCGCGCCTTGAGGCAACCCGGGTCGATGACGCGGCCATGGCGCGGGCCCACGCCGACGCCGTATCGGCGGCCCTTGATGCCTGCGACGGGGAAGCCGGCAGCGCCGGCGGCATTGCGCGTCATTTTGGTGCCGGAACAACGACAACACCCGGGTCGGAGCCTTTCGGCCGCCGGGAGCAGGCCTCACCGCGCCGGCTTTGGCCCTGAGGAATTACTGGCCAGCGGGTTTAACCGCCGTCAGGTTTGCCGTCCATCAATCGCCGTTCGCCACATAGCCCGCGGCCACGTCGTCACTGTGGGCGGCCGGATCGCGCTCCGAAGGAGGCCCGAGGCCGCCACCACCGGGCGTAAAAATCACCAGCTTTTCGCCGGCCTTGACCGTTTGGGTGCCCTTGGGCTGTAGCTCCCGCCCGCCGGCAATGAAGACCCGGCCAGGCGCGCCGTGCTTGCCGCCATCGCGCCCCCTGGCGGGGAACTTCACCCGATCGAAGGCGGCGAGCATTTCCACATCCGCACCAATGGCGCTCTCGATCTCGATCACCTGACCGAGCCCGCCCCGGGTGCGGCCCGCGCCGGCGCTCCCGGCCCGCAACTCCTTGCGGTGAAAGAGGAGCGGCGCCACGCTTTCGTTGATTTCCACCGGAGTGCCGCGCACGCCGCTCGGATAGGCGGTGGCCGATAGTCCGTCCTTTTGGGGCCGGGCGCCGGTGCCGCCGTTGGTCACCGCCGTGATGGTGAAGAGCTTTGCATCGTTCACCGCGCGGTCGGTGTTGCCGCGGAAGGTGAGGTTCCACAGGCACGACGCCCCTTCCGCCGGTACCCGGTCGGGAATGATCTGCGCCAGGCAGCCGAACACCATGTCCGGAAGGATCTGGCCGATGATATGGCGGGAATTCACCGCCGCCGGGTAGCGCGCGTTGAGGACGGTCCCCACCGGCGCACTGACCCGGTAGCAGCCCAGGGAGCCGGCATTGTTGGGCACTTCTGGGGCAATGGCGCAGGCGAGCCCGAAACTCGTATAGGCGGCCGTATAAATTTCGGGGACGTTGATGGCACGGCGCTGCTGCTCGCTGGTTCCAAAATAGTCGACGTTGACCCGGCCGCCCGCCACCTGCAGCGCGGCGTTGAGGGTGATGGGCTCCTCGTAGCCATCAACGGTCATGGCGTAGCGCCACGTGCCCTCGGGCAGCTCTTTTATGGCGCTTTCCACGGCGGCCTCGGACCGCGACAGCACGAACGCGGCAATGCCTTCAAGGTTGTCGATGCCGAACTCGGCAAGGGTCGCCTGGAGACGCTCGCAGCCCACATCGTTGCAGGCGGCGAGCGAATAGACGTCCCCTTCCGTCTCCACCGGCTGCCGGGTGTTCGCCCTGATGAAGGCGAGGGCCGTAGAATCCATTTTTCCCCGGGAGGCGAGTTTTAGCATGGGGATCGAAAGACCCTCCATGTGCAGGTCCGTGCCGTCGGGCCCGGTTCCAAGGCCGCCGACGTCGGTGATGTGGGAGGTGCAGGCAAAGTAGGCGACGAGCTGGCCCTGGAAAAAGCACGGCGTGCAAAGGGTGAAGTCGTTGAGGTGCCCGGTTCCCATCCACGGATCGTTGGTGATGAAGATGTCACCCTCTTCCATGGTTTCGGGCGGAAAGTGGTTCAGGAAATGGCCCACCGCGGCCGCCATGGAATTGACGTGCCCCGGCGTCCCGGTCACCGCCTGGGCGAGCATGCGCCCCGACACGTCGAACACCCCGGTGGAAAGGTCGCCGCACTCGCGCACGATGGGGCTGAAGGCGGTGCGCAGGAGAACCGTCGCCTGGTCTTCCACCACCGCAATGAGGCGGTTCCAAAGGATTTGGGAGCGGATTTCGTCCAGGGAGCCGTCGGTCATGGCTGCGCCTCCAGGATCAGTGCGCCGCTTGGGGCAACGCGCACGAAAAAACCTTCCGGCACGTTGGTGGTGGTCTGCCGCTCGGCCACCAGAAGCGGCCCCTCAAGGAGCGATCCCTCCGTGAGGTTTTCGCGCTGGTAAAGGGGCACCTCGCGACCCTTGCCGCTCACCGGGTCGATCAAGATTCCCGTCTCAAGCGTTTTGGGTGCCGGGGCGGCGGCGTCGCTAACGGCCTCATCCCCCTCGTCATTCCCGTCGACCCCAACGGAGGCGCCGGGCCGTTCGGCCTGGAGGGCGAGACCCCAGCTCAGTACCTCGATTTCCGCGTTCGGGATCACCCGGCGAAATTGACGCGCGTAGGCCGCTTCGTAGGTGGTGCGCAGGGTTTGGGCCTCGCCATCCCCCAAGATTCCGTCCGTCACCGGGACAGGAATTTCGTGCCCCTGCCCCACGTAACGCATATAGGCCGTCCGCCTTTCGGTAAGGGGGCCGTCGGGCGCGCCGGCACGCACCACGGCGAGGGCATCCTGCCTCATATGCCCAAAGAGCTCGTTTACTGCCTCAGCCTCGAAGGCGCTGATCAGCACGCGAAGACTCTTTACCTGCTCGAAGGAGATGGGCGCGCGTAAAAAACCCACCGCCGAGCCGACGCCCGCATCGGGCGGCACCACCACCCGGGCAATGCCGAGCTTTTGAGCAAGGCGACAGGCATGGAGCGGCGCAGCCCCGCCGAACGCCACCAAAGTATGGTCGGAGGCGTCAAAACCCCGCTCGATGGTGTGCCGGCGGGCAGCACTCGCCATAGCTTCGTCCACCACCTCCGAAACCCCGATGGCCGCCGCAGTGGCATCAATCGCAAGGGGTGCACCTATGGTTTTCTCAAGGGCGTCCACGGCGCGGTCCGGTTCAAGGGTAAAGTCGCCGCCGGCAAAGTGAGCGAGGGGTACCCGGCCAAGGACGATATCGGCATCGCTCACCGTGGGCGCGGTCCCACCCTTCCCAAAAGCCGCGGGACCCGGGTCCGCGCCGGCGCTGTCGGGCCCCACCTGGATGCGGCGCATGGCATCGAGCTTGGCGATGGAGCCCCCGCCGGCGCCGATCTCCACCATCTCGATGACCGGAATGCGCAACGGCAAACCGCTTCCCTTCACGTAGCGTTCGGACCGGTCCACCTCGAAATCCCGCGACATCTGAGGCCTGAATTCCGACAGCAGGCAAATCTTGGCCGTGGTGCCGCCCATGTCGAAGGAAAGCGTCTTGGGAAGGTCGAGGTCCTCCGCAATGGTGCGCGCGAAAATGGCCCCACCCGCTGGGCCGCTCTCCACCAGCCGGATGGGCATATCCGCAGCACTCGAAAGACTGCAGAGCCCACCGCCCGAGGTCATCATGAGCGTCGGGCAGGAAAATCCGGCGGCGTGCAAACGCTCGTCGAGGTCCGCCAGGTATCGGCGCATCAAGGGTTTGACGTAGGCGTCGGCGCTCGCGGTGGTAAAGCGTTCGTACTCGCGGATTTCCGGCGAAACCTTGCTGGCCAAGCTGATGGAAAGGTCTGGGCAAAGGTCGTACAGTATTTCCGCCGTGCGCTGCTCATGGGCGTCGTTGGCGTAGCCGTGGAGGTAGGCCACCGCGACGCTCTTAACCCCCGCCGCCTCAAGCTGCGGCACGAGGGTTTTGACGCCCGCCTCGCTGAGCGGCGTGCGCACATTCCCATAAACGTCGACGCGCTCCTCCACCGCAAAGCGCAACGGTCGCGGCACCAGCGGGGCGGGCTTTTCGATCATGAGATCGTACTGGTCGAAGCGCGTTTCGTAACCGATTTCCAGCACGTCCCGGAATCCGGCCGTGGTGACGAGTGCCGTCACCGCCCCTTTACGCTCAAGAATGGCGTTGGTGGCAAGGGTGGTTCCGTGGAGGAGGAGCGTGATGTCAGAGGCCGAAAGCCCCGCCTCGCCAAGGACCCGGGAAAGACCCTCCATGACCCCTTCCGCGGGCGCAGACGGGGTGGTGGGCGTTTTGATGGTGACCCGCCGAGATCCTTCTTCAAGGACGATGTCGGTGAACGTGCCGCCGATATCGACGGCAATGGCGGCCGTCATGGCAGCGCCGTGCAAGGTAGATGGATGTTGGGTGGCATGGCCTCAGCCGCGTAGCGTGATCTGCGAGGGTAGGAAAAGCGCCAACTGAGGAACGAAGGCAAGGAGCAACGCAAAGCCGAGCATGATGAAGAAGAACGGCAGGGCCGCCTTCGTGATGCGCCCCAGGGGCTCGCCGGTCATGCCTTGGATCACGAAAAGGTTGAAGCCCACCGGCGGGGTTATTTGCGCCATTTCCACCACCAGCACCACGAAGACGCCGAACCAGATGGGATCAAAGCCCGCCGCCGTGATGAGCGGCAAGGTGATCGGGAGCGTCATGACGATCATGGAAAGCCCCTCCAGCACCGCCCCGAGCACCACGTAAAAGCAGATGAGCACCAGGATCAGGCTGATGGGCGAAAGGCCCCATCCGGCGATGGCTTCGGCGATGGCGCGGGGGATGCCGAGGAACCCCATGGCCACCGACAAGAAGACCGCCGCGGCAATGATGAGGCCCACCATGGAACAGGTTCGCACCGCGCCCATCATGGCGGCTTTGATGTTCGGCCAGGTGAAGGTGCGCTGGACGATGCTCACCAGGATGGCGCCGAAAACACCCACGGCGGCGGCCTCGGTGGGGCTGGCGTAGCCACCGTACATGGAGCCGAGGATGAGGACGATGAGGAAGAGCACCGGGCCCAGCTGGACGATCCCGCGCAGGCGCGCTCCCTTCGGAAACTGCTCTTCCGCGTTCGGCGTGATGTCCTTCCGCAGCGACGCCTTTGCCCCGAGGTAGACCATGTAAGTGACCGCCAGAAGGAGGCCCGGCACAACGCCGGCGATGAAAAGTTTGATGATCGAAACCTCGGCGAGGACGCCGTAGATGATCATGATCACCGAGGGCGGGATGAGGAAGCCGAGCGTCCCTGCCCCGGCGAGCGATCCCATGGCCGTATCCCGGTCATAGCCGCGTTCGTTCAATTCCGAGAGCGTCATGCGACCCACCGTGGCGGTGGTGGCGGCCGAGGAGCCCGAGACCGCCGCAAACAAAGTGCAACCCAACACATTGACGTGCAAAAGCTTACCCGGAAGCGACGAAGTCCACGGCGAAAGACCGCGGAACAATGACGCGGAAAGATCCGTCCTAAAGAGGATTTCGGCCATCAAGATGAAGAGCGGCAGCGCCACTAGCTCCGGCACCGTGACGCTGTTGAAGGTGATTTGGCCGAGCAGCTTTTCCACCGGCATGGACCGGAAGATTAAGAGCCCGCCGACCCCGGTGCCGAGGAGCGCAAGGCCCACCCAAACGCCCCCCGCCAGGAGAAGCCCCATCAGCCCCAAAATGGCGATAACGCTGGTGCTCACGCGTTCTCGCTTGGGGACTTGGCGGTGTCGGGAGCCTTGCCGGACAAGAGCCGCACAATCCGCGCAAAGAGCTGAAGCCCCAGGAGAAAGCTCCCGAACGCCACCACCGCCTGGGGGATCACGAGGGGCGTTGCGGTGGCGGTAAAGGTGCGCGAGCCGTCCACCAGCGAACCCCACGCCAGCTGCGCCAGGGCTACCGTGAGGAAGATGGTGACTGCGAGGGCGATGACCGTCGCGGCAAGGTCAAGGGCCGGCCGGGCCCGCTGGGGCAGCGCTTCGGGAAGGATCTGCACCCGCACATGCCCGCCGCTGTTAAGCGTCCAGGGCAGGCCCAGGAAGAACGCCGCGGCCATGAGGAAAGCGCTGACTTCCCAGGTGAAGACGAGGGTCTCGTTGAAGAGCGTCACCGAGACCACTTCGCTAAGGATCGAAAGCGCCATGAGCGCCAGGCAAATCGCGGCGATGACCGCCGCGATGAAGCTCACCCGATCAATGAGCGCGAGGAGCGCCCCCATGGTCGCTTACTTGCCCATTTTCTCACGATAGGCACCGATCACCTCCGCCGCCGGATCGCCGGCTTCTTCGATGAATGCGGTCCACATGGGAAGGGCGGTCTCCACGAGCTTTTCGGAAAGTTCTGGGGATGGCTCACTGATCTTCATGCCGTTTTCCGCCAGCGTTGCGAGCTTTTGCTGGTCTTCGGCGCGGCTGATGTCCCAGAATTTGGGTTCCAGCTCGGCGGCCACGGCCTCAATGGCGGCGCGCTGCTCGTCGGTGAGCGCATTCCAGGCATCAAGGTTGACGGTGACCATGTTGGACGCCGACTGCCAGTTGAAGCGGTTGAGATGGCCCATGAACTCCCAAAACTTGCCGTCCACGCCGGAAGAGCTGGAGGTGGTCACCCCTTCGATGGCGCCGGAGGCGAGGGCTGGGACCACTTCACCCCAGGGCATCTGACGCGGCGCGGCGCCCAGCGCGGACATGAATTCAAGGCCGTTCTTGTCCACGACGCGGATGGGAAGCCCCTCCACGTCGTCGAGGGTGACGATCTCGTCCTTGGAGTAAACGCCCTGGCCCGGCCACGGGACCATGTAGAGGATCTTTTGGTTATAGTCGGCGGCGATCTTGTCGTAGACGGGCCGCGAGAACTCATGGAGGGCGGCCACTTCGTCATAGCCGGACGCGAGGTAGGGGACCGACTCGATCCCCAGGAATGGCGCTTCGCCTACCTGCTGATTCAGCAAAATGTCCCCGATGGGGATGAGACCGTCGCGAACGGATTTCAGCATTTCAGGGCCTTTAAAGCCCAGCGAACCGCCGGGGTGGACGGTGATGTTCACTTCACCGCCAGTGGCGTCGCGCACGGCATCGGCGAACACCTCGGCGTTCTTCACGTGAAAGTTGCCGGCCGGCCATGCGAGCGGCATGTCCCAATCCACGGCTTGGGCGGAACCGGCAGACATCGCGAGGGCAATTGCAGCGGCAGTCCATGCACCGATCTTCGACATAGTTTTGGCTTCTCCCAGTCTTCATGGCGTCCTGGCCGCGGGCTTTATCTCGTCGCGACGCACGAACATTTGTGTCACGCTCGGCGCGGTTTCCCAAGCTAGATTAGGTTGTGAAAGGTGCGCAGGGCCGCGCCGGACGAGGAGAAACAGGCAGATATCGTGCCAAGTTGGGCCGCCAGAAGCCCCGTCACCGCACCGAAAGTCAGACGATGAGGGCGCTCCAAAGGGCCGCCAGCGCCATGCCTGAAACCATCGCGCCCACCGCGTTGCGCAATGCGAGCATCACCACCACCGCAACCACCACAGCCCCGCCTGTGCGCAGGCCACCGCTGGCGATGGCGCCGGCCACCAGCGCCACAAGCACCGACATGGACATGCTTTCAAGAAACGCTTCCACCCGTGGCGTGACGCGCACGCGGCGCATAACGACGGGACCGCTGATGCGCGTGGCAAGGGTCGCAAGGCCCATGGCGGCGATGGCGAGCCAAGCCCATGGGTTATCGGGCACGGGCGAATGCCCCCACAAGTCCGCCCGCAAGCGCGGCCAAGATGACGCTCCAGCCCGCCGGAAGGTACGGTAGCGACGCCACCGCCACCACCGCGGCAACCACCGCTGCGGCACCCATCACAACACTGCCAGTCACCCCAGGGGCGACCACGGCGGCAAAGAAGGCGGGCATCAAAACGTCCACGCCCCAGCGGGAGGGGTCGACGAAGTTTGCGCTTCCCATGGCGCCAAATGCGGTGCCCGCGACCCACGCAACCCACATCACCAAACCGCCGCCTAGCAAGATGGCAACGTCCCTCTCACCTTGCTCGAACGCTTTTTGGGTATCGGCAAAGTTGGCATCGGAAATCCAGGTGGCGGCGATGTACCGCTGCACGGGAGGAATGCCATTAAGCCAACGCGCTAGAGCGGCGCCGAGGAGGACGTGCCGCGCGTTCACCGCCAGGACCACCAAGACGACCGTGGCGAGCGCCATGCTCTCATCCCACAAATCGAGGACGGCGAATTGGGATGCGCCGGCGAAAACCAGCGCGCTGGTACCGATGGCCTGGGCGGCCGTCATCCCCGCTTCGATGGCTGCCGCGCCGTAGGCGATGCCAAACGGGATGATGAAAATGGCGATGGGACCGAGCCGCAGCGCGCCCCTCAAAATGCCCCGTGCCGTAAATACGGCTTCACCGGCCAGCCCAGCCATCGCCACCACACATGCTTGTAACCTGTGTAATGGTTATGTCAGAAGTGATTTCTAACTGCAACAAAGGTTAGACCGTCATGGACAGGCGAGCTTGACCGGCGCGATGAACCAAAGCGAAACCCCCTTCCGCCTCGTGGGCGGGCGCCTCGCCCTCGACTTCGTCAACACCACGGATTGGTCTTCCGATGGTGAGGCTGTGCTGGATAAGCTCGCCACCATCGGCGATGTGCGTCGCTGGACGGAGGCGGCGGGCCTTGGACCGGCGGTCGGGGCAAAACTCTCCCATGATTTGCCGGCATTGCTCGATTTCCGGCTCCAGCTGCGAAACGTGCTCCTGGCGGCGATGGATGGTTCTGCGCCCTCGCCTGGCGCCTTGGCGAGGCTCAACGAGGCGCTTGCCAGCGGTGGTGGGCTCAGGATGGCGGGTAAGAGGTTGCTGCCCGCGGGCTCCCTGCGCTGGCTGGTCAGCGTTTCGGCAATGGCGCTGTTCGGCGAGCCGCGCGACATGGCGCGCCTGCGGATGTGTCCAGGTCACGATTGCGGCTGGCTGTTTGTGGATGAGTCGCGCAACGGCCGCCGCCGCTGGTGCACTATGGCGACCTGCGGCAATCGCGAGAAGGCGCGGCGGCACTATGCCGGACGCAAGATCAAGGAAGACGAGGGCGGCGCCCCACCGCGCGATCTGAAGACTGGTCGCGCGCGAACGTGATCGAAGGGGTCAAACAACCGCCTTAGTTGCCGCAGAGCTTTTACCTGCGCCCCAAAAACCCGCCACCGAGACGGCTACGCACCATCAACCAAGAAAAGCTCTGCGAGGATCACCCTTCTGATGTCGTTTTCCCGTCTCGCGGTTTTTGCGGCTCTCCTTTCCGGTGCAGCGTCGGCCGCGGATATTCCGCCGCTCGGTTTGCCCATACTTTGCATGGTGGGCGAGGATTGCTTCGTCCAAAAGTACGTGGACGTCGACGGGTCCGACAAAATCGTCGACTTCGCCTGCGGCAGCCTTTCCAGCGACGGCCACAAGGGCACCGACTTTCGCGTTTTGCCCGGGGCGAATGCAAAGGTTCTGGCCGCGCTAGACGGCACCGTGAAGGCGGTGCGCGATGGCATGGAGGACAATCGCTTCAGCGATCCGCAACCGGTCCCCTCCAACCGCGCCTGCGGTAATGCCGTGCTCCTCGACCATGGGAACGGGATTGAAACGGCCTACTGCCACATGACGCCAGGCTCTTTGAATGTGGCTGTGGGCGACGTTGTGCGCAAAGGCGACGTACTGGGTCGGGTGGGCGCGTCCGGCCTGGCGGATTTTCGCCATGTGCACTTTCAGGTGACGGCCAATGGCACGGCCTCCGATCCGTTTACGGGCCACCCCCAGGGGAGCGCCGCATGCGGCGTCGAAGGCACGCCCCTGTGGGACGCTGCGGCCCGAGAAGCCCTTAAGGAGAACCCCCGCACGGCCATTTTGGCGGCGGGCTTTGCCGGCGCGCCTGTGACCATTGAAGAGATCCAGGACCTTGGGCTGGAAGACTCGTTAGGCCGGGACGCAGCGGCGATCGTCGCCTACGGGCTTGTGTTTGGCGCGGAGGCGAACGATCGTCATCAGCTGACGCTGACCGGGCCAGGTATTGAGCTGGACGAAGAAATGCCCCAGGAGCGCAATCAGGCGCAGTCCATGCGGTTTGCCGGGAAGCGACGCCCCGACGGCCTCGCTCCAGGGATCTACAAAATGCGCTACGCCATCGTGCGAGAGGGCGCCGTCATCGACGAGATGGAGCGCACCATCACCGTTGAATGACGCGCCAAGCGCCAAAGCACCCAGCCACTACTTGCGGTCCACCACGTCCACCCACACGGGATAATTGTCGGCCTGATGACCGATCATTTTCCAGGCGCCGTTCTCTTTGCGGAAGACGCTCGTCTCGCGCACGCGCTGCTCCACGGTCCGGCCGTCGTCGGTGGTTGCGGTGCCTTTGGTGATGTGGGTGGCGGTGGCCATGTCACCGCTGACGATGACGTGGACCTTTTCGGCTATGACCTTGCCGCCCAGGCTCTTGGCAGCCTGCTCCTTCCAGTCGGCGTAGGTGGCTTCCCACCCGATCCGGTAGGTGCCTTCAGCGCCCATGTATGTGACGTCATCGCCGTGGGAGTAAAGCGCTGGAAACGGTTCTGGATCACCGGCGAACATGGCGTTCAGTGCTGCAATCCCACCATCCACGGCGGCACGGATGGCCGCCTCATCGCCGGCCTGATCGGCCCTTGCAGTGCTGGCAACAGCCGTCGCCATTGCCACAACCAAAGCCAAAACCATCAAGCGTCTTGCCATCGCGCCATCCCCTTTCTGAGCCCTCATCCGCCTGCGAGCTGCCCGCATCGTGGGCACCCGTTTTCCTATGCCATCACCTTACAGCGGCTACGGCACGGGATGGGCGCTAGGGGAGATCGCTGATTGCGTCTTTCCGCCGCCGACAACCAGCAGCGCCCTCCCCCATCAGCCTGGAAGGTTGAGGCGGATGTGAAGCTCGCGGAGCTGCGCCGGAGAAACGTCCGAAGGTGCGCCCATCATCAGGTCCTCCGCCCGCTGGTTCATGGGGAAGAGGGTGACATCGCGCAGGTTCTCGCGGCCGCACAAGAGCATGACAATCCGGTCGATGCCGGGCGCGATCCCCCCGTGGGGCGGCGCCCCGTACTGCAGGGCCGAGAGCATGCCGCCGAACTTTTCCTGGAGCACGGATTCGTCATAGCCGGCGATGGCAAACGCCTTCTTCATGATCTCCGGCTTGTGGTTCCGGATCGCGCCGGACGAAAGCTCAATGCCGTTGCAGACAATGTCGTACTGGTACGCAGCCACGTCGAGCGGGTCTTGGGTTTCCAGTGCTTCGAGCCCGCCCTGGGGCATGGAAAACGGGTTGTGCGAAAAGTCGATCTTGCCGCTTTCCTCGTCGGTCTCGAACATGGGGAAGTCGACGATCCAGCAGAACTCGAACCGGTCCTTTTCGCCCAAGCCCAGCTCATCGCCAATTTTGACCCGCGCCTCACCTGCGAAGCGCGAAAACTGCTCTGGGCGGCCGGCAACGAAAAAGGTGGCATCGCCCGCCGCAAGACCGAGTTGAGCGCGCAGAGCTTCGGTGCGCTCAACTCCGATGTTCTTGGCTACGGGACCGGCGCCGCCCTCTTCGCCCTCACGCCAAAAGATGTAGCCCAGACCCTTTTGGCCCTCCTTTTGGGCCCACCCGTTCATGCGATCGCAAAACGCGCGGCTACCGCCAGTTATTGCGGGGATCGCCCACACCCTGACGCGAGAATCCTTCTCGATCATCCCGGCAAAAACTTTAAAGCCCGAGCCGGCGAAATGCTGGGTCACATCCTGCATCTCGATGGGGTTTCTAAGGTCCGGCTTGTCGGTGCCATACTTTTGCATGGCCTCCCGGTAGGGGATGCGCGGAAAAGTTTGGGTGACCGGCTTGCCGTCGGCGAATTCTACGAAGAGATCGCGCAGGACCGGCTCCACGGCGCCAAAAACGTCCTCCTGCTCCACAAAGCTCATCTCGATGTCGAGCTGATAAAATTCGCCCGGTGAGCGGTCGGCCCGGGCGTCCTCATCGCGAAAGCACGGGGCGATCTGAAAATAGCGGTCAAAGCCCGCGATCATCACCAGCTGCTTAAACTGCTGGGGCGCCTAGGGCAGCGCATAGAATTTTCCGGGGTGAAGACGCGAGGGAACCAGAAAATCCCGCGCACCCTCGGGCGAAGACGCCGTAAGGATGGGCGTTTGAAACTCCATGAAGCCGGCGTCGGTCATCCGGCGGCGGATGGAGGAAATGATCTGGCCACGCTTGACGATGTCGTTGTGGAGCGTTTCCCGGCGCAGGTCGAGAAAGCGGTACTTGAGGCGGGTTTCTTCCGGATAGTCCGGTTCGCCGAAGATGGGCACCGGCAGCTCTGGCGCTGTGCTCAGCACCTCGATGTCGCGGGCAAAGACTTCCACATCGCCGGTGGGAAGTTTGTCGTTCACCACGTCCGCGTCGCGCTTCTTCACTTCGCCATCGATGCGGATCACCCACTCGGAGCGTACGGTTTCAGCGGTCTTGAAGGCCGGCGAGTCCGGGTCGGCCACCACCTGGGTAATGCCGTAGTGGTCGCGCAGATCGATAAACAGCAGGCCGCCATGATCGCGCACCCGGTGGACCCAGCCCGACAGGCGCACATTTGTCCCAGCGTCCTCAGCACGGAGAGCGACGCACGAATGGGAGCGGTAGCGATGCATGACCATTGGCCTTTCTGGGGGGAACGCGCCGCAAGGTCCACTTGCGCCGGCGAATGTCAAGAGAGCGGCAATTCCGGCGATGCGCGCCGCCGATGAATACCGATCCTATCATCCTGACGCTTCAGTTTGACGAGGGAACCGCCGACTTCTTCGAGCGCCAACGGCGAAGCTATTTTCCGCCTGCCCTCAACAAGATCCCGGCCCACCTCACGTTGTTTCACGCCCTACCCGGGGCGGATGCGGACGCGATCCTAAAAACCGTCGCTGGCGAGGCCCGCCGCGAGCCGTTTTCCGTTGCCGTGGAGGGCTTGATGCCGCTGGGCCGTGGTGTTGCCTATAAACTCTCGTCGGCGACGCTCCAGGCGCTTCGGCAAAACCTCGCAGCGCAGTTCGGCGATGTGCTCACCCGCCAGGATCGCGAAAAGTTCCGTCCCCACGTGACGGTTCAAAACAAGGTGTCACCGCAGCAGGCTCGCGAAACACTCGGGACGCTGTCTGCCGAATTTTCACCGTTTTCGGCGCGGGCGGAAGGCCTCCAGCTTTGGTGGTATCGCGGGGGACCCTGGGCGCCTCTGGCCGCAGTGGCGTTCGAGCCGTAGCCGCACAAGCAAACCGGCGCTCCGGCGATGCGACGCGCCTGGCTATCTGACGAACTCAAACTCGAAGCCATTCCAACGCACCGCATAGGGCTTCCCCCCGTGGGCCACTGCGCGGATGAGAGGACGGTTGCCAGGCTCCACTTTGATCGAGATGGAGAGGAGGTTCTTGCTCTCCTCAAGGCGACCGCCGCGATTGACGAATAGGTCCACTGAGCACGCCTGGACGCCGCAGAAGGGACGAAAGCCGCCGCAACTGATGTAGTTGTAGTCCACGATGGCATCGAGGTGACCGTCGCCAGTGAGGTCCCGCACGATAACGGCCTCGCGGGAGATGTGGGCCGGCACCCCCGTGTCGCAAAGGTCGTTCCCTTCGAGCATGGAAAGGACCTCAGCGCGGATGGCCTCATTGCGAAAGGCTCCGTCGCCGCCTCCACCTCCCGAGGGACCGGATGCATCCGCGCCATCGCGCCCGGTCAAAGCCGCGACCGGCGCCGGAGCACTTCCGGTGGCGGCCGGAAGGGTGCTCAGCGGCACAATCGCCGGCGCACCGCTCAGCGCATCCTGGCCACAGGCCTCCCGCATGGCGTTGAGCGCAGCGGACGTTCCGCTGAGGGACCAGGTCCCCACAACGCTGCCGTCAGCGCCCAAAAACGTCATCTCCCTGCCCGCGGCCCAAACGGCCAGGAAATCCGCCGCCAGCGGTTCGCTGGACACATGGGTTTGGTCGGGCAGGTAGTAGTGTACGGGGAAGCGAAAACCCACGGTGCCGCGGGCGGATGTGATTTTCGCGTAGAGCTCGCTTGAGACGTCGTCCTCAAGACTGAGGCCTGTTCCGGTGTAGCCTGAGAATTGCAGCCCAGAATAGCCGCGGTTGTTGCACGTGATCCTGAGTTCCATGCCGCCACCGCCAGCCCTTTCCCTGGCGGTGACACTGCTGGCGTCGGTCCAAAGCGCCCAGTCGGCCATGGCCTCGCGCTCTGCCGCAACAAACCAAAGGCTAAGGACGACCACACAAATAAGGCGCATGAAAACACTCCACACTTAGCTCAGCCGCCGAGCACAAATCCTGTGGGCGGGTTCGCCGAGGGCACAGCCCCAACTACCCCTGCGCGGATGCCAAATCGTCTTCTGGGCTACCCCAGAGGACGGCGCCGGCAGAGGGGCTCGGAGCTTACGGCCGTTCTCTGCACGTACTTTAGGTGCCCGATTGCCTGGAGAAAATCCTGGTGGGTGGGTTTTCGCTCCAGATAGTCCATCAGGCGGTAAAGGTTGATGGGCTGCTTGGCGATGAGGGCCCGGGTCCTCTCCACCGCGTCCTCCAGGGCGTAATTGTCGATGAACTGGCAGGCGGTCTGGGTCGGGGTGAGGACGTAAAAGTCCTGCTCGCGCCTGGGAGTGTAGCGGGTGACGTCAAACGGTGATGCGCCCAAAGCGTGAAATTTTGGGATCAGGCAGCGCACATCGAGATCGCTATGCACCAGCACCGTGCCGGACTTTTGCTTAAAGCCGATAGCGCCCAGCTGCTTTACGGCGTGAACCCGCATGGCAGGCGAAAGTATATCGGCGTCGGAGCGGTCGTAACGAAGATCGTCGAAAATGGAAATGAGGTTCAGATTTTCGTCGGCGATCTGAATGTAAGGTCCGAGATCGAGGTTTTCCCGAAGATCGATACTTACCAAAGCTCTGACCCGGCGCGTTTCATCGCGTAGCTATAACAACTGAACCGGGTCGATGTCGCGCTCTGGCGCGGAGCCGCGCCAAATTCCCGCAGTGGCGGCAGCGCTTCATTGGGCGCCGTCCGCGCACTGGCGGACGGGCGACTTGCAATAGTCTAGCTCGCGGCCGGGGTCTTCGCCGGCGCAAGGATTTCTACGGAACCGCCAGCTTTCTCCACGGCTTCG